>JAKSDA010000425.1 GCA_022360315.1 Pseudomonadota bacterium
GTCCTCGACTCACGAATTTTGGATTCGCTCGTCTTGCGGTCCGGCGGTCACCGTCGCTCGGCTCTCGGTTGGCATCCGGCGGACGGCTCGATTTAGTGAACATGGCAAGAACGCCGGTGTAATCGTGGTAGGCGCCGGAGCACCTCGAGACGCCGCCAAACCCGACCGTGCCGCCGTCTCTCTCGTTTACGGCTGCAGCAGTGGGTGTGCAAAACAGTGATGCAAGCGCTACACAAAAGTGGTGAGCTCGGTGAGAGCTGAGATTCTGTCCTGTTGGCTGGACCCAATCTGAACAATCGGACCGAGCCAGGCAGGGTACACGCCACCTGCCCGAGGACTCCGTCCTGGTGCGCTTCGGCAAGCGAGCGCACAATCCGCTACTTCTCGCTGCTGACTTCGCGGCAACCGATGTGCCCGTCGCCCGGTGGGTAATCGCCGTCTTCGCTTCACCTTCGGGTGAGCTCATCCGTCGGGCCCCGACACGCCGCGGGTCCCCGTGGTGTTAACTCGACTTCCTAACGTGGGAATTCAGGCTAGTCTCGATCTCGGTTGTTGGGTCTGGGTCTCGACTCGGTTGTTGGGTCTGGGTCTCGGTTGTCAGCGGCGCTGCGGCCGGCCAGCGGAGCGCCCATACATCGACCATTTTGGTACCCTGCCGGAGCAGCAAGTCTCCTCGCCCAGCCCGTCGGAGTTCTCATGGCCAGTCAATCGAGCCACACCGAGCTGATTTATACCGTCGATGACGTACCGCCTGTGGCCAAAGCCATCATGCTGGGCTTCCAGCACTATCTGATCATGTTTGGCGCCACGGTGCTGATCCCGCTGCTCTTGAGCGAAAAGCTCGGGATCACCGATCCATTGGAGATCGGCGCGCTGATCGGCACCATGTTCTTCGTCAGCGGAATCACCACGCTCTTGCAGACCACCCTGGGCAACCGATTGCCGATTGTTCAGGGTGGTACATTTTCGCTTTTGGTTCCGGCCCTGACCATCTGCGGTATGGCCGAACTTGCCGAGGCTGGCTGGCAGGTGCGCATGCAGCACGTGCAAGGTGCGATCATCGCGGGGGCCGTGTTCGAATTCGTCCTCGGCGCGACCGGACTGGTCGGCAAGCTGGTCCGTTTCATCAGCCCGGTTGTCATCGCGCCAACCATCGCTCTCATCGGTCTGGCTGTGGTCGACATCGGCGCGCCCAAGGCCGGAAAAGACTGGCTCATCGGCGGCTTGACCATCGTTCTCATCATCTTGTTCAGCCAATACATGAAATCGGTCCATCGAGCATTCCAGCTATTCCCCATCATGCTGGCTATTTTGCTGGCCTGGGCGATGGCTGCCGTGGGTACGTGGGCAGGTGTTTTTCAAACCGGTCATGCTGCCCACGTGAGTGCGGACGCAGTGGCCGCGGCACCGTGGTTTCGAGTTCCGTACCCATTTCAGTGGGGATGGCCGGTCTTTGGAGTGGCTGCGATCGTCGGCATGCTGGCCGGGTACATTGCGTCTGTTGTCGAGTCGATCGGCGATTACTACGCCTGTGCCCGTCTGTCCGGGGCCCCGGTGCCCGACCGCACGGTGATCAGTCGAGGCATTGCGATGGAAGGGCTGGGCTGTCTGGTCGCCGGGGTATTCGGCACTGGAAACGGCACCACCTCGTACAGTGAGAATATCGGCGCGATCGGCCTCACCCGCGTGGGCAGCCGGCGGGTCATTCAGGTCGGAGCCATCGCGATGATCATCTTCGCCCTGTTTGGCAAGTTTGGCGCTCTTTTCGCTTCGATTCCCGAACCCATTGTGGGCGGTGTGTACTGCGCCATGTTTGGCATGATCGCAGCGGTGGGATTATCCAACCTGCAATTCATCGATCTCAATTCGGCGAGAAACCTGTTTATCGTCGGCTTTTCGTTTTTCATGGGACTGTCTGTGCCGGCCTATTTCAAGGCCAGTCCAGTATCACTCGAGCCCGACTGGCTGGCCAATATCATCAACACACTGGGAGTGACCGGCATGGCAGTGGGGGCCATCATTGCCACGTTGCTCGACAACACCATTCCAGCCAGCGCTGACGAGCGCGGCCTGACCCGATGGCGAGACGGCCACTGACCGCACGGCGGCCGCGGCCATGACCCGGCCCGGGCCGGGATCCTGAGTGGATCATCAGCGCGCTCGCGTTTTGCTTTTTACCGCCCGGGATCGGGTCCTGGCAGGTTTGGTCCCGGCAGACGTTTTGGTCGCGGCAGTTTTGCTTCTGGCAGTCGTCTCGGTTCTGGCAGTTTTGCGGCCCAGCTTCACCACGATTTTCCATTCCGCTGCGGTCACTGGCTGCACCGACAGACGCATGCCTTTTTGGGTTACCTTCATGTTTTCCAGCCCGGGCGTCTCTTGCAGCACTGACAGGGGAATCAGGGCGGAAAATTTTTCGGCGAACTCGATGTCGACCATGAACCAGCGGGGATTGTCCGGATCGCTTTTGGCATCGTAGTACGGGCTGGCGGGGTCGAAGGCAGTGTGGTCGGGGTAGGCTTTTTTTGCCACCCGGGCCAGACCGGCCACCCCAGGGGGCTTGGCGTTGGAATGATAAAACAGCACGCCATCGCCTTTTTTCATCTCATCGCGCATGATGTTGCGGGCCTGATAGTTGCGCACGCCCTCCCAATAATCGGACTGGTTTTTTTCCAGATCGTCGATCGAATAGACTTCGGGTTCGCTTTTCATCAACCAGTACTGTTTGGCCATTTTCTGCTTTACCTCGGGAATGGGAACTGCGGCCGTCGCCGGCGAATCATCGCAGAATTGGAGACAGTGTCCAGAATCAGGGACGGTTCAAGCATTTGATTGTCGACAAGCGTGCACGCGTGACAAGGGTGCGCGCGCAGCCGCCTGACCCGGTTCGCGTTTACCCCATCGCGCATCCCACACCAACCTCGGTCCGATCGCGGTTGCCCCATCGTGCATCCCACGCGAAGGCCAGCTCGAGTGGGCTCCACCCATCTCGCGTCGTGTTCGGGTCCCGGACCGATCGGGTGCACCCCGTGCTGCGCGCAGTTCGTTGCGGGTGCAGTGTGGGTCACCTCCGTGCAGCACGCGGCCCGCCACCACCACAGCCGGATCCAGCTCACATTGCGTCCAAATCGAGTCCCAGGCCGGCCCGGGACGACCGTTTGCGCGTCGGGTTCAAACCCGAGCAGACTGGTCCGAACTCACCGTGCACGATATTTGTTCTGCTAAAAATTCTTATAAAAAGGATTTTTTCGTAGTTCGACCCCGAGACACGTTGGCTACAACTCACCCAGGTTGAGGTTAGACGGGATGTTTCCGATGCCTGAATGTGGACATGCGGGGGATGACCGGTCAGTGTGAAAAAAACTTGTCAGGGTAGATAAAACTGATGCTTACTTTTGAGGTAGGAACCCACATGTTAGAGTACAATGTATGGTCATTGCTGTTGCCAAGCGACCCGTACCAATGCATCGCGTTCGCCCCCATGCGCTCGAGGGATTGCGCAGAAGCGATGGCACCATCGACTGGTCGCCGTGGTATTTGACCGAGGAAGAGGATATGGGGCAGAGTGGGGAACAGGGTCAGATCATTGACGTGTTGCAATCCTCGCTGCAGGTCTTGGCCGGGCAGCGCGGCTGGTCGTCGGTCCTGGTGGCCAGCGACAACTTCTTCGCCTGGGTCGACGGCGAACCCTACGTTCAGGTCTCGCCGGACGTATATCTCCTCGACAATCCACCCGGTCCCGACGAGCCCATGCCCGGTCGCTGGGAGGTCTGGCGACCGGAGCACAGCGTGCCGCGTTTCGTGGTCGAAATTGTCTCGGCCCGATGGAAAAAAGATTACGAGATCAATCCTGCCCGGTATGACCATCTCGGTGTCAGTGAGCTGGTCCTCGCCGACAGAGATGCCTTTGTCCGGACGTCCCAGCAAGGAATGCGCAGCGGAGTTGCCGCGGAGCAGAGCGGCCGGGTGAGAGGGGGTAGGGGATTGGTCAGCGAGCCAGCGTCGGCGGCCGGACATTCGCGAGCGGCCGGACATTCGATCGGTCGCGATACGATCGCCATTGACCGAGTGCCATTGTCGGTCTATCGGCGCAGTGCAGCGGACCGGCTTGAATTGGCCTATGCCGGCAATGGACCGGCGTTTTGCGCCGAGCTCGATGCCTATCTGTGCTTCAAACAAAGCTCCCCCGGCAGGCCCCGGGTGCGCATCAGCCGTGATCCGGCCGGGAACGATATCGTCCCCACGCTCATCGAGAGCCGCACTGCGGCCGAAGAACGGGCCAGTGCGGCCGAAGAACGGGCCAGTGCGGCCGAAGAACGGGCCAGTGCGGCCGAAGAACGGGCCAGTGCAGCCGAAGAACAGGCCGCGGAAGCCCGGCGCGAGGCGGCAGCTCAGGCCGCCGAGATCGCCGCCTTGCGCAACCGCTTGCGCGATCCGCAAGAGTCGTGACCATACCTCGACGCGACATCCATTGCCATGTCAACGGGTTTTGCCCACCTGCGCGCTGACCGCGTACTCGCCGGTGTTGACCTGGTCGGCCAGGCAGAAAAGCAGGGCGCCCATCGATACCACGCGAGCCGGGGTCAGGATTTTTTTCGCCGCCTTGCCCGCCGGTTGCCCGCACCGCGCGGCGCGCGAGCAGAGGCGGAGCCGTCGTCTGTAGACGCCACACCAGGCGATTGCAGAAGGTCGACGACGGCAGCCGTGCAGCGAGCCAGATCGACCTCGGCGCCGAATTCCATCATGATCTGGGCTCCGATCACTGCGGCGAGCAGCACAGTCGCAAGCGGCTGCGGCTCGACATCAGCGCGCAGTACCCCGCTCGTCTGATCGCTTGCAATGGCGCGTTCCAGCCGTTCCACTGCTTCTTCCAGGAGCTGTACGTAGAGCGCGCGGACCCGCTCCGAGCGGGCGCAGGCGTCGAGCAACTGATGGGGCCGCACGCGACCCGGCGGAGTGAGCGGATAGGTTCCGTCGCTCACTGCGCGCGCGAAACGCGCCGCGATGGTCGTCAAAGCCTCCTCGCCGGCACTGTCCAGCAGCATGTCGAGCAGCGGCTTGCCGGCGTGTTCCATCACCGCGACCAAAAAATCGTCCCGTCCGCTAAAATGCACATAGAAGGCACCGCGGGTGTAACCAGCCCGCTCACAGATCGCATCCAGACTCGGCCCGTCCAGCCCTTGCTCGGCAAAAAGCTCTGAACCCGCTTGCAAAAGGGCTCGTCGCGTCCTCTGCTTGGCAGTCTCGCGGGTCTCGGTCGCCATTGCCTTGACATACGATGCCGTATGTGAAATATCAAGTTGACATACGACTCCGTATGTTAACTGAATGGCGGTCGCCACGGCGAGTGGCGTCTCTCGAGAAAGGAATAGCTCATGGAAGCCGTAAAACACGATGCTGTAGATGCCCCGACTGGCGGTCCCGGCTCTGGCCCAGCGCCGGCCGATCGAGCCGAGTCCGCGCTGGCCGCGTTGGCGCTCGACGATCTGCTCGCACTGAATGAGGGCGAATTGCAGGCATTGTATCGCGATGCCAGCGTACCCGCGCTCGATGCGTTGAACGGGGATCTGCGCGGTCGCATGTTGGCAGTGCGAGTTTTGTCGGCCCGTGTATGGAGCGTGCTCCGGCGCTTTGCCGGCTCTCGGTTTTTTCCCTGGCGGGGCAAGAGTTTCAGTCCGACAGGCTCAGATGAGGGGCGCGGGACCAATCGGCTGTTCAGCGACCGCCTGCGCTTATTGCCCTTTCAGACCTCGATCGGGCCGTCCCGCGCCGGCGATTTCGACGCGGTTCAGCTCGATTACGATCTGCCCAAAAATCCGTTTTTCATCCGGGCGATCAAAGACGAAATCCGCGAGTTGCGGCCCGGTCTGTATCTGGGACAGGCCTATCTGCAGCTGCCAAAAGGCACCCATTTGGTGCTCTACTTCGGGCTGACCTCAGAGTCAGATTCATAAATCCGATTTCGATCGATCGGATCGCCGGCCCGATCGGCCGCTCCGCCACGCCCACGCGCAGCTTGCTGGCAGCTTTGCAACCACCATCAGGTAGTGTGGGATGAAAACTCGCCTTATAGGCCAGGTTAATATTATTATTCGTTTTTGTCATACGTCTCCAGCCTGTGAGGAATGACTTCTCGATCGTCGATATGGTCGGGTAGCTCGACGGGCAGGATGGGTGATTTTGTCGGTTGTCTGTGTCGCCGATCGCATGCTACGACCAGAGCACTGGGGTCATGAATAGCTCGTTCGATGAGCTCTTGGACTGCCTCGGTCAGAATCGTCGAGCCGTGGAGCTCCAGCAGCTTCAGTGTGCGCGCGATGTGAGTGGCCAGATGACAACCATCGTCCATCCACCGTTCGATGAGTGTCTGAACACCAGGAATCTCGGTCCGCAGGCGATCGCGTCCCTTGAGGTCTCGTGCCCGGCGACGCTGGGCGAGCAGCTCCTCTCTGTGCTCAGGGGATTCGA
>JAKSDA010000565.1 GCA_022360315.1 Pseudomonadota bacterium
TATATCTAGTGCATAGGCATGCTCTGGACATAAGGATTTTGTGTCCCGCAGCAAAGGGGGAAGTGTGCGCGCAGCCCAAAATCTTTGCCGAGAATGACAGAATCTACTCGCTAAGAGACTAAGGTCGCGTTTCGACTGAGGCAACACACTCATTGCATTCGATCGGGGTTTGCCTCACCGCCGTATTCCCATGCGAAATCTACACGACGCTCCTTAGCAATCTGCCGTTCAGGTCCATAGACGTCCATCGTTCGCCAATCGCCTCCCGTGCTATGGCGTCGATGAACCCCTCCATTGTGCGAAGAGTGATCTGCTGAGAACCAAGTTTTCGCTTCATCGCCGTCCACTGCTGCAGTCTCTGTGTATCGTAAAGCTCATGCCTCCAGCCAGCGAATCCTCGCAGCGAAAACATTCCTGCAGGAGGCTCTTCGCTGAGCCGAACCAACGTATTCACATACCCCTTCAGAGCGTCTGAAAAGATCGGCTGGGTGGGGCGGGTATGTGGACTGCTGCGAAAGATGCATGGTACAGTGGGCGGGAGTTGATACACTGTGGTCCAGCACAGCTTTGTCTGCCCAGGCAGCTCTTCATACCAATGCAGCGAAAAGCGATGCTTGCTCGGCTCGGGATCGATCTCTGGTGTAGTTCCCGGCCTACAAAACATTCGTTCGTTATAGCGCTCAAGCACTCGAATAATAGCCCTTGGGTCGTATTCGCGCTTTATCAGCTCGTAGAGGTGCTCAATCACCGATAAACTAGTGTTCGTGGCCTCGGTCGCCATACTATTGCTAGTGCAGAGCCTTCGCACCCGTTCGATTTCTTCTTTCCGGTAGGGACGTTGCTCTCGTATCCAAACAAACAGAGACTCTTGTATGAGACCCTGTTTAGAAAGACGACCGCACAACTGGAAGGCAAAGTTCGCCAAGCCAACTTCGTGCGAAGAGAGACTCTCATACAATGTTCTGCCTCCGAGGAACAAGGCGAGTCGTCGAAGTTCGTCGACATCGAATAGTGAGCACAACAGCTCGTACAGAGCATGGAGCGTCTTGTGCGAAATCACGACTAGTTGCCTCCAAGCGCGATTAGTTGCCTCTTTAGTTGGCGTCGCCGCGAAACTTGCCACCAACTCACCTGTGCGAGCTCGAGTAGGAGGCGGAGTTTCATGCTCTGAATAGCCTGCCCACTTGCATCCGCCATTGGTATAGTCATAGCGTGAAGTGGTAAGGTCCGCACGAGCGTCTGCGCAGAGGATGATGCCCCTGCTTCAGCTGGCGCCAACAGTGTAAGGCCAGCCGCCGTGTGACTGCTCTGCCCCGGCGGACAAAACAACGCACTATCTCCGAGAATTTCGTCCAGCATGTCTACCACGATTTGCAGCGAAGCAAGACGCCTGCTCGCGTCAAGCTGAAGCATCTCTCGGCAAAGGTCTGTCAGGCGCCGTGGAGCGTACGGAAACAGTGAAGTGGGACATGGGACGCCATGTTCTAGTAGGTATTGCCAGATTCTTTTGGGGTGCTCGCCAGCAAAATCTTGGTAGGGATGCGAACCTGACAGGCATTCATAAAGCATCAAGCCGAACGCCCATACGTCTGAAGCGGGACCCATTATGCGATCGTTTGCACTTAATTGCTCTGGTGCCATATATGCGGGTGTACCAACGAGTAACGCGTCCATGGTGGACAGGGCATTCGAAGTGGCCTCTAGCAGCAAATCGGGCAAAGGGTCTCGGAGAGGGTTGCTCTCTTGAACCACGATTGTTGGCAGATGCAGCCGGTAATTCGCTCCACGCTGCACTGTCACCGTTCCCCAATCGATCACATACACTCCTCCGTCCTTAGCCACAAGAATGTTTGCCGGCTTGATATCCCTATGCCACAATCCCTGACAATGCGCGAGATGTACCGCTGACGCTGCATGTCGCAAGACGCGAAGACGGTTCTTCGGTGCGAGCCGAGGGAGGCACTTCGACAGAGGTTCCCCAGCCACGTATCGCATGGTGTAATAGAGAAGATTGTTCGTAACGAATCCTATGTCGTAGATAGGGATTATGTTTGAATGTTGCAAGCGAGCTGTAATGACGGCTTCGCGAACAAATTGCTGCACAAACTCCGGCTTACCCATCGCCTTTGGCGTCATCACTTTGAGGGCCACAATGCGACCAGACATTCTCTCTTGTGCGACAAAGATTTGTCCCATACCTCCCTCAGCAATCTTTTTTAGCGGAACAAATTTCTCGTTGAGGCACTTCGTGACCTGTTCGGCAAGCTCTCGTGGTTGATAAGATACCGTAACCTTCTGATCAAACTTGAAGGGATTCGGATTACCAGAATCGCTCAGACGTGATGCCTCTGACTCATCGTTCACTGTCATTTGCGCGTCATCACATACGGTTGTAGAGCTGGAAAAAGTGTGCATATCTCTGTCTACCTGCCAGCGAGCTCAATCATTGCTCCTGTCAACAAACTGATTTAGGCATCCGGGCCGCACGTTGGTTCGTGCTTGTGTTCTTATGGTGATCGTAGTCGCCACATATATGATCCTCTTATGCATTCAAAAGACAGAAACGTAGCACACTTCTTGTCGCAGCCAAGCAGCTAGCGCAACATTCGTGTGAATTCCCGCCAGCGAGCGATGTGATGCCATGTCCTAACCCGGACGAGCCGGAACCAAACAGGCCTCCAGGGGCTCTGCCCCTGGACCCCGCCGGGGACTCGTCCCCGGACCCCTCGGAGCTTCGCTCCGAATGATTCGGGTAGGGTAAGGGGAGCATCAGGCCGAAGA
>JAKSDA010000585.1 GCA_022360315.1 Pseudomonadota bacterium
CACTACGACGCCGAGCAGCGACTGGCCGGGCTGGAGCCCGAGCAGGTACTCGAGCACTACGACGCCGCGCAGCGACTGGCCGGGCTGGACGCCGAGGAACTGAAACGGTTACAGGCCGCGCTCGACAAAAGACTCAAAGGTCCATAGATCCTGAGTTCGGGGACGGTATTGACATTTGATTGCTGAGAAGAAAGCCCTTCTGTATTGTTGACCCACTAGCAGCATTCGGGACGAATCGTTTTCCTCGAATCTGCGTGCGCCCCGGCGATCAGCCGATTTTGGGTATATGGGGGCCCGGCGGGAGTCCGCCATCCTCTCCCACTGCAGGTGGGGTCAATTATTGATGGCACGGCGAGAAAGGACCCAGAGTCATCATTTTTTCAGCCCGGGCCGCTTGCTCTCCAGGCCGGTGGAGAGGGGAGCGTATCGGAGCGATGAAGGAGCGTGGAGGTCACCCGCCTCGAAGGGGACGACAGGCAGAGCAAGGGTGCCAGGGCCCACTCAAGACATTCTGGCACCATCCCTACGCCAGCCTGGTCTTGGAGCGCAAGCCGCCGGGCTGGGAAGTCACTGTAGAGAAGCCGCTTTCGCTCGCCCCCAGATCGGCGGACCAATTTCTCCTTTACCGCACCAGCGCCGAGCGACGCGACCAGGAGGCAAGGGTCATGCGCGGCCTGTGGCCCCATCTGACCGAGGCGGCGTTGCTCGAGTTCAAGGGACCCACCAGCGGCCTGCGCCGACGCGACTTGGCCAGGCTGCTCAGCTACGGCTGGGAGTACTTGTCGCAAGATGACTGCGTGGTAGAGAGCCCGAGTGAGCTGAGCCTGGTGTTGGCTGTGCCGACCCAGACCCCGACGCTGCGGCGCGAGTGCGTTCGGTGTCGGGTCGAAGCCGAACCGCTAGGAGACGGGTACGTGCGCCTGGTGGGAACGAGCTATACTATCCTGGTTGTTCTGCTCGACCAGGTAGCCGATGCCGAACGCGATGACTTCCTCAGACTGTTCACCCATGACCGGGCCAAGGTCAAAGATCAAAAGGCTCTGTGGTGGATGCACGGGTGGATCAGGAAGGCCAGGACCATGCCAGAGCTCAAGCAATTAGAAGGATTTGACGATATAGTCGAGGGACTGATCGAGGCCCTCGGGGTAGAGGAACTGCTCCGTCATGTCCAGCCCGAAACGTTGCTGGCCGGGCTGGAGCCCGAGCAGCGGCTGGCCGGGCTGGAGCCCGAGCAGGTACTCGAGCACTACGACGCCGAGCAGCGACTGGCCGGGCTGGACGCCGAGGAACTGAAACGGTTACAGGCCGCGCTCGACAAAAGACTCAAAGGCCCATAGATCCTGAGTTCGGGCCCCGAAGCTGATCAACGGCTGATATTCTGTGAGTTGCCAGGGACACCAGTTGTGTCCAAGGCCCCATGGGATTGCACGGGTCCTGGCCGAGGCGGTCACCGGGGCTGGCCCGCCTCTGTTGCCCAACCAGGCCGAGCAGTAAGATTGGCGATAGCCCTACGGTGCTTCACTCTGTCACACCGCCATCCTCTCCCACTGCAGGTGGGGTCAATTATTGATGGCACGGCGAGAAAGGACCCAGAGTCATCATTTTTTCAGCCCGGGCCGCTTGCTCTCCAGGCCGGTGGAGAGGGTAGTCCTCCAGGGTGCGGCCCATCTTCTACGCACAAGCCGAAGACCGAAACGCTGAAGGGTTGACCCCGATGGGGAGATGAGCACCGACGACGACACCAACGATAAGCCTGTGCGATTCAAACAATCATATGCTGGTGCAGAGTCTGGCACTTCATCTGGTTCTTGGTGTTTTGATGTGAAGAAGAACGAAGAGAAGATCCCGCTCGCAAACCCGGATGATCTCTACACACACAGCGATCGGCTGAAGGCGATGATTGCCATATACGACGGTAAGAGCCGGTCCAAAAACCTCGGACCGAGCCAGAGCGACTCGGCGCGCCGCCAGTTTAGCGTTCGTCGGCGTCGGGATGCACCGGTCCGAATGTCACTGCGACGGGCGGCGGATACGCGTTGAAATAGACCCGAATCGCCCCTCGGTAACTGTTCAGGGGTGGGTTTGACGCTCAGATCGTAGGGTGGGATTGAGGGTGCATGATAACGAATGTACACAGTCAGGATTTGGCAACGAAAATTGAACAAGTAGTGCGTGAGTACATCGCATCAGGGCGATAGGTAGCGAAGGCAGCGGTCGAGCGACTTTATTCCATGATATGCGAGACGCCCGGCGAGACCATGGGGCGGTGTTCTGCCGAGGACTACCGTTGGGGTTTGGTTAGGGCCTTGGCCACGCCCACCATGGCTTCGGCCAGCTCGGCGTGGGGACCATCTAGTCGCGCTATCTCTGCGTCTACTTCGGTACGTGTTCGAAGCGCTCTCCCCTCTTTGCCGTCCTGGATCCCGAGGGCTCCAGCCGTCGTGTTCTTTCTGTCGAAGGGCACAGATCCACTCGCCGTCTTGATGGCAAAGGCAGTATGGGCAATTTTCTCGCCCGAGCGAGCAGTAGCGTAGAACTTCTGATATGTCTTGTAATAGTCTGGCTGTGTCATGGTGTGTCGGTCTCCTTACGATCGCCCATGAGATCGACCACTGTGTACCATAGCACCAAAGCAACGGAAAACATGTAATTTTACGGATAATAGATTGCAGCTTCATTACCGAGACGAGAAAGCCTCGGAGGGCACAGAGCGAAATGAGAGCGAAGCAAATCAATTTGCCGTTGCGCTGCTCCTCATGCCTACGTACATCTCCCCGCAAGAAAGTGCCCAGTAGGTCGATCCAGCGCGTCGAGGGCAAGGCGTCGAGGAGGAGCATAGTGGCCTACGTGACCGACGAGCAACGCAGCCATCGGCGGGCTGGTCGGGCGTAATGGGTACTAAATTGCGGGGAGATGTACTAAGAGCCGGTCCAAAAACTCTCCGCGTCGCCAGAGCGGCGATCCATCACCGCCAGCGGGCTTGCTCGTCGGTCAAATACACCCAGTATTCTCCACTCCTCGCCCACCCACTGGCGGCGCGCCTCGTCGCTCTGGCTCGG
>JAKSDA010000004.1 GCA_022360315.1 Pseudomonadota bacterium
CTCCCTCTGCCACTCCCACCGCCCACTCGCGTAGCTTGCACCGCTCCCAGGCCGGCAACCTCGTCGCTCGTTGCAACGCCTCCAGCACTGCCCGCACCGCTCTGGTCTGGTTTCCCATCCCCGCGTCACATCGCGCCCTGGCCAGATGCCATTGTTCCCTTTCAATCGTCGCCTTGCTCTCGGGCCCTTGCCCCAGGGCTCTGCGCCCGCTTTCGTACCTCCGTAGATAATGCCCGTACATCCAGCTCGCTCGTGCATTCTGCCCCGCCTCCTGGTACTGCTCCGCCGCTTCTTGGTACATGCCCGCTCGCTCGTAGCATTCTGCTGCCTTGCCCGCATCTCCCGCACCTCGGTAGCATCGACCCGCATCTTCGTAGCGCTCCGCCCTGGCATAACAACGGCCCGCCGAACGCCACAGCTCCTTGGCTTGTTCCGTCACTCCCACAGTATACCTCGGGCTACCGTGCCTCGCTGCGTCTGTTTTGCTTACTCTTGCTTACCTTTGCGGCCCCTTGCCGCTTTTACATCACAGTGGCGTGATTGTCGAGTTGATTGTTTGGTGTCGATGGCTATTTTTTTGCCCGATAGGGTTGCAGCCGTGCGCTGCCGGGAAAGTTTTCGGCTGCTGCAGCCATCAGTCGGTCCAATCCGGTTTCTTGCGAGCCGTCGTCCCGCTGCCGGGACGGTGCAATCCCACGGTCGAGCTGTTGACACACATGGGTCCAATACTGCTCCGGTGTCATTGCGGCAAATGGCCGCAGCTTATTGAGGGGAATCTCGGCCACGGTCAGCAGGGTCATGGCACTCGCTTCATCGT
Source organism: Pseudomonadota bacterium (assembly GCA_022360315.1). Lineage (GTDB taxonomy): Bacteria > Myxococcota_A > Polyangia > Haliangiales > Haliangiaceae > JAKSDA01. Next base: position 818 of record JAKSDA010000004.1, read on the forward strand.
GAAACAGGTTGGCCAGCTCGGCGATCAGTTGCTGCTCGACGAGGTGTTTGAAGCTCAGCGCATGCGCCTGCTGGGCTGCGTTGTGCTCCTCTGGGTGGCCCATGCTGGCCTGTGCGGGCACGTTTGTGCGAAATGGGGCGAGTTCGGCGGCGTGGCCGGGCCGGGCCTCGGCCCAGGCGTCGACAAGCGAGGGGGTGAGCAGACCGCGTTCCAGCAGCTTCTCGGCCGCTTGCGCCGCGTAGGGCGCACGTCCCGCCGTGGCCGGGTTGGGCAGATCGTTGACCAGTCCTTTCCCGGCATGGTGGCGCAAGAAGGTGTACAGCTCGCTGGCGCTGAACATGCGTTCGAAGAGCCGGGCCAGTTTGTGTTCGCGGGTCATGGCTTGATTGTGGCAGGGACAAATCGATGTTGGTTTGTTTCGAACCGGAAAAACGTCGCTTGATCCCTCTCGTGGTTCTCACCGGTGAGCTAGCTCAATGGCCGAAATGCCGCTGGGGGTCTCGACGGCCAGGATTTCGCGCGGCGCCACGCCCACGTCACACAGGCGCAGCGCCGGTGGTGCACCGCGCAGACTGGTCGCGGTGCGCGGCCAAAGTGGCTCACCGCAGCGGGGACAGGGCCGGCGCTCGACCCTGGCCCAGGAGTTGTCGCAATGGCCGCAACCCAGACATCGGGCCTCGCGCATGGCCGGCTGCCAGAGCAGAATCCGGGACTCTGGCTCGAGGGCGCGGACCAATTCGGCAACCGTGGCGCGATGGCTCAACGGCAGACGCCGATGAGCCGGAATCGGGTCGATGGGATCGTGAAATGGACAGTCCGGGTCGCGCGATTCTTCGATAAGCCCGGCTTGACCGCGTTCGCCGTCGATGCGGATGGTGCGAGCCGCAACCGGCAGGGACATCAAGACGCGCAGCGCGAGTGTCGCGGTCCAGCTGGCAACCAGGGACGAGGCGGCGACGTGCGCGCCAGCAGCGGGGGCTGGGGCCATGTTGGCACAGCTGTGCGGGGCATCCCCGATGCTGCGCTCTGCTGCAGTAAGGCTGCAGCTGTAACAAGGTCCGTCGGCATCGAGATACGGTCTGACTTCGCCGCCCCAGGGCGAGGTCCCGGCGTCGATCCAGGGCGCGCGAACCAGGCCACAGCGGCCGGCCAGACGGACTCGAGCGGCCCGGCTGTCAAGGCAACCGATCACCATGTCGGCGTCGCGCAACTCGGCCAGTCCCACTCCGCTGACCAACGCTGCCTGGCGGGGCGATAACTCGATACCCGGCGCCATGGCAGCCAGTGTTGCGGCGGCCGCGTCGACTTTGGCCGCACCGATTTGTTCGCGACGAAATAGTGGGGTCCGGCTCAGGTTGGAAGCCTCGACAATGTCGGGATCGCACAAAATGAGCCGGCCTACCCCGGCCTGCGCCAAAATTTGGGCGACGACATTGCCCAGGGCGCCCACTCCGATGATCGCGACAGTCGCCCGGAGCAGAGAATTCTGGTTCCAGCCGGGCACGCGATGGTGGCGGGCAAAGCGATCGGCAGTCATGAACGGTCTTGGCGCTGGCGGCGGACAATCGATGTAACTGGGCAAGCAGGTTGCCCAGCCCGGTCGTTCCAGTCGTTGAGGCACGGCAGCTGGTGGACGATATCGCAATGCACTGCAGCCTGGCACAGCGGGGCCTCGGGCCGGCAAGGGCACAGGACAACTTCGTCGTGAGGCCGCAGAGTGTGGCCGCAGACAGCGCAGGTTTTTCGGCCAAACCCGGCGCGCGGCGGTGCCAGAGCGGGGTGGCCGGGCGGCAGGGTGGTGACATGGGTCGCCTGGCCGGGATTCCAGCCCCGCTTGAGGCCGCGGTAGAACGCTTCGGCGTCGCGACATTGCTCGAGCGTAGGGCCATCGGGACAGGCGCAAAACGCCGTGTCATCGGTATGCACTGGCGGCTTGCCGGGCTGAGGATGGACCACGCGGTCGCCCTGGCGAAAGCTGTGCTTGCAGCGAGCACAACGTCGATGCAGCCACGGAGAGGATAGAGTGGTCGGAGATATGCCGCCTTTGGCCGTGGCAGCGGCCGGGTCGACGCCCCGCAATACACCGCGCCAGAACGAGACACGCTGTTTGGCAGATGGGTCGGGAGTATCCTGGTTGGCCATGGTTGCCTCATCGAGAGTGTACCCACAATGGGTCACGGTTGGCGAGTGATTGCAGGCACGATTGGTTCGGCATGGGCAATAGCCTCCAGGGCGGAGCTCTTGTGTCGGGCCAGATGTCCAGAATAGTGAACATTGGGGCGAAATTCGGGTGTTGTTACGGCGACGCGGCAGAGCAGGTGGCGGGGGACCGCGGGTTGGTGACAGCCGGGTCGTGGAGTATACTCCCGGCCGATGGGCGACGACTGGTTTCATTCGCATCCGCAGTTTGCCGCGTACGTGTATCGCCAGGTGGCGACGATCGAAGGAGTGGTCATTGGCGAAGGCGATCGGCTGGGTATGTGGCTGGATTCTTGGCCAAGAAATGTAGCGGTATTGCCGAGGGCGCTGGCATCGGCTCTGGCAGCGGGGTTTGCGCCGTCGCTATCACTGGTGCGCGACTTGCTCGCGCTCATCAGCGGTCGGGTCAAGCAGATGGAACAGGTGGAGCAGACGGAGCAAAGCCCGCTGGCCCAGTTTGCTCAGCACAAACGAGTCATCGAGCTGGCCGGGTTAAGCTGGTCGATCGAGGCTTGTATTGCTCCGGTGCTGGTGTTGTTGCGGCTGCTGCGCGATGCCGGGTATGAGCCGAATCAGGACTTTGTGCTGCCGGACGATGGATGGCCGGGCCGGGTCGAGTTATGTTTGGTCGAAGCGATTGGCAGTTATGCTCGGGACGAACCGGGCGTTCGCGAGCGCGTGGCTGGCCATGGTCGAGGTGTGGCAGCCATGACCGCGCCCGTTGGGCCACTGGGCTTGGCTCTGGACCGGGTTGACGAGCCGTTATTGACTCTTTTGGCCGGGCTGGGCGAAACTGCCTGCGCGGCGGAGCCGAGTTTGCCGCTATCGTTGCTCGACCGGCTGGATGATATGGTGGCCTTGAGCGCTCCTGAGCGAGCCATTTTGGGCCGAAATATGCCCGCCGAGATGGCCGGCCGGGCCGAGGGATCGAGCCTGGGAGTCACCCGCCAGGGGGTTACGCATCGCGGCGATGTGAAGGCCCTGGTGCCCTCGGAGTGGGCTTTGCGCGACGAAGTGCGCGCCTATCGCTACAGCCGCGGGGAGTTGCTCTATCGCGCTCAAATGGGTCGCGAGCCGCCGCGATTGCGACCCACGGTGCTGGTTCTGGACGTCTCGGCGACCTGCCTGGGAGCCATTGCCGAGGTGTTGCGCCCAGCTGCCCATTATCTGGCTCGGGCTCTGCTCCAAGCTGGCGAACCGGCTTTTTTACTGGCCGCAGGGGGCGACAACACAACCCGGGCTTTGCAGCATCCCAGCGACGTGTTGGAGATTTTGGCCGCGCGCACGCTCGAGCCAGTGGACCTAGTTCGCACATTCGACCAGGCGCGCGGCTTGCGTGAGGCACTGGCTGGCGACAGTGGCATGGAGCCGGTGATTGTGCTGATGAGCCATATCTATTTTGGCGCCGAACACCGCACTCTGAATGCACCGTCCCATCTGCGAGCTTTGTTTGCCGAATACCCTCGCCACTCTGAGCGTCCAGCCTGGACCGATCGCTGCGAGCGTTGGCAAGCCCTGCCTGTGGGCAACCCGGAAGCCATCCCCGACGCAGTGGCCCGCATCATGGAATGACTCGCAACCAGACCCGGTACTGTCTTCTGATCACGACAGTCGAAGGCTCGACTTTCCGGCAATGGTATCGAGACAAAATTTTGTCTTGTCTCAGACTCGGATCTCATGAATTGCGGCTACTAATCCGACAATTGGCTTTTCAATCGATAGGAAGATTCGATATCGTCCTGTCGTAACAGATGTAAGGAGTGCGACAGACTGAGTGATTCTCTTGTACATGTAGGTGCAAGGGAGATACTCGCCACTGAGCTGCGGGAGATGGAATCTCATGAGTAGGTATTTCTTCGATGATTCCAAAGACCACGACTACGATGATGAATTCGATCGACCCAGGCCGATCTACCAACCGACCATCACTCCAGGGAAGGTTACGCTGACTTCGCGCATCGTTCGCGCTGCCCCGGCGGCAACGAACAATGCGCCAGCAAAATCCTCGCAACACTCTGCCACCCCAGTACAGCGCAAGGTTGCAACGACGCCACCCATAGCCCCTGTCATCGACAGCAGAATGTCAGCATGGGACGTGGCCATCCGCCCGGATCTCTACTCGCCTCCCGAGGAGGATACCACCCCCATTCAGCGCAAGCAGCAGCATGAGCCAGAAGAAGTATCGCCGCCACAACCAAGGGGTAGCGGCACTGCGCTTCCCGACAATGTGCGAGTTCAAATGGAGGGCGCTTTCGGCGCCGATTTCTCGGCCGTGCGCATCCACGAAGGCTCCCAGGCTGCCTCTGTGGGAGCGTTAGCTTATACTCAAGGAACCGACATTCATTTCCAGCCCGGCCAATACAACCCATACAGCCAACGCGGCCGCGAACTCCTTGGCCATGAACTCACACATGTAGTTCAGCAGTCACAGGGGCGAGTACAAAGCACGACACAAGCCAAGGGGGTTGCGGTCAATGATGATCCGGCACTAGAGCGAGAGGCTGATGAGATGGGAGCGAAGGCAGCGTTTGGTCAGCCTGCAATCAGCGAATCGTCAGAAATGCAACCGAGTTCGAACGAGTGTGCGTGCGGCGGCACTTGCTCTCGTTGCAGTACAAAATCAACCTCATCTAGCTCTGCTCCGTCTTCTTTAAAGATCTCGTCGGGTATCGTTCAACGCAAATGCAACCCTGGTGGAGATGCACAGATCTCCGCGGTCGACGACTCGCCTCTCGGATTGCCGTTCTTGGGACAAGCGAATACCGCAGAAGAACTGAGTGAACTCATGAACGAGTTGGCAGCAAACGTCGGGGTGAATTCGTTACATCTATTTGCAGAGGCAGAGGTAAGGCTGGCAACAAATCCGTTTAACGAATCGGGCAAGGCGGTTTCTGCGCAGCCCGTGCAAAGGATGCAGAATACTGACAAACCGATCCAGCGAGCCACTGTCGCCGGGTGTCATGTGCCAGGAGTAGCGGCAAATGCCATTGGCATTGCCGCTCATGGACAGATCGAAGCTACCTGCGTTGCCGGCTATCCCGGATGCCAAGCAGAAGTACCCATTCCCGGTGCAGGTCGTGCTGATCTCTTGCGCAATTGGCCGCCAATGATAACGGAGATTGGCGAAATCAAGCCGGCGTCGTGGCTTGGCCTGGGATTACAGAGAGTAGCGCAAGCGCAGCTCGCGCAGTATATCGAAGGCTACAATATCGCTTATGGTAGAGAAATGCCTGTTCCGATGCATTCCGTCACCGTCCCCACGCAACCGTTCATTTTGAATCCTGCACAACAAATGACTACCTGGGGGCCCAGCAACGGAATCTATTACTATAGTTGTCGAGGCGGTAGGCGAAGACCGGTTCGCCGTCCGATACGAGTACCGGTACCAAGACAAGTGCCGGTACCAAGCACACAACCGCAGACAGGTCCGAACGGGCGAGATATTGCCACAGGTGTGGCAGTGACTGGTGCTGGCATTGGAATCGGCTACGTTATCTACCGAGGAGTACGCATGATTCCATCTATCTTTTTTCCTCCCTCTATTCCAGCGAATCTCGCAATTCCTTAGTACCGGGACCCGCAAGTAAATGCCCAATAGGGTCGAGCCAGCGCCTTGAGGGCAAGGCGCGAGAAGCAAGCATAGTAATGAGCTACCTGACCGACGAGAAATGCAGCCATCGGCAGGCTCGCCGGCAAGTAGGCACTTATTGGGCTACCGATAGAGTCGAACCAGGCAATGCTGGTCTAAACGGATTATTGATGGAGATGACTATGGTACGTGTACGTGCCGCCGGATCCTCACATCCACCCTGTGTTGCATTTGCCGTACGAGGCCGTCTAGAGTAAGCGATGGGTTCATTTTTTACCAACGTACAAGTCCGCGTTGATGCGCGTGAACCTGAGCAGAGTCGCCGGCGAATTGTCGCTGCCTTGCGGCAATGGATGACAGCGTCGGGATACATCGAGGTCCGCGACGAGGACAACCACGAGCGTACGTTTCTCGTGGGTCCGGTCACCAAACATCCGTGGATTACGATCTATGATTCGGCAACAGAAGGCCAGAGCGACTCAGTACTGTCAGAGCTTACGACCGTGTTGTCGGCAGCGATGCGCGGAGTGGCGATAGCGGTTCTCATGCACGATAGCGATGTGCTTGAGTTGACATTGTTTGAGCAGGGCGCCAGGCAGGATGAGTATCGCCTTGA
>JAKSDA010000159.1 GCA_022360315.1 Pseudomonadota bacterium
CAGCCGATTTTGGGCACCTGGGGCGCCCGGCGGCAGTCCGCCGGAGGGCTTTGCCCAATGATGGTAGCGGCGTTCGGGATTTTTCCCGAACGCTGCTAGCGCCCGGGCCGAGAGCGGCGATCAGCCGATTTCGGGCACATGGGGCGCCCGGCGGGAGGCCGCCGGAGGGCTTTGCCCAATAATGGTAGCGGCGTTCGGGATTTTTCCCGAACGCTGCTAGAAGGCCATGAGCAGGCCCATTCCGGCCAGTGTGGCCAGGATTCCGGCAGCACTGATGACCACTGCGCGCCTCCAGCCCGATGGCAGACCGCGTGCGCTCACCTTGGCTGTGCAGTCTGCGAGGTACTGTCGCGGTACGGCTCCGCAGCTCAGCATGGCCAATACCTGTTCGGTGCGCTGTGGCCTCCTGGCCGGGTTCTTTTGCAGGAGCGCGGCGAGCAGGGATTCGAGGTCGGACGGGATCTCGGGCAAGAACATCCGCGGCGGAGGAACCGGAGCCTGCAGATGAGCACAGATGACATTGCCCGGCGAGTTGCCTGCGAACGGCGGACGACCGCATAGCATGTTGTAGAGCAAACAGCCGAGTGCGTAGAGATCGGCTCGATGATCGATATTGATGTCGCCCCGGCATTGCTCGGGCGCCATGAATAGCGGCGTACCGATGACATCTCCCATATGCGTGAGCGGAGTGTCGCTGGCGATGAGCTTGGCGACTCCAAAATCCAGGAGCTTGACTCGCTCACCTGCGGGCACTGATGGATCGCGCATGAGAAAGATGTTGCCCGGCTTGAGGTCGCGGTGAACGATGCCGCGCGCGTGCGCTGCGGCGAGCGCGCTCACAGTCTCATAGGTGATCGCGCGGCTTTGCTCGATCGAAAGCCGGCCCTCGCGCCCGATCCGTTGGGCCAGGCTCTCGCCCTCCAGATACTCCATCACCAGATAGGCGTTGCCCTCATCGTCGTAGTCCGCGCCGTAGATCTTCACCACCCCGGGGTGCTCGACGGATTGAGCAGCTCTGGCCTCGTTGAAAAAGCGCTGCACCACGCTGCGATTCCTGGCGAACTCGGGCAACAAGATCTTCACCGCCGCACTGCGCCCGCTGATCTGCTCCCTGGCCAGATACACGCTGCCCATACCGCCATCAGCCAGTTTGCGCACGATGCGAAGACTGCCGATCACGCGGCCCACATGAGGGTCAGCGGGTACCGCAGAAAGCGGCAGTCGCGACGTTCCCACTGGCAAGGTGTCCGGAATCGTCGGTACAGCCTGCGCCGGCAACGTTTCCGCAACCGTGGCCGCGTCATCCAGAGACATGGGCTCCGTGCTCGCGACGGTCGGCTGGCTATCGAGATCGGCGACGTGAGGGACTGTAACCATGGCTTTCTCCGCGTTCGACATTGGTTGGCTCAGTGATGAAGCAAACCAGGTGCCAGGCAAAATGTGGATGAACCATAGTTTATTTACTTGAAATTATATATCTTTGTGTCATTTCGAACGACTTATCAAGCAGTCTCCAAGGCGCTGCAAGCCAGGTGCATGAGAGGCATGCATCAGCTGCACCCAGCCGGTCGAGTACTGTGTCATCGACAGGGTCGGACAAGTCGGACCCCTGGCCAGGAATGCGCGGCGGAGTTGGTATGGAGCTGGCGGCGTTGACGATTCGACCAGTGGGCAGACATTCAGTGGAGTCAGTATCCGCTGGCCAGGCCGATCATCGACCGGCCGGGCGGATCATCTACCATCGACATTTGCCGTTCACTGGCGAGCGACCAGAACCGAGCAGGGCGAGTAGCGCACAGTGACCTCGGCGACGCTGCCGAGAAGCAAACGCGACAGGCCGGTGCGGCCATGCGTGCCCACTGCAACCAGGTCGTAGCCGGGTTCCTGCTCCTCGATAAACGTCTGTACCCCGGCTGTGGCCCGTCCCTGGAACAGGTGAAACTGCACCTTGCGCTGTGCCTGCGAGGCGCGCGAGACCAGATCCTTACTGCGCCGCTCGGCGTCGGCGACCACGTGCTCGGCCATCGTCGAGTACACGGGTGCCGGTCCCACGATGGGGTCGATCGGCCCCTCGGCCAGGCCGGACACGTGCCAGCAGTGCAGAATATCGATCGCAGCATCTTGTGCGGCCAGAACACCGGCCTGATCGAGAGCAGCGCCGGCGCTATCGCTGAAATCAGTGGCCACGAGAATGCGTTTCAAGCCCTCCTGGCTCACGATCGGGGACCGTGCCACGAGTACACTCGATTTGCACAACCTGACCACTTTCTCGGCCACGCTGCCCAGCAAGATGCGCTTGAACCCGGTGTGACCGTGCGATCCCACGATGACCAGATCGGCCGAAACTTCCTCGGCCGCGGCACAGATGGCATTGGCCGGCGAGCCGTCGACCAGATGGTGCTGCGACTTGACGCCCTGCTTGCTGGCCTGGTCGGCAAGCAGTTCGAGCCAGTGCCGCTTTTGTCCCATGCGCTCCTGCAGATGGGTGCGAAAGTCCTCTAACTTGTTATGAGCGATCTCGAAGGCATCCGGTTTGGCCTCGGACATGATGCTGGCGTGCACGCAGACCAGATCGGCGTCGAGCTGCTGTGCGAGCAGAATAGCGTACTGTCCGGCGACTTTGGCGTGGTCCGAAAAATCAGTGGCAATGAGGATCGTCTTCATGGTCTTTGCCTCCGGTAGCTTTCGTCTGCACATGGTCTGCCAACTCGATAGATGCGGGTTTGCGCCCGTTGCACGGCCGAAAACAGCTCACGAGAGCGATGTTGGCTGTGCAGTTATTGCGGGCAAAGAGGGCCATGACGCAGGCTTTGCGCAGTTGGTGGCTTATTCAGGGCCGAGCTGGATAAATCCAGCCGATGAACGCTAAATTCAACCGATGATTGCGCAGTTTTTGCTGGCTTTTGCTCGATCGGCAACGGCGCCGATTACGGTGCCTGGTGTCGGTTGCCTTGTGCTTCAATATGAGCTCGGCGCAGAGCGAGGTTGCAGAGGTGGATTTCATCGGCAGCACGTACTTATCAGCGGGCCAGAAATCAATTGGCAGGTGGCCTCGATCGGTATCGCGTGCTCGGGCGACGGTGCTTCATTGCCGCATCTGCATGGCAAAACCGCGCAGCAGGTCGATCGACGTGACGATACCGGTCAACGCTCCGCTGTCCATGACGAGGAGTCTGTGGACCGATTCACTGATCATCCGGTTGGCGGCCTCGGCCACTGTGGCACTCGACTCGATCGATAGGACGAATGGACTCATCACGTCTGCGACCTGCCCAGTGCTGACCGGGAAATGGCCGCCGATCTCTTCCAGGGTACTGTCGATAATGCGATAAAACAGCGGATAGCCGTCGCGCAGTGTGTGAGGTCGGTCGAGATCGAGTAGATCCGCAATGGCCACTACTCCGACAGGACGCCCCTTTTGAGTGACCACTGGTGCGCCCGTGATGTGGCGGGTGCTGAGAACGCGGGCCGCAGTTTCGATGCTGGTGTCCTGGGCAAAGGCATATACATCACCGGTCATGACGTCTGATACAGTGGACGGTAGGAGCACGGAATTCCTCCATTGCAGCAAGGTAGAAGACAATCCCAGCAAAACGGAGGCCACACTCGAATCCAGCTCTTTTCGGCCCGGTGACTACCAGTCTACGCGAGACTTGCAGTGGACTGTCCTGGCCCGCGCAAAATTCGCGCATTTCTGCGCGGGTCCAGCTGGCATTTGTCAGCCGTGCGGAATAGACAGACGCTCGGCATCGTCGAGTTGTATGGAGTTGCGCTTGTCCAGCGCCATTGGTTCCCCTTGCTCGCCCTTGCTGTGGTCGCCGCGGTCGTCGGGATCGACTCCTGCCGGAACTTGCCACGGGACCCTGTGGTTGGGATGGTCGCGCGCGACGTCGTACATATAGCGCGCCCAAAGTGGCACTACGTCGCGATAGGCGGCCGCCTTGCGGCCGAGCGGACGAACCCGTTGATCATCGCCGAGCCAAACGCTGGTGATCCATCGCGATGTATAGGCAACGAACGTGACATCCATTTCAGCGCTCGATGTACCTGTCTTGCCAGCGGCGTGAATTCCGGTCTGGCGTATCACCGAGGTGAAGCCGTGCGAAACTGCTTCGCTGAGTAGTTTGCCGGTCAAGAACGCCGCTCGGGCCGGAATTACCTGAGCCGGTTTTGCATCCGCAGTGGCGACTATGCGGTCGACACGATCGGGTGCGGATAACATCGGGTCGTAGAAAACCGTATTGTCCTCCACTACCCGGCCCGATCGGTCGATGATCCGCCGCACGTAGACCCAGTCGATCCAGCGTCCGTTGCGGGCGAGAATGGCGAATGCACGGGTGAGCTCGTCGAGGGTGGTACAGGAAGCGCCCAGGGCAAGGGCCTTGTCGGCGATGATCTCGGTGGTGAAGCCGAGCCGCCGGGCCCACTGTTTTACTCTGTCGGCGCCGAGTTTTTCGAATATGGCCACAGACGGCACATTTTTGGACCGTACCAATGCATACTCGAGGGTGACCTGGGTGGTGGAAGAACCGTCGATATTGGTCGGGATCCACACCTCGCCGGTAACCGGATCGACGATGGGGCGGGGAACGTCATTGAATAGACTGTCGTACCCGTAGCCATCGGCTAGCGCAGCCGAGTAATAGACTGGCTTGTAGGTCGACCCCGGCTGGCGGCAGGCCTGTACGGCGCGGTTGTATTGCGAACGCGAAAAGTCGTTGCCACCGACCATGGCCACGACATAACCGGTCTTGTGATCGGCGGACAAAAGGGCGCTCTGCGGGTGGGCCACCTGCTCGAGCACCAGCTGCACAGGCCGGCGCAGTTCGCGCTTGCGCGGTTTTCGGCTCGCTCGCCAGCGCGGGTTCTTCTGCTCGAGACGCCAATCGCGAAATCTGCCCCGGCTGAGCCTCTCGCGTGATACCCAGATCACGTCACCCTTTTTGAGTACGGCTCGGGGGTCGTCGATCTCGCGATCGTTGGTCGAGTCGTGTGGCGTCCACTCGGCGGCCCAGCTCATGTTGCGCAGCGGCAGTAGATAGATCGCGGCGCCGACCCGGACCCAGGCGCCTCGCACCCTCACCTTTTCGACCAGGCCGAGATAGCGGCGACCTTCTTCGAGCGGACCATCGCCGTACATGGCCCGGGCCCGCGCGATGAACATATCGCGTGCCTTGCCCTCGACGTACCATTCCGGGCCACGCCAGCCCTGTCGTTTGTCTTGCTTGCGTGAGTTAAAGTCCACATTTTCGGCCGCCGTGCCCTGCACCGCCGGTTGCGCGGTGGTCTCGATGCGCAGGCCATTCTTCATCAGCGCATCCAGCCCGTAGCGCTCGATCACATGGCGGCGCGCGTGTTCGGTGAAATGCGGCATCCGATTGGGGTAGAGGTCCTGGTAGGGCCGGAGAATGAGCGGTTTTTGCTTCCATTCGCCGGCTGTATCGGAGTCGATGAAACCGTGCAACGCCATGCGGTCGAGCACTTCATTGCGGCGGGCCAGGGCGCGCTCGCGATTGCGCAGCGGGGAGTACGACGACGGCGCCTTGGCCAGACCCGCTATCAGGGCCGCTTCGCCCAGGTCGAGTTGCGTGAGGGGTTTGGAAAAATACCTCCTTGCCGCTGCCTTGACCCCATATGCCCCGCCACCGAGATAAATGTGGTTGAGATATAGAGATAGGATGGCTTTCTTGCTGAACCTGGCCTCCAGACGGCGCGCGAGCACCGCCTCTATGGCCTTGCGTGACAGCGACTTGTCGTCGCCCACGAACTGCTTGGCGACCTGCTGGGTGATCGTGGAGCCGCCCTGGGCGAAATCTCCCGCCACCGCATTGGCCCAGGCGGCGCGCAGGATGCCCCTGAAATAGAGCCCGTTGTGGTTGAAGAAATCGTGATCCTCAGCGGCCAGGAACGCATCGACGAGCGGTTTGGGGATGTTCTGGTACGAGACCACCTCGCGCCACTCGGTGGCAAACTCGCCCATGAGCGTGCCGTCGAATGCGTAGATGCCGCTCACCGCGGGAACCTCCCGGGTGTAGCTGGCCAGATCGGGCAGCGATGGAGCCTGGCCAGCGAAGTGGCGATAGACAAAGAAGCCGACCACCAAAAGGACCGCCGCCAGCGAGGCAAACGCAAAACCGTACAGCTTGATCGCCCAGTAAAGAATGCCTCCGTCGGCACGGTTGGCGACGACGACCCGTGGTTTCTCCAGCAACAGCCAGCAAAGTCTAAACAGAAACGCATTCGTTGTGGATCAAATAAGGCGTCTCTGTTGCGAGGCCAACGGCCGAGCCGGCCGGGAGTCTGTACCACGCATAATCCACCTTGTTGTCGATACAGCTCATCAGCAGTTGGCTACTCTCGCGAATCAACACAAACCAGACGAGCCGTACCAAAAGCGCCCGGAACACCTCGATGGAGAATCTCAATATCGCCTGATACAGAGAAAACAGCCGATAAACGGAAACAAATATGCCAAACAGCGATCGCTGCCAACAGGTCGGGCCGCAGGCAGCTTTGTTCGACGGCTTATGCCGCGCCGGGTCACAGAGATGTGACTTGGATCGACTGCTTTGGGCTAGACTTTTTGACCACATTGACTTACATTGGAAGGTGGGTCACCGGATCAGAATTCACTACACGTAGCCAATACAATCCGAGTTGGTTGCGTCCGATGTACTCATGATCGGCGAAATCTTAGGTAACTATCGACTCAAGGCCGAAATCGGCAAAGGCGGTATGGCCAGAGTCTATCTCGCCGAGCATGTAAAAATCGGGGCCCAGGCTGCGGTCAAGGTTCTTCAGCCATCGTTGCTTGGCAACCAGGTCATGATCGACCGGTTTTTGACCGAGGCACGCACCACTGCTGCGGTAAAGCATCCTGGAATCATTGATATTTTTGAGTTCGGCGAGCTTGGCAACGACGGTGCGTACATGATCATGGAGTATCTGCACGGCGAGACGATGCACCGGCGCATGCGCCGTGAGCGACGCCTGCCTCTGGATCAGGCGCTCAACATGATCCGGCAGATCGCCTCGGCCCTGAGTGCTGCGCACCAGGCTGGAATCATTCACCGCGATCTCAAGCCAGACAATATTTTTTTGGTCCCTGACAGCGAGGTCATCGGTGGAGAGCGGGCCAAGATACTCGACTTTGGCATTGCCAAATACGCGAATGGCTTTGGCAGCGGACGCAGCACCACGAAGACCGGAGTCATTATTGGTACGCCGGATTACATGCCCCCCGAGCAGTGCAAGGGGCTCAAAGACATCGACCACCGTGCTGACCTCTATTCTCTCGGATGCATCCTTTTTAAGCTGCTGACCGGAAGAACACCATTTGCCGAACACGCGACAGGCGAGGTCATTTCTTGCCATGTTCTCAAGGCGCCACCCCACCCTGACTCCCTGGTATCGACGATTCCGCCCAATGTCAGCGCGCTAATTCTCAAGCTTCTCGAGAAGAAACCCGAGGATCGCTTTGCCAGCGCCGACGAGGTTCTATCCGTACTGGAGACTGTGGACAGCTGTAGTTTTCCGCGGGTCACGCGAGCTCCTGAGGCGATTCCTCAGCAGCTTGATCCCGGCCTGGCATTCGAGGATCCGGCTTCGGCCAACCCATACGTCGAGTCGGCACGCGAATTCGGTCGCGCCATTGACACGCCCAACCCGAGGGACGCATACACGCCGGTCAGTACGCTGAGCAGCGCGGCCAACTATCACACAGTGGGTTTGCCGGGGCCTTTCGCGCCACCGCCGCGCAGGCGTCGCTACGGATTTGCCGTGCTAGCTGCGATTGTGCTCTTCGGTGGCGCAGCGTTCTCGACGGTGCATTTTTTGGGGGTGGGCTCGGAGCTCGTGGCGCGGGACAACTCGAAACAGAAGGGCCAGGAGATGGCCGCGGTGCTTCCCGGCGAGTCGGTGGCCGCCCCCGAATCTGTCCCCGTCGTCGTTGTCGGCGATAACGATACAGAGGCAGCACCTGCAGCAGCCGCGCCAGTCAAAAAGGCCATCGCTCTTGAAATCAGTTCCGTACCGGCCGGGGCCGAGGTTTATCAATTACCCGACAAGGCACGAGTCGGACTGACACCACTCACACTCGAACGAGACGCCTTCGAAGGCGAGTATGTCTTCTCGGTGAGCAGGGCGGGATATCGAGACTACAGCCTTGTATTCGATGCGCGAGAGAGTGGCACCCATCGGGCCCAGCTCAAAAAACTGCCCAAACCAAAGACCGTGACCGAGAAAAAGAGCGTGAAGAAGCCGAGCAAGAAGCGGCGCAGATCGAAACGGCGTCGGGCGAGCAAACCCCGGCCGAACAAAGTCGAGCCCGAGATCAGCGAAAACGGGGCAACCTACGACGATACTGCCCTGATACCCCTGGATGAATAGCGGTCGCACGGGTGTCCTAGGCACGGGCGTCTCGCGGTTTTCTCGGTGGCCTGTATTCAGGGCAGACCGACGATTTTGTGCAGCTGGAGCGAGAGTCGCCAATTGGGCCGCTCGGTGATCAGGGCGATGGTCCGGGACAGGTGCTGCTCGTACTGGTCGTCCATACACGGCTGAAGGTATCGGCTTGCGTCGGGATAGTGTTGTTCGTAGCCGGTGAGCGTTGTTTTGTCGACAGTGCTGTCCACGACGACCTTGCACTCGGACACGGACAGTTCGGTTGCGCCGAGCAGCCTGTCGCGCGCGCCGTGAAACCGGGGCTTGGGCGACACAGTCAGCCAGTCGACCGGCGCGCCGAGCGGGCGCGTGCCGTTGGATTCCATGTGTACGCGAAAGCCCGCGTCGCGGAGCGCACTGCACAGCGTCTGGTCCCACTGCAGGGCTGGTTCTCCACCAGTGACGACCACCATGCGCGAGCCGTGGCGGTCGAGCTCGACCAGACGGGCCACGATCTCGGACGCGGTGATGCGTTCTGCTCCGGCGCGCGAGAAGTCGGTATCGCACCAGGTGCAAGCCAGGTTACACACAGCAAAACGCAAAAAAACGCACGGACGACCGGCGTGAGCGCCTTCGCCCTGGATCGTCGGACCAAAGATCTCCTTGACCAGATACGTTCCAGGCTTGGTCATGGTTCGTGTAGGCTACTGGCTTCATGGCGCATCGGCCAGGTCGGAACGCATCCACCCGGATGTCGATCCAGGTGTTGGCGTGTCTGGCCCTGGTCACAGTGATCGCCGGCTCGATCGCCTTGGATGGCACGATGGTTGGCGAGAGTGACAGGGAACCAGATCGGGACCAGCCAGGGGATCACCCCGACGTCACAGTGTCCCGATCGGCGGCCTGGGATTCGAGCCGGAGTCGCTGCCGGCCGGCAGATTTCGCCACTCGCATCGAGGTTCCCGAAGCATCCGGGGCGACGTACGTCGCCGACAACTCCTATGTCCTGGTCGTCGGGGACAGCAGTACCCGGGGTCGGTTCATCGAGATCGATCCCGGCACCGGTCACACGCTGCGCACGGGCAACCTGCCGTTGAATCGGCAGGTGTCAGACGATCTCGAGGGCCTTGCCTTTCGCGACGGCATCGTCTATGGCATCACCTCATCGGGCTGGGTGCGCCACTGGGCGCTCGACTCGTCCGGGACGGCGGCCACACGCTACCGGTTGGTCGAGCCGGCCTATCCGATCGCTCGTCCGGGTAGCCGGGGTGGGCGCGGGCAAACCCTGGTATGCGATTCACCGCGTGACACCAACTGCGCGCGTGATTACGAGGGGCTGTGTTTGCGTGTGGGTCCGGTTGCGGCCGGACAATGTATCGGCTTTGCCGCGTCCAGGGCCGATGGCGCGCTGTATTGTCTGGTCCTGCGCGACAGCAAACTGGCCCTGGATCCGAGCCGTGTGATCAGCGCGCTTCCGCCCGCTGTGCTGGCCGGCTGTCACTTCGATGGACACGACGCTGTGTGGCTGGGGGCCAATTGGTTTGGCAATAATCGCGTATTTCGCGTGACCGACTGGCAGGACCCAGACCGGCCCGCCGTGGAGATGTTTGATGCACTGGGGACTGGCTTTGCCGAGGCCATTGCAGTGGGGCCAGACCGGGCCATCTATCGCTTTTCCGACGTGGCCGCCTGGACCAGCCCGGCGGCCAGGTTTTTTTGCGAGTAGGCCCTCGGTATCGGTTGATAGCACTCAGCGCAGCCACACACGGGCGCGCCACTGGGCCTCTTTGCCATTGTTGAGGCCCGTGCCATTGCAGCCGATGCTGAGCCCACCGGTATAGCTCGATCGACTTCGGGTGAAGCTCAATGACACCAGGTGGTTGATAAACGACCCACCCTGTCCCGGTCCGCTACACAGCGCAATACCGAAATAGTCGTTCAGGTTGACTTGCTGGCCACAGATGAAATGATGGCTGCGGCCGAACGACTGGTAGCCGACGACCCCCCATTGCTCGGCGCCATAGGTGCCCTTGTCGCCGGGGCTCCAGTCCGCGAACCGATCGGACCGGACGCCGAACCAGTCGGTCGCACCCTCGGGCCGACACTGCAACCGCACGTGTGATGCCGTGATCATGTCATGGGCGAGATGTCCATGAATCATTCCGTCGAGTACAGGTGGCTCGGTTAGGGTGGCGCCACCGCTTTTGTTTTGCTGCTGGTGAACGACCGGGCGATAGTCGAATAGTTCCAGGTCGCTGCGATAATCGCCGACCAGGGTCCAGCCGCCGCCATCGCTGGACATGTCGCAAGCGACCGAGAGTGTCGCGAAGCGATCGTCGGCGCCATCCGGATCGATCGTGTACATGCCATCGGAGGTCGCGCCGGCGTGCAGAAGTTCGTGGCAGTTCACCGGCAAGCGGCACAGTTCGTCGCATACTGCGCCGCTCTGGCAATCGCCGGAGCTGTTGCAGCGTTGCCCCGCGGCGCAGCGAGGGCAGCTGCCACCGCAATCGACGTCGCTTTCGTCGCTGTTTTGCTGGCCATCCGAGCAGGTCGCGGTTGCCATCGCATCCGCACCTGGCCCGCTCCCGTCCGGCCCAGCATCGGCGAGGCCGGGCACAACCACGTCCAGACTCAGGAGGTCCTGGCAACCGACCACCGCGCCAACGCCCATCATCCACAGCAATGCATGGGTACGTACGTCCATGACAATAACGATACCTTTATCGTCGATTGCGACCTACTGCCCATGGATTCCCCATCCTGCTTGTCGGTCACCCTCGCCGGCACAGCCGCTCTTGCTCACGGATTGCTTTTAGTTTTTCTGAGGAAAAGGCGCTTACCAGTGGCGCATTTCGGCATTGCCTGCCGGATTGGTGGATGTAGGGCGAGCGCGGTGGTGCTGCCACCAACTGGGTAGCCGGCAGGTAGCCGGGTCCGATCGACGCATTACTGCTGCCGCCATCCACCAAACCAGGCCCACGCCATGCGGGGCCGCCACAAGAAGGAATGTGCCATGCATCGACTATTAATATCTTCTTTGCGAGAGATTCGTATTATTTCCTGTGCAGGTCGCCTGCTCGGCGTCCTTGCTGTCGTCGCGATTCTCGGCGTATGCCAGCATGCCGAGGCCCGCACAGGCGGGCAGGGGACCAGCATCCGTGGCACGTGGCTGGAAGGAGATACCTTGATCGGAGTCCAATTCAACCCGGGTGATCCCGGGCGTTTCTCGGTCCTGAATATACCCAAGCCCTATGGCGAGAACATCGAAGCCAAACGCTGGAGCGCGGATCACGACTGGATCGATGTAGTGCTGCCGGCCAGAGCACTGGTCGGACTTTACTTTACCGAGCAGCGATGTACGGCCGGCAAGCGCTGTGCTCGCATCGAGTATCGCATTGCGCACGCGATGCCTGACCAGTCTCCAGGTACTGTGGTCGGCCATCGCGATGACCGCGATATCTGGCTCTACCGCGTCGAATACACCACGGCCCAATCTCCCCGGTCACGCGACTGGAAAAACGTCTGTCGCGAAGATCGGCAGGGCTTGGCCATGGGCCTCTTTGTTCCCGGCCAGTGGAACTCGACTGGTGCGCGGATTCCAGCTGGATATACGTTCGCATGTACCAGTGGAGTCATTGCCAAGTGCGCACGCTTGTGGGGGTACAGGCCATGGCAAGAGCGGGTTGCACGCGGACCACGTCGCATCGACCTGCAGCCGCTACACCAGGCCTGTGTTCGCGCGGCCCGCGCCGATTACTGTGGCGATGGCACGAGCCAGACCCGCGACGGAACCATCATCGATCTGTTCGACCGCCACGGCTTCAATACTCGCGAATCCAACAACGGATTTTCCGACGAGGCCGGGTTCGACGAGGATGGTGCGGTGTGGGTCAAGAGACCCCGGTGGCCTGGACTTGGCTCGACACGCGATCGAACGGTCCTATTCGAGACCTGCGAGCGACCCAGACAGAGCACAACACCCGGACACGATACCGCACTCGTCTATGTGCGGAGCCCTGTCGAGCCGCGTATGGAATAGAGGCCAGCGTTATCGCGCGTTGTCGAAACGACTCGGCAGATCTGCACATAATCGAAAACCGACGTACGAAATAGGCTGATCCCATGCCATCACATCGCGATTTACCGATGAGCCTGTAATCTTGTGAAAATAGTATGCACCACCGCGCATTGCGAGCATACGCTCTTCGATAATCGATATCGCCATCTCATACGCGTTGCCCACCATATCGTGCAAGCCAAATGGGCTGGCCGAGTGTGGGTGTATACCCACTTCATCAAAACCATAACTGTTGGGTTTTCGTCCGTAGGTCTCGTCATAGTTGGCATCGGCGGGCTGCAGCCAGAACCCGTGCGGGTAGAAGCGATCATCGGCTCCACGTGCTGCCCGCTCCCACTCGTCTTCTCTGCACAGGCGGGCTCGCGGCACTTTGCCCGTTTTTGATAGCCACTCTGCATACCGTACTACTTGCTGGCCAGAAATACCGGTGACAGGGAAGCGGAGCCAGTTCTGCGAGCGATGCATCTCGCTGCGCCCGGGATAATCCACGCTCTGTCCAGCCCTGACTCGAACGGTTTTCTGGTCATTGTCTGAACCAAACGGTTCTGCCCGGTACTCGAGCAGATAGGTCGTGCCTTGTATTCTCAGATGTACCGAGTTTTCGGGCCTTTCGGCCGCTGGCAAATTCGCTTCTCGCTGCTCGGGCGACAGGTCGTTCAGGTATTCGATCCATTCTCCGTAGGTGGTTTCGTGGCGCGCGATCGCAAAGCCTGCGGTGCGCCGTTTGTGCTGTGGCAGCGTCTGCGACCATATCCGCCCGTAGCGGCCTGCGCTGTCCTCACTATAGCCAAATAAGAAATCACCCGGTGGAATATAAACATACCCTGGAGGAATTTCTTCGGGCGCGGGGAGTGTGAGGTCGATCGATCTGGCGCTGCTATCACCCGGTGGAATCCACAGAGGATATCGAATCTCGACTGTCTGGGCAGATCCGGGAATAACCAACAAATACGATCCAGCGTTCAGCTTCCAGCCATTGTCGATTCGTTCATTGTTAAGCCGAGTGAGAACGAGACGGCCGAGTTTATCCCTGTCATATCGATTGACCGTGACCGGTAATCCTGGCGGTGAGGTTTCGAGTGTTACCACAGCGTTTGTGTGCCAGCGTTTTGCCGCATCGCCGCTGTCGTCATAGCGCTCGATCTGCTTCACGAGCTCGTCAAAAGCGTCCTTGCGGCCGCGCCGCAAGGCGAGCAGGGTTCGGATTTGATACAACTCGACCAGCTTACGGCGTACGTCTGCGCGCCGGGCATCCCGCTGCAGGGCCAGCTCGAGCGGTAGCAATGCAGCCAATAAGTCGGCGTCGATTTTTGGTGCCAGGCTGATCGCCTGTTGCCATGTTGCCTCGCACTGCGTTTTACCATCGGCGGCAAAACAATCGAGGGCGGTCTTCCGCAATGCCGCATACGTGTCGAAGCTGGTCGGTGTGGGCATGAGCTCGTCTGCTTGGTTCAGGTAGTCGTCGACATCGTTGCGAATCTCTCGGTACTCGGCGCAGCGGAATCCGCCGTATGCCAGAACCACCGATACGATCGGCAAGAACATGATCGTTCGGCGGATCCAGCGGATATGCCAGTCGCGCTTCCTGCTGGCCCGCAAGAATTCTTCCTGCAGCGGGGTCAAGCCCTCGATGACCTTGTCTTCGAGGGCGCGGAGCTGGCGTCCTTGCCACAAATACTCCCTGGCCCGGCCTTCGCGTTGCCAGTCCTCTGCTGCGATGGCGAGGCGTTTCTTGATGGTCAGAATTTCGTTTCCCTCGGTCAGCCAGGAGTGCAGCCGTTTCCATCCCGTGATCAGCGCCTCGTGGGCCAGTTCGTACACCGGGGCGAGGCGGTCGTCGCGACCCGCGGTGATCAGCCGACTCTCGACCAGTACTTCCAGCGCCTTTCGGCGGTGTTCATCGCGACCGATGAGCTCGTTTTTGCCCCGGCGTGCGCGGCTGCCCTCGCCGGTCACCAGATGGACCAGGATATCGCGCACAGCGTCCTGCAGTGCCGGTGCGAGCCCCAGCCATACCTGATCGGCGTGGCGGGACAGCGCTGCTTCGACTCCGCCGATCTTGTCCAGTACATCGGCTCGAATGGCGTCGCTTTTGATATCGCGGGCGTGCCACAGCTGAGACAGCGCGAATTGCACCAGCGGCAAGCTGGCCCGACGGCCGTTTCCCGCGGCCAGGAGCAATTCCACCAGATCAT
Source organism: Pseudomonadota bacterium (assembly GCA_022360315.1). Classification (GTDB taxonomy): domain Bacteria; phylum Myxococcota_A; class Polyangia; order Haliangiales; family Haliangiaceae; genus JAKSDA01. The sequence goes on from JAKSDA010000159.1 coordinate 14,659, forward strand.
CGGCGATCTCGACCTCGCGGTGCAGCGCGGGCTGAACGATCGCGTTGCGCAGTCCATCCCGATCAATCGGTCGCAACAAATAAAATGACGTGGTCGCCAGGCGTCCGAGACCGGGCAGATCGACCAGTTCGGTGAGTTTGTCGCAACGCACTGTGGCGATCACTCGAAACGAATCGGTACGCTCGACCAGGGCGGCGATGGCTCGACTGAAGTGCGCAGCGCTCTGCTCATCGCTCACGGTCACCAGCTCCTCGAGCTGGTCGACGACGATGACAGTACCTCGCTCGTCCCCATGGCTGTGCCGGAGTAACGAGCATACCTCGAAGGGGTGTTTGCTCAGCAAGTCGGTTACAAACTCGCTGTCGCGATCGAGCTGGGCTGCGAGTGCAGCGCTCAATGCCTGCAAGGGAGCCCGGTCGGGTATCAGAGTGTGAGGCGACCAGGTGCGGCCGTCACCCAAACCGCGGTCTTGCAGTCTCGGTATCACACCGGCGTGAACCAGCGATGATTTGCCAACTCCTGAAGAGCCGGCCACAATGACCAGCCGGTCTCGATACAGGCGCTCGATCACCTCGCTGACATCGCGATCGCGGCCAAAAAACACTGTCTGCAGCGAGGCGTCAAAAGGTCGCAGTCCGGGGTATGGATTGTCGAGCGGCCCGCCTTGATTCCGTTGTGGCAACGGCCGGTTAATGGGCGCGAGAGCCTCGAGCGCATATAATAGATCTCGGCCCGATTGGTAGCGTTGTTCGGGTCGCCGGGCCAGACAGCGATGGATCACTGCCGCAAAGCGGTCGTCGATGGCGGGCGCCAGTGCGGTGAGAGCCGGCGGATCCACGCGGGACAGCACTGCCTGCAATTCATCGGCAGCCAGATCGCCGAAGGGTCTGCGGCCCGCGCACAGCTCATAGAGGATCACACCCAGTGAATATACATCCGACGCCTTGCTGGCCGGTTCGGACTGCCACAGCTCGGGGGCCATATATGCCGGCGTGCCGGCGATCGCGCCATCCTGAGTCAGCGATGACACCGAGCCATGGTCCCGGGGCGGTGCTCGCCCGGTCGGTACCTCGGCGGCAGATTCGACGCGACTCACCGGCAGGACCCTGGCCAGACCGAAGTCCAGGAGCTTGGGCTCGCCGTCGTCTGATAACATGATGTTGGCAGGCTTGATATCGCGGTGGATCACGCCGCGCCGGTGTGCTGCGGCCAGCCCGCGCGCGATCGCCGTACCCACTGTCAAGGGCTGTGGCCACGACATCGGCTTGTCAATGGCAGCCAGGCTGGTACCGTGCACGTATTCGGTTACGATATACGGCCGACCCTCGAATTCGCCGTCGTCGTAGATCGCGGCAATATTCTGGTGTTGGAGCAGAGCTGCAGCCCGGGCCTCGCGGCGAAAGCGCTCGCGGCGGACCGCATTGGGCGCCAGAATCTCCTTGATGGCCACATTGCGCCCGAGCCGGCGATCCCGGCCGAGAAATACCCGGCCCATTCCGCCTTGCCCGAGCAGTTTGATGATGTCGAATTTGTCGATCTCGATGGGCAGGTTTCCAGCGCCGGACGAGCTTGCTGCCGGGCCCGGGCCACTGCCGGGCGAAGCCGGCAGTGTGGGCAGGGTTGCCTCTTGTGTCTCGGGCTGTGATGGTGCGGCTCCATCGGCCAATTCTCCGCGATCCGCACCTGGATCGTTGTGATCACCGTCCGAAACCACAGCCGCTACGGGGAGACGATTTCGAGATTGGCCACGCCGATGCGCCGCAATCCGTTGATACGTCGGCTCTCGATGAGCCGGTGGGCATCCACGACACCGAAACGCCGAAACTGCTCGCGCGCTCGATGCACCTGGAGATGGAGCTGTTGCGGACTGTTTGCATCGCACGCCTCGAGCAGATCGTTCACGCTCAACCAGCCGTGCTCTTTGACCGGCAAGCCTGGCCTGGTCCGGTCGGCGAGTTGAGCTGCGGCGAGTTCGAGCAGCAGGCGACTGTGCGCCCGCGGCGGTAGCTCGATCGAGTTGCTGCCATGAACAATGGTAATCTCGACATGATCGCGATTCTGGCTGGGTTCGAAACGCAGTGCGATCGAATCGATCAGCAGCGGCGATTCGTCCGGTTGCCAGGTGAACTTCCAGCGCAGCGGCAGGATCAGTTGACAGCTGCGTCCCTGTACTGTGATGGTCTCCCCATCGTCCAGGGAACGCTGTTCGCCGTCGCCAAAATCGGCGATCCAATGGCCGCCAGCACCCCGGCGAACAATCACCTGTGGATCGGCTGAACTCGGCAGGGCCAGTACATCGTCTTCGCCAAATATGGTTTCATCGTGACCCGCCCTGGCGACCGGTTCGGGCGGTCCATCGCCGACCAGTTCGAACAGATCGCTGGCATCACCAAATGCCATATGGAATCCGCTAGTGACCGCTGCGCGCTCTCCTGGTTCGAGTTTTCGCCCGCCGACAAATGTCCCGTTGCTGCTGCCCAGATCGCATAGGAACCAGCCCGTCCCGCTCCAGCGAAACGCCGCGTGATGCCCCGATACCATTCGATTGGACAGACGTAACGAGCACGAATGGCTGCGACCCACGTCGAACTCGGGGTACAAGGTGTAGCGTTTTTTGCTCGCAGTATGCTCAAGCTCGGCCATGGCCAGCCCAACCGCAGTATCCACTCGTTGGCAAACCTCATTATGGAGGCAGGGTGACGGTGACGTCAATTCTTTGCCACGGTTTCCCCGCGGGATCGTCTTGTCGGTGTAGACTGCGAGCTTTATTCGGCTTTTCATCGCGCATCCCCGGGCGTCGCATCCTCGTCGGCAAAATAGTTCTTGAGCCACGCCCGGGCGAACCGCATTCGTCGCTGGACTGTACGCAGGGGGATGCCATTGACCTCCGAGATATCTTGTTGCGTGAGTCCGCCAAAATAGTACATCAGCATGATTTCGGCGTGCCCCCTGTATTGCTCTTGCATGCGCTCGAGCGCGTCGTGGAGCAGAAGGATCTCGCTGGCACTCATCGGTGTTTCGCCATCGGGCAGAGTGATTGTGAATTGCACTCGCACCCTGTCACCACCGCGTTTGCGCGCCTTTTTATGCCGCGCATAATCGACCACGATATCGCGCATGACCCGGGCTGCTGCAGCAAAAAAATGACCCCGTCCGTCCCAGCGTATATTGGACGCCTGCAGGCGCAAATAGACCTCGTGGACCAGCTCGGTCGGCTGCAGTGTCTGCCCGGGTTGCAGCCGGCGAATTCGCGCATGAGCCAGCTGTCTGAGCTCACTGTACAGTGTTTCGATCAGATCGTCGGTGGCCATGGCATCAGACGGCGCATCAATCGCGGCCGACTCGGCGACTGCCGGGACCATCGGCCCAGTGGCGCACGCAACCGATCGAGTCGCTATAGTGGATAGCGACTCGATATTATCTCGCCGAGTTGGAGCCCCGGTCTCACTCGTACCTCTTGTTGTTGGTTCGCTTGTGCTCATAATTTGTTACCGCTGGTTGGATTGTGGCAAATCGTCGCCAGATGTGAGTTGTAGAGGACGGCGCACCGGGGTTTTCGGATTCGATACCGGTGGTCAAAATACCCCGCCGATGCCCACACTCATCGCCTGGCTGCTCACAGCCGCATTCACCTTCAGACCGGCTCGAGACGGTCGCGACGGCGCGGTCCACCATAGAACCAACGCAGTGGTTGCGGCCAGTCCGGCCATGGCGAAATTGATATTGGCCAGGCGAGTATGATCATGAGCCTTGCGCAGATTCACGTCGCGCTGACGATCGCATTCGAGCTTGCTGGTGCACGGGTTGCGGGATTGCCTCTGGCGTGTATGGGCGCGCAGGCTGTGATATGTTCCCACAGTGAGGCCGAGGCCGGCGGCTGTGGCAGCAGTGGCGATGGATAGTTTGCGCCGCACTGTCATGCGTTGGTTTGCCGGATCAGCCTCGTTCATGTTCAGAGCCCACAACAAGCCCAGCGACGCTGCTGCGCTGCCTGCGAACGATAGATTTGCGGCCCGAGTCATGGCGCGGGCCTCATCGGCCATGGCCATACCCGACCTATTGCAAAGCCACTCGCGACCATCGTCGTTCCGGCAATGCTCCTCGGCCTGTTTCCAGTCGCTTCTGGCCTCGAGTGCAAAACCGGCTGCAGCGACGTAGCCCAGCGCGGACAGCGCGCCCGTGGTTGCAACAGCAACCGTTTTGGATGTGTTCCACTCATCGTGGTCGGGCACGGATTTGTGCTCGCGTGGCGGTGACGGCCTGGGCTTGGGCTGCAGTCGAACGATTACCGGCTCACCGGCCTGGTGATGGGCCGAAATGTCCACCACAGCATCGTCATATCCCTCTGCCCTGGCGCGGATACGGTGCGGTCCAGTCGACAGATGCAGGGCACCGTCGTGAAGCTCCGTGGCTTGCTCATCGACCGTGAGCACGGCCCGGGCACTGGCTGGCTCGACGATCACCGGAACCATTTTGGCGAGTTCAGTTCGCACGGTGACAGGCTGGCCCAGGTATGCCGAGATGGTCTGTTTTTGGGCGACATGGCCCGGTGCAGCCACTGCCACGACATGCTCACCGGCCGTCAGCTCGTCGATGACCTGCCGGCCGGTACCGATCAGCACGCCATCCACAGTCACCTCTGCGCTGACCGGCTTGACCTCGATCGTCGCTCGGGATGGCAATTGCTCGAGCTCCACCGAGATCGCGGTTTTCTTCGAGCGTATCGAAACCCGTTTGCTGTACGGGCGAAAGCCCTGGCGTTCGACCAAAACCCAGTACGTGCGCCGCGGCAAAACGCTCTTTTTGCAGATCTGCTTGTCCTGGCAGATAGCGCCCAGCGCCCGGTCATCAAAATATACGCTGGCCGGGCCATTTATTACCTCGATGGTCAAGAACGTCGAATTGGCCCGGCGCAGACTGCGTATGATCCTCCTCGCCTCGCGAACATCGCCCGGTGACGGCCGGGGACGGGCGTTGTCGAGAAACGTTTGCAATGCCGCGAGCGCGCCTGTGTAGTCGTGAATGGTATACAGGATGTGGGCGCGCATCTGGAGCAACCTCGGTTCACGGGGCGCGATCGTCAGTCCTGCCATGACCGCAGTGATGGCCTCGCGGTAGTTCGCCGCGACCAGATAGAGCTGCGCCTGCTGGATCTTCAGGTTGACCTGATGGCGTGCATTGTGATGCCCGGCCACTGCCGGTACCGCGGCACAATGCCAGAATATCGCCACAATGGCTGCGTCAATGACAAAAATCCGTCGTGAAAGCACGGCTCACCGTAGACTCACTGGGCGGGAAAATCCATTTCGGGCGCTTTCGCGCGATTTCATCCGCTTTCCGAAACTTTCAGATGATTTCACGCCGGATTGCTGGCGCTAAAACCGGCGTATGATGCGCCATCAACCGCGGCCAGCCGCTACGAGAGCCAAATCGGTGTTGTCGTCGGCCTGTCCGCGGGTCTGGCAATCATATACGCGCAGGCGCGCGCACGGTCCAGGAGTATTTATGAATCCAGAGTCGAGCGGACGCATCGTGGAGCTATTCGAGCGAGCTGCCGATCTCGCCACCGAGGAACAGGCGGCGTTTCTCGACCGCGAATGCGGCAACGACCGCGCCCTCCGTTGCGAGATAGAAAAACTTCTGCGCGCCGATCGCGAGCCCGAGCAAGACATCCTGCGCAAGCGACCGCCGCGGATGTCGACATCCATGCGCCAGTTCTCGCAAGGCGAGACCGAAACATCGCAATCCATCCTTTTGGGTACGGCGATCGGCAGCTATCGCATCACTCGGCAGATCGGCACGGGAGGCATGGGAGTGGTGTACATGGCGCAGCACGACGAGCTCGACAAGCGCGCCGTGGTCAAGGTGCTCAAGCGCAAATACGTGCAAAACGAAGAGATGGTGCAGCGATTCAAGCACGAAGCCAGAGCTGCGGCCAGCATTCGCCATCCGGGAATTGTCGATGTGATCGACGTCGGTCGTCACGACAGCGGCGACCTCTTCATCCTCATGGAGTATCTCGAGGGCGAGACGCTCAAAAGCCGACTGCACCGTATACCTCAGCTGCCGCAGACCCTCGCTCTATCGTTTGTGCGTCAGGCCTTGCGCGCCCTGGCTGCCGTGCACGACATGGGCATTGTCCACCGCGACCTCAAACCCGAAAACATCTTTTTGATCGGCGATGCCGATGTTGCCCACGGAGAGCGAGTCAAGCTGCTCGACTTTGGCATTGCCAAGCTCCAGCAACGGCTCGATGAGCGCATCACCCAAGTGGGCATGATCATGGGCACGCCGCCCTACATGGCGCCGGAGCAATGGGTGCCATTATCCGAGATCGATCATCGAGTCGATCTCTACGCTCTGGGTGTGATCTTCTTTGAAATGCTGTGCGGGCGTCGTCCCTTCATTGGCAAGGCCACCGAACAGTACTGCGCTGCCCATCTCGAACAATCACCGCCATCGCCGCGGCAATTCAATCGCCAGATCTCGCCCGAAATTGCCCAGGTGGTCACTCGACTCCTGGCCAAGAAACCCGATGATCGCTTTGCATCGGCGCGAGCGCTGCTCGAAGAACTGGACCAGATCGAAATCGAGCTCGGCGCCAGCCCGGGGTCGGAGTTATCGCCCGTGCCCGTGCCTGTGGACTGTGAATCGACCGGGACCATTGCCCTGGTGACCGCACCATTGCTCGGTGAGGTTGCTCCTGCCACCGACAGCCAGCGCCCGGCCCCGCTCGACCGGCTGCGCTCACCTGACTCCGGGCCTGACAGCGCTGCACCAATAGACAGGAATCTGGATGATTCGGTCCGTGCCTTGCGGAGCGTAATACGGCCGATTCGCTGGTTCCTTCCGGTCAGCACGGCGTCGGCTCTGATCGTGGTGATCGCGGCGATCCTGTCGATCACATGGAATGAGCGGTCGCTGAGTGGTCCGTCGCACACTGTTCAGCCTGTGAATCGTCCGCGCCCCACTTGTCTGGCCGATCTATTGCGCGAGTTCGATCGCGCGTCCGAGACCAAACAGCGCAACATCATCGAGGCGATCCGCCTGGTTGGCCATTTCGGAGCAGCAGACGTCCTGTACCGGGCTGTGCGAGACGGCACGCCACAGGTTCGCCTTGTTGCGGCGCGAGCGCTGCGCGATCTTGGCTGGAACGACGCTGCGGGCAGAATACGCCAGTCCATGCAGACCACGAGCGGCGAGCTAAAGGTACAACTCGCCGCGTGCCTGGTCGAGCTGGGCGACGGACAGGGCCGAGATATTCTCGAGCGAGCGGTGAGCGACAACAGGTCCAAGAACCCATCCACCATTCAGCTCGTCGCGGCCACGGCGCTGGCTCGATTTGGCCTTGCCGAGCCAGCGCGACCGATATTGCGGCGAGTACTCGAAGTGCATCCGCGTGGCGGGCACAACTGGTTGTGGGCAACCAGCGCTCTGTTGGCGCTCGGCGATAAACAGGCTGGCCAGATGTTGCGCAAAGAGCTCACCAATGCCTCTGCCGATCGCCAAGTCGCTGCAGCCGGTATTTTGGACGAGAGCCATGATGCCGATGCCGTGGTCGCCTTGCAGCGAATGCTGCACGACGACGCTTTCCGACGCCGCGGCGACGCGGCTCTGGCCCTGGCCCGGCTCGGCCACACCAGCGGTCTCGCGTATGTCCGTCGAGGTCTCGGGCACGCAGAGCCGCACGAGCGCCGGCTCGCCATTGCTGTGGCCGGACGCCTCGCCAGGTCTGGCGGCAGACGGTTCGAGACAGAAATCCGAGAGATGGCCGAAATCGACCCGGATCTCGAAGTTCGCGAGACGGCGCGAATTGCCCTCATTGCATTCGAGACATGTTGGAACATGAAAAATGAACACCACTGAACATCGTACGCCTGGAAAGAGTCAAACTGCAACGCTGGTCGGCCTGGTGATCGCGGTGATTGCCGCGAGCAGTTCATGCGGCTCGAATGGCCACCCCACTGTGTCCGAGAGTGATGCGGCAGTACTGCCATCGGACGCAGCGAAGCCGGATACCCCCGAGCCTGCAATCGACCTGGTCAAGGAGAAGAAAGACGCGCTCCTTTTGTTGAGCAATCTGTTGGGCGACGACGATCCGCGCGTGCGGCTCGGTGTATTGACCTTTATCCGGGCAGCCCGGTATACCGATTGGCAGGACCGATTGCGACACAGTCTCGAAAGCGAGCCCGACCCGGAAGTTCGCGCCTGGCTCGCCGTGACGCTCGGCATACTGGCAACCACCGAGGCCAGGCCGATGATCTACGATCTATACCACTCTGCCGAGCCCGTGTTGAAGGTCTGGTACGACAAGGCCCTGGGCTTGTTGCACGACAAAAAAGCCATCAAACGACTCGCCAAGCAAGCCAGGGCCAGGGATATCGAAGTCGCATTGGTCGCGGCACTGGCCCTGGCTGACCTGAGCCGACCCGGGAATAAGCGAACGGTCGAACTATTGCGCCGATTGGCCGGGCGTGAAAGCGAGTTTGTCGGGCCGTTTGTCGCCATCGAGATTCTGTATCGCCTGGCCCGTCTCGGCTACCACAACGCGCGCCAGGAGCTCCATGGGTTGCTCGAGCACGACGATGAGGACTTGCGACTGCGCGCAGCCGAAGGTCTGGCCAGAATTGGCGACGACACGGGCAAAGCAACCCTTTTGACTGTGTTTAACAATGCCGGTTCGCGAAACCGGAGTCTGGCCGGAGCGATCCTGGTCGATCTCGGCGATTACTCGGCGGCGGCGTTACTGCGAGACTGTGCCGCGAGGCGATTCGGCGACGCCGAGGTGCGCCGGCGATGCATCGAAAGCCTGGGCACAATTGGTTTGCGCGAGTACCTGCGCGATTTGCGCCGTCTCTACCGGGAATCCGACGGTACTGTCCGGGCCGCAGCGGCAGCTGCGGTGCTCTTTATCGTGGGACTGGATCCGCGCGTCTTGGTACAAGAATCTGTCGACTGGGTGCGGTCTGCACTGCGCTCGAGCAATCCAGCACAGCGTTATGACGCGACCATGGCCCTGGTCAGTCTACCGCCCGAGAAGTCGATTCCATTGCTCACCCGGGTGGTATCGGATGGCGATCCAGCTGTGCGCAGAGCTGCAGCCCGCACGGCTGGCGAGCTGAAAGGGCTCGAGGTCGCAGACCGGGCCCGGGCTGCTCGCACGGTCGAAGCGGCCCTTGTGGTCGAGTCGGTCGAGAAAGTCAAAGAAGAGCAAGTCATCGCACTTGGCAAGCTCGGCCACCCGGAGGTCGCCGATACATTGCGCGACATTTCCCGGGGCCACAATCGACTGGGCACCCTGGCCAAGGGCGCGCTCATCGCAGTACTCGGTCAGTCTGCCGATCCCGAAGTGATCGAAGACAAGGTCGAGGAGCTGGAGCGAGCTTTTGCCAGGGGAGTGAAAGCTATTCGGCTCACAGTGATGGAGGCGGCTGTGCTGGCCGCGAATCGCCTGCTGGTACCTGTTCTGGAGCGCGGCCTCGGCGATCGCCTGCTCGATATTCGAGTGGCTGCGGCCGAGGGATTGGCACATTACGGAATCAGCACAGACAGTGTGATCGCCGTGCTGCAAGACGCGGCCCGAGCGTCGCGGCGGATTGCGGCCCGTGCGGTGTCCGCATTGCTGCGTCTGAACGTTCCGCTCGCGCGCGACCGCGCGGTGGAATCTCTGCTCGATCTGCCCGATGCCGAGGTTCGCCGCGAGCTCGTGCCGGCAATTGCCGAGTTGCCCCTGGCCCGGGCGCTATCGCTGGCTATCGAGCTTTTGGAGGACCCCGAGCCTGCAGTGCGGCGACAGAGTATCGACATGGTCGCCACGGTGGCCGAGCGCCATCCCGATGCGGCTATACCTCTGCTCAAGAAAGCGCGGCACAACTCTGATCCGATCACTCGTATCAAGGCGCAGGCGGAACTCGCAGTCCTCTTGAAAGAGACGGCCACCGACCCGCAGCCCGCGGAGAAAAAGGCCGCCATCGATCTTCGCGGCATGGAGGAGGCGCTAGAGCGTACCCGGCGCGCATATGCCGAGCTCGAGATCAACACCCGTGGTGTTGTCGCATTGTCCGGGGAAATTGTCGAGCATGTCGCGAACCGGGCCAGCAACGAGCACGATCTCGATCGCGCTGAGAAGTTCCGCGATCGTATCGAGAAGGCGCACGCGGCTGTGGTCGCAGCCCGCGGCCGGGTTGCCGAAGAGGCGGCCACATTCGCGGATGCAGCCAGCGAGGTGCGGAACCGGGCACAGAGCCTACCAGACGGCGATCCGATTCGCATCCGGTTGCAAGAGCTGAACCAGCGGGCAGTACAGCTCGAAGAGCAGGCCGGGTCCCATTTGCGCCAATCCAGCCAGCAGACCAGAGAACGGCTGGAGGGAATCGACAAATACCTGTACGACAACGAGGCCAATCCGCAATTGCTCCTCATCTCTGCCGAGACGGCGATTTCGGAGGGGCGTTTATTCAGTGCGTCTGCCGATCTCGATCGCGCCGAACGGGCCTACAAACGGCGCAACGAGCGCGACCCGCAGCTCGACTATGTGTGGGGGTATTACTACGACGAGCGAGCGCAGCGAGCCCGCCAGGACAAAAAACGCCTGCGCGACCTCGGTTATGCCAAAAAGCACTACGATGCATTCATCAAAACTGGCCAGGGCTTCCGGGTCGAGCGAGTGCGCGAGCGAGTCGCCGAGATGGCCGCGGAGCTGGGCGAAAAATAGCGAATTTTGCATTGGGAATATGCGATTTTGCAGCTCTTCGACAGAAGGAACGAACGCAAAATGAGCCAGTTCTTACATCGGACCGGGTACACGGGTATTGCCCTTATCATGTTATTCGGTTGCTATGACGGCGATGCTTCCACGCCGACACTGTTGGTGAGCTGCTGGGACACCACGTCGAACGCAACGTGCGATGTCGAGAGTGAGGACCTCAATGGAGATGGCACTTGCGATGTTCGGGATTGTCAGGGTCCGCAGGGCGACCGAGGACCGGCTGGCAAGCCGGGCAAGGATGTCACGGCACCGGTGGGGGCCCTGATCGCGTTTGCGGGGCAGGAGGCTCCGTCCGGGTGGATGCTTTGCGACGGCCGCGAATTGTCTCGCGTCGAATACGCAGAGCTGTTCGCAGCCATCGGTACACTACACGGAGCCGGTGACGATATGACCACGTTCAACCTGCCCGACCTACGTGGTCGTTTCCTGCGCGGCGTCGACCATGGCTCCGGCAACGACCCGGACGCCGTGGCTCGCGCAATGCCCGACGGGGATACCGGCGACGTGGTAGGTAGCCTTCAGGTCGATACGCTGCAGGGGCATCGCCACAGTCACAGTGACCCTGGACACAGCCACGGGTACTGTAGTGTTATGTACACGCAAACTGGCACAGTAGGGTACATCGCATTAGGCCCCGAGTCGTGGCAGTGCCGTGAAACGGACCATCGTTTAACCAACATTGTGGTCACTGATCCGATCGCCGACCCATGGCACGGCACACCACGAACAGCACGTGAAACCCGCCCCGCCAACGTCAGCGTCAACTGGATCATTCGGGTGAAGAGTTGACAAGGAAGCGCCGACGGTCAAGCCAAGACGGAGCCGTCCCCGGGTGGGGATTGCCGGGCGACACGCCTCGTCGATCAACCCGGGTGGGGGCACTCCGCACCCTTCATGCGCGTGGTCTTCAGGTGATTGCCTACGAAGGCCCGGTCGGTCAAACGAAAATCGGTGAGCGCTAGGATGACCAGTTCGCCGTCGCCGATATTGTGGGTCTGATGGACTGCCCAGCGTGGTACCAGTGCGAGATCACCCGCCGATAACTCGACCGACGATCCGTCGATGTGCAGGCGCGCGCGGCCAGTCATGACGTAGAACACCGACTCGTGGGGATGCTTGTGGCGCTCGTTGTTCTTGCCGGCCGGAATCCGCACGATGCGCGTATCGAATACCTCGGCCGGAAAAGGCACGCGCTCGACCGTAAAATCGATATTGAGTCGATCGTTGGTGTTTTCGTACATCCGCTGGCCGATCTGCTCGCCCGCGCGGTAATGGAGCATGGATATGTTCGGCGCATCGGGCGCCAGCGACTCGCGGTCACGTATCTTGTCGAGTAGACCGCGAATCCGACGTGACTCGATATGGACATAGATGCTGTCAAAAAGCCGATCGCGCAGTCCGAGGGCGTGATCCATCGCCCGATAGCAGCGCTCGTACCAGCCCGGCATCGACGAATATGACATCATGATGTTCTCGATGGTCGCCGCGCGCTCGTCGTCGCGGCCGGTGTGTAGGCGGAAAAAGCCGAGATGGTGGTCCGGTACGCCCGCCTTGCTCAGCCCCGTGACGAAGATGCCGTACAACCGGGACACGATGGCCTCGGTGCCCAGTGACAAAAACGCACTGACCGAAGCCGGGTGGGAATCGCGGCAAACGTCGAGATATTCCCGGACAAAGAGCTCGCTCGCCCCGGTATGCTCGATGTGGTTCAAGTCAATATCGAGTCCGTCGCGGAGAAAGACACGAAACATCTCGGCGTGGCGCTTTTGTGTCTCGACCATGCCGCCCTCTTCCCAAAGGTTCTGCGCCAGCCGAGCGCGATGGAGATCGTCCTCGCAGCTGCTCATCAGCGCCGACAGGTACCGGGTAAGATTTTTCGAGTACAGGTAGTACTGCTCGAACAGGAAGCGGAGGTCGTCCACGCCGAGATGTCCGCGAGCGCACGCCTTGAGCAGCCGGTTTTGCCACAACGGATGGGCGTCGAGGGCCGCACGCAGTTTGGCGAGTGCCGCTTCGGCCCCGTTGCTGCACGCGCGGTTGCGGTTCGGACGCTCGATGTTGTTCATGTCAGAAATGGCTTCGACACCGGCGTTTTCATGGTCTCCGCCCATGGCGGCTGGTTTCATCTTGATATCATGCGACATGCAAACTCCCTGACCCGGACTGGCCGGAGTCGATCAGATGTCGGCCATTCGCCGTCGGCGATCGGCCATGGATGACTGGAATCTTCAGCTCGGGCGGCAGCGCGTCGCCCGCGAGCATTGCTGTCCTATCGGCTTCACCTCGGCAACATCTTCATCATCTCGCTGTACAGCGAAACCCGACGGGCCTGATTCTCGACCAGTGCATTCTCGACCTTGCGCAGGGGAGAAATAGGCCCATAAATTCAGCCACCGGTCCGAGAATGGGATTGTCACGCACTACCTTTCTGATTTCGCCCTTGACCACACTCATGCGAAATTCACCGGCTATCTTGAAGATCTCCGGCGGCCAGCGCTCCAGCAGTGCCAGGAGTTTGAATAGGGCGCCGGTGCTCCCGCCACATCAGCAGAACCGGCAGCAATGTGAGGTCGGTGATGAGAGCCACACCGAGAATGATCGCGATCATGATTCCGAAATAGAAATTGGGTACAAACACAGAAAATCCAAATGTCGCAAAGGCCGCGGCCAAAATGGCGGTGGTGATGATGAGGGCGGGGGCCGTGGTGTGGAGTACCCTGGCCAGACCCAGTACAGGAGTCTGCCTGCGCTGGGCCGACTCGTTATAGGCAGCCAGGAGGTGGACTGTATCGTCCACTGCGATGCCCAGGCAGGTGGCAAACACCACGACAGTACCGACATCCAGACTGCGACCAAGAGCGTGGAGCACGCCGGCGCCGATCACCAGCGGTACTGTGTTGGGAATGAGAGCCAACAGACCCAGACGGACAGACGAGAAAAACACCATGAGCAGTGCACTGACCACAACCAGGGCAATGGCAATGGATGTCAAAAATGTCTGGACGACATAGGGGTTGAGACGCTGATACAGCAAACTCTTGCCGGTCACGTGAGCCTGCAGGCCCATTTCCTCGGCTTTGCGCTCGATGCGCTCCACCTGGGCCAGGGTCGGAACTGATTGCCGCAGCCCCCAGTGTACGGTCATGCGGACAGCATCATTGCGCAGAGATACCCGATCGTTGAGACTCTGTCCCGCCGGCAGAGAGAGAGAATACAAGAGCTGGTATTCGGCGATTTCTCGACGGGTGTCGGGAAGCCGATATTCTGCTGGCTGTCCGCCGTGCAGGGCTCGGTTCATCGATTTGACGATATCGATGAACGAATTTACCGCCCCAACTCGGGGTAGCAGGCGAATCCACTCAGCAAACCCATCGACCTTGCGCAAGAAGTCGGGATCCTTGATGCCCTCGTCGCGACCACTTTCGACCACGATCTCGATACCCATGGCCTGACCGAGCTCTTTCTGCAAAACGTCGGTGGCAAGGTTGAGGGGATGGTCTCCCGGCAAGTAGCTGTATGGGTCCGAGTTCACCCGATTTCCCGCCGCCAGCCAGCCGGCCCCGCAGACCAGGACGAGAAACGCGACCAAAACGCCCTTGCGATAGCCATACAGTCCATTGACCCAGCGGACGGATAAGCCCAATCCGCCCCGGGCGCGCGTCGGCGCTGCCCGCCTTGCCATGGGCATAAGCACGAGCAGCGGACCGCACAGCGCGTAGCTGAAGATCCAGGCGTAGATCGTGCCGACAGCGGAGAGCAGGCCCAGGTCGGCCACTGGAGCCACCTTGGCACCGGAAAAGCTGAAAAACCCGATGGCAGTGCTCAGCGTGGTAATGATGGTGGGTATCAAATTCACTCGCAGCGCATGATGGGCAGCCTGGGTCCGGTTCATCTGTGGGCTGCCGAAAAACTTGGTCAAAATGTGCACGGAATCAGCAATGGCAACAGCGATGAGAAACTCGGGCACGACAAACGTGATATTGTTGAGCTTGATACCCAGCCATCCGGCCGTGGCCAGCGCCGCGATCGTCGCTGTAAAGGCGACCAGCAGTGGCAAGAGCACTCCAGCGGCCCGGCGGAAAATCACAAACAAAAGAGTGATGCAAAGTAGCAACACAACCGGCAGGATGCGGCTGAAATCGTACTCGTTGGCCTGCTCGAACGCGACGGTCATGGCCGGGAGTCCGGTGACGTGAAAGCTGTGGTCGCCGATGTCATTGCCGTCGCCCTGGCCAATTCGCCGCAGCAATGCCTGTACTTCTGCCACCGCAACATCGTAACGGGGACCTTGTTGCAGACCTGGCTGCAGCCAGCCTACAACCAGCGCAGTGCGCCCGTCGCGGCTGACCAGAAATCCCGGAATGGTTTCGTGTTCGAGCGCGGCCACTCGCCTACTGGCCAATAACTCGGCGGTGTGGGGCAGGTCCTCGGGAATCAGTGGCTCGATAATCAGTTCATCGGGATTTTCACTGTGGGCATGGGCCCAGTTGAAGTTGGACAATGACTCGACCCGTATGACTTCAGAAACCTGCCACATACCCTCGGTCAGCGCGACCAGGGTGGCCGCCGACTCGACATCGAAGATGCCCGAGGGACTGTGCATGATCACCGCGATGGCCTCGTCGTTGCCAAATCGGCGCTCGAACGCATCGAATCTGGCCAGGTGGGGATCGTCTTCGTCAAACCAAATACGGTAACTGAAGTCGGCCTGCAGTTTGCCCAACCCGGGCACAAGCAGGGCCAAGAGCATCAGGCCGGCTGCGAGTGCCTTGCGCGGATGGGTCGCGATAAAGTCGACGAAACGATCGCCGAAAGGAGCTGCTTTTGCGGGGACGTTGGGTCTGGTCATGCATTACCTGCTGTGCGCCGAGACTTCTCGCAATGAGCAGAAGCCAGGCCCACGGCCGCGTCCGGACCGAGGCGGCGAGCAACCACCTCGGTCGAAGCAGACATCGGGTCTTACCTGGCTGTCGCCTGCGGTTCTCTGCGTTTTCATTAGAAATGACGAGTTACGTTCAGCTGAATTTCGTTATTTGCGTGTTGCGTCTCCAGTCCCAGCGGTGGATCGCCCTTCGGCGGTGCATATACGAAGCGAGCACTTGCATCCAGACTCCACGATTCGCCCACTCGTCGCTGGTAGGTGATACTGCCCAAAAACTCGCCCTCCCGCTCCAGGTCGAAAATGGCGCTCAAGATCATCTGTTGCCTTTGCTGGTCGTTCCAGTTGTGTCGCACGGCGATCACAGCATCGCGTTGAAAGGTCATGAGCCGGGCCCGCTCTTCCCTGCTGGCGCCGAGAAGCGATTGCGCCTCGATGACCAGTATGGTCTCGTGGCCAGCTTGGTGAGCCCAACCGTACTCTGCTCCCATGGCGCCCTGGATGTTGTCGTCGTGGGGCGCGAGCCCGGGCTCGTCCAGGCTGGGAACCGCAAAGAAACGGTAGGCCAGTTCTCCTCTCACCACCAGAGCACCCCGTACATATACGAAACTGCCGCCCACCTGAGTGACCGAATACAACAATGGGCGCGGAGTGCCGGTATCCGGATCGGCGACGATAAGCGGTTGATGCCGGTCGCTGTGGCGCAGCGCGTGCACCCCCACATCCAGACCGCGAAAGCTCTGCGTAAAGCGCACAGCCCATTGACCGTCGCGGCGATCCTGGTCGAGCCGGCCGTCGCTACCGAGCCACAGCGGATCGCCGAGTTCGACTCCGGGTACTGGCGTGAGCCGTGAATCCCTGGCCGGATAGAGCGGTGGTACCCGAAACGGCATATAGTGCCCACTCACCCCGCCGTTGGCAATACGTATGGCCACACTCACCATGGGCTCGCCGATCTTTTCGACCGAGTCGATGTTCGAGTCCAGGTTCCGGCTATTGATAACATCGCCGGGTTGAAACACATCGTTGGCGGTCCAGTCCATTATCTGGTAACCGATGTCCAACTGAAATCTGCCCGCATATCCGACATACGCCTCCTGAACAGTAAATTGTGTATTCTCTGTGTCCAGCGTGTTCAATGCGTCCGCGCGGGCAACTGCGCGGGCAATGCCCCGCCAGCGCTCTCGGGTATATTTGAGGTCGGCTTGCACAGCCACATCGATACTTCCATCTTCGGTACGCAGGTCTGCATCCTGCTGAAACCAGCGGGTTTCGACGGTCAGATCCAGCCCGCCTCGCCAGCCCTCCGCAGAGGCACTCGACACGACGAGACATGCCGACAGAAACGTGCCCAACTGGGGGGCTCTATTCATCCAGTCGTTCCTTGGAAAAATCGCCATCTGGGGCCGATTTGCCTAGACGGCGTTTCGACCAGATCATGATGGTCTTTTTGCCGGTTTGTTTATTGGTCATGATCACCCGATTCGATCGCCAATAGCTGCCCCGGTACCTCTTGTAATCCTTGAAAAGAGCCACTTTGAGGAGCTTTCCCTTGCGATCATAGTATTTGATCTGCAGTGGGTTCATATATTCTTGGTCGTACCAGCATTCCATCCTCGAGTACCCACTTTTGTGTTTGATCGGAACTTGCTCCAATACCCATACCGGTCGCCCTTTGACCCGGGTATCGCGGAGAAACTTGTAGCGATAAGCCTCGAGCTCCTGACTGTTGAAATCTTCATAGGTAAACTCACTGCCCATGAATGAACCCGACCGATTGTGTGCACTGATTCGCCTGGTGCGTCGCATCGATGGCATGAACAACCATTGATCGTCGTCGCCTTTCTTGTGAGTCCAGGTCAGCAGCTTGGTACCGCGCACGTCGGCCGGGGAGGCAAACGTCATGATACTCTTGTCGCCGTCGCCCTCTGTTTCCTTGACCTTGCCCTGCAATTCGCGGGTGGTCTTGTCTCCTTGCGCGTTGACCAGAATCATCTCGAGATGCCATTGTTCACCGTGGAAGCCCTCATTGGCTCGGTCGAGGTCACGGGCGATCTCGAAACCTCGTTTTTCGGCCGAACCGGCGCTCGCCACGGCAGGGACGAACGCCACTAGAAGTGCGTAGACAGCGTGCTTCATCGTCATTACCTCAATCTGTTGTGAAAATCAGCTTGGTCTTATTTGGTAGATCACCTGGAGACGCCGCCATGGAGCTCGTGACAGAGTTTGCCATCGTGCTCTAACGCTGGCCGGCGTGACTGCGAGCGTTCACTGGTCTGCATTCATCGGGATGACCAATGCACGACAATTATCGGTACCGGCGAACACTGTGCCCGTATGACGCCGCTCGATTTTGCGGTAGATGCTGGTAAAGAAGCGATCTCGCAGGTCAAGGGCGTGATTCATCGCATCGAGGCAAACATCGCTCCAATCGGGAGTATAGGCGTAGGAGAGCATGATGTCCTCGAGAGATGCGGCGTGTTCGTCATCGCATTCCATGTGGAGATGGAAGAAGGTGAGCTCGTCGTCGTTAATTCCCGCTTGCACGAGTCCGCGGACCAGAATACCGTACAAACGCCCGACGATGCCCTCGGTTCCCAGGGCCAGAAATGCACTACTCAGGCGCGGGCTCGAGCGCATACAGAAGTCGAGGTACGCGCGGGCAAAATGCCGGCCTGATTCGGAGTATTCGATTTCATCGGGCTCGATGTCGAGGGAAGTGCGCAGAAAGTGCCGCAGGAGCTCACTGTGTCGTTTGTCCGAGGCCAACATGCCGCCTTCTTCCCACAGATTTGCCGAAAGCCGGGCGCGATGCCCGTCGTCTTCGCAATTGGCCATGAATGCCGCCAAGTAGCGGGTAAAACTGCGCGCATATAGATAATACTGGGAAAACAACAGCCGAAAGTCCTGTTTGTCGAGCACACCCCCGGCACACGCGGCGAGCAGGGGATTACGCCATAAGGCGTGTTGATCCCGCCGGGCTTTCAGATCTTGCAGATCGCGTCGTGCGCCGTCTGGATAGCGCGGCGGGCCGGCTTTACCACCACGTCGCAGCGCGTCGCTGCCGGGCACCAGCCGGGCACGCGGCGGCCGTCTGACGTACAACATCGAATCGCGATCTTGATTGCATTTTTGTGGCTCCATCGATTTTGGCTCCTGTGATGAGAATGGCCGGGTTGGCTCGGACGACGCTGCATCGGCGTTGCTGGAAAATGCAACGGACGTGCCATCGGCCTCCTTTGGATTTCAAAACCCACTGTGTGGTGTAAGGTCAGAAAAGTCGTTCGGCGGGGGACTGTGACCGTCCAAAAAACCCGGCAAACGTTGCTGTTGGTGCGCCCCCGGGGGGCGAATTCCCCCCTCACATCGGTGACTCGTCGAGCTCGCGAAAAAGCGAGACGGTTTCAGTCGCCGCTATCCAAAGCACGCCCCGAAGACATATGTACGGCAACAAGGCTTATGAGTTCGGTGGCCAGACATACAACGTCGTTTGTCTTGTATCCGCTGGCAAGCAACTCGCGAAACATCGAGCGCGCGATGATGCGCGCTGCACGATCGTGGCTTTGTTTTTGGCTGTTCCAGATCATGGCGATTCCTCGATCGCATTGTGTTGCATCCACCGTGCCGGGCCCACCGATCGGCGCGGATACCGGGTCGCATCAGCTGGCAGCTGAGCTGATCTGCCCTTCGAGAATCTCACTGAGGGCGAGCAGGTCATGACGCACAGTGCGCTTCATGAGGCGCACAAAAAGCGGACCAGCCAGGCGAAATACCCGACCCGGATCGCCCTCGATACTGACCGTGGTGCGGGTTTTGTCGTCCTCGATGTCTGCCAACGCGTAGCGTACCTCCATGGCAATGGAGCCGCCAAGGGCACGAAACGCCAGTGTTTTGTCGGGTATGTATTCGGTGACGCGAAAGACCTGCTCGATATGTTTGCGCAAAAACACCGAAATCCGTTTGAATTCTGTGCCCACCGCGAATTCACCGTCAGTCACGACATGGCAGGATGTCACCGCTGCGATCCACTGGGGGTCGTTTGCCGGGTCCATGACAAATGCTGCGACGTCGGCGCGCGGTGCCGCGATCAGCACTTCTTGGTTGATGTGAATAGGCATGGCTCGATGACTGTGCAAAGCACGTGCACAGGAGCGATTGTGGTCCCGGCCGTTGTTGTCGCCAATGGCGCAAACGCCACATTGTCTGGCGACCCCTGATCGGGGGGGCCAGTCGGCCCAGGGGGCGATTTATCCGCAGCCTGCGGCGGCTCGACACCGCGACCAGTGCGGGCCCGTTCCTTGCAGTTAATTCCCATCAGTTTGTGGCTTCTCCTCTCACCAACGGAAGGCTTTCATGCGACACACAATTCTGATCCTAGGACGTTCCATCACGGCTCGACTCGCCGCCTGCTACCTGCGGCAAACACTGCCCGACGTGGATGTGCTAATCCTCGGTCCCGCCGGTGCGAAACTTCCGGTCGTCGGCGAATCGACCATCGAGATCAGCGCATTCTTTCTGCAAGAGCTGGGCTTGCTGAGCTATTTGAGTGCCAACCACGTACACAAGATCGGTCTGAGCTTCTATTTCAAAGAAAAGCTGGAAGACGCGGCCGATCGACGCTACGCAGTCCATGAGCCTCCGGCCATGCCGCCGCTGCCGTCGTTTCAGCTCAATCGCTTTACCCTGGCCGACAAGCTGCGTGACCTGTGCAGCGACCTGGGAGTGCGAGTCATTGACGGCAAGGCCACGGACATCGAGCGTGTGGGCCGCGCCAACGTTCGCGTACCGTGGCGCGATCGCACGGGTCGAAATGGACTGCTCAGCGCCAACTGGGTACTGGACTGCACGGGGCGCGCGCGTTTCCTGGCCCGGAGCCTCGGTCTGCAGCGCCAGGCTTCGGTGCAGCGATCGGCGTTCTGGGTTCGGCTTGGCGATTTCGACCGAAATTTTCTCGGCAAGCTCGAATCGGTCAAGCAGCGGCAGTGCTCGTACGATTCGTACTATGTCACTCATCATTTCTTCGGCAAGGGCAATTGGATCTGGCTGATCCCGCTGCAGGGTGAGGATGGTCGGCCGATATTGAGCGTCGGCATCACCTGGCGACCCGACTTGTTTGCAGCGGCGATCCGATCGGTGGACGATTTCATCGATCAGTGTGACCGCGAACATCCGGTGGTGGCCGATTTACTGCGCAACTCCCACGTATTGGATAGCAATGTTTATCTCAATTACATGTACGAGTCCACGCGGGTTTACTCGAGCGATGGATGGTTTGTCCTCGGCGATGCCGGCAATACTGTCGATCCCCTGTACAGTACCGGGCTGGCCTTCACCGCCATGCAAATTCACCATGTCACCGAGATGATCCGGCAGGATATGAGGGGAACTCTGCGCCCATCTCTGGTTGCGGACTTTGAAGCGCTGTATTTCGACTGCGTGCGCACAGTACAACGCAACGTGACCGAGCAGTATACGGTGATGCATCGCGCGTACGAAAATCACTGGTATGTACACCTTCTCACCGCAGCCAATTACTACGTCGTTTTGCCTTCCATCCTGGCCGGATATCATACAGACCAGGTCGGTGCTCGCCTGATGAGTCGTTTATTTACCGCCGGCAGTGATGGGTTTCGCTCGCTGATCGAGGCCGCGGCACACACAGCTGCACGTCTCGGCGAGGTGAAGGCCGAATCGCTGCACAACAACTACGAAAAAGCGATCAACTGGGATCTCCGCGGCCAGCTCGATCCAGGGCAGGTTGGCCGCTACTATGCCCGATTCTTGGCGCTGAATTCGAGATTTCGCTACCAGCTGATGAAGAGCTCGCGGCTGGCCCAGGCGGGCAAGCAAGCGCGACTTCTCGCCACGGAGACTGCATTGGGCGGGCTCTTTGGCGGTGTTCTGGCCGGAAGGTCCCTGCTCGATTCCGTTTTGATTCGCCGCATGACCAAACTGCCACGCGGGTCCGAGAGCGCGCTGCCGGCGCCGCGGCCGATCAATGCCGAGGCGGATATCCCGGGTCAGACAGGGCTTACAACTCGACTCGGGCGGACCGCGCGGCCGCTCAGAGCTGTGTAGAGTCGATCGCAACAATCGGACCTGGCCGGGTTGGCGAGCCGGGCCGCTGGCAACGGCACGAGCGGTGCACAAAGGCCGACGCCCTGTGTCCGCTTCTGAACGTGTTTGATGTGGATTGGGCTCTACAGAGTATCATTCGAGAGCAGCGCCGAATGCTCGGCGCTGTGCGTCTGCGCCATGGTGCTTGCCGGTATGGTCCCCGCATCGGCGACCTGCGATGCCGCCGGTTCGAATTCGATTTGAGATTTGACAAGTTCGCTTTGGGCGATCTGTGGGGCAATTCGCATCGCCTCGCGCAAATTGATCGCCCGCCGGGCCATGGCCTGTGGAGAGGGCCGGTGAATCTTGCTGACCAGGCCGAGTTTGTGAAGCAGCACGATAATCCATCCCGATATATCGAAATGCCATAAGCGAAAACCACAGATCGCCGACCCCGGAAACGCATGGTGATTATTGTGCCATGCGCCACCAACCGTTGCGATGGACAGCAGTGCTACATTGGTGCTGCGGTCTTTGGTGCGAAAATGGCGCTTGCCAAATGTATGACATATCGAATTGATGGCCCATACTCCGTGAGTTACCAGGAAAATACGCACCAGACCACCCCACAAAAACCCCATGAAGGCTCCGTACAGGCTCCAGGTTAGCAGTCCACCCAGGACTGTGGGAATCACCAGGCCCAGACCGACCCAGTACCAGTAGCGCATGTGGATCGCGAGTATGGCTCGATCGCGAAATAGATCGGGTGCATAGCGCATCCATTCCTGGGGCAGAGCAGTGCGGCGGGAAAACAACCAGCCGATATGCGCATAGAACATGCGCCTGAGCAATCCCTGTTTGCCGAGATTTGGCGAATGCGGATCGCCCGGCCTATCCGACAGTTTATGGTGGTTTCGGTGAGTTGCCGCCCACCAGATGACCGGGCCCTGAAACGCCATGGAGCCCAGTATCGCCAACAGCTGTCGGGTGCGTGGCGA
This sequence comes from Pseudomonadota bacterium, assembly GCA_022360315.1. Taxonomy (GTDB): domain Bacteria; phylum Myxococcota_A; class Polyangia; order Haliangiales; family Haliangiaceae; genus JAKSDA01. The sequence goes on from JAKSDA010000159.1 coordinate 37,361, forward strand.
GGCGATGTACGATTGGTGCGAAAACAACCTGTGAAATCCACCCTCGACGCCGAAGAACGTGGCCAGCCACATGCTCGCAAAGATGATCACGTTCCATATACTCAGGTGATGGCCGGCCAGGAGCAGATAGAGAGCCGTGCCAACTCCCAGCAAAGGAAGCAGTACGTCGAGCGCCGTCACCAGGCGGTCATTGTTGCGATCCACCGGAGGTGCCGCGGTCGTTGCTTGTGCCATCGGAGGTCTCCTTTCCTACGAAGTGTCGTCGAGATCTGCTCGACGTTGATGTGGTGCCCGGGGATGGCTGATGTAGAGAGCAAGCTGCATGCCGCGGTGCCAGTGCCGCCAGCAAAGGGCACCGGGACCCCGGTCCGAGACCAGGCAACGCGCCAGGTGGTTGATTTCCCGACGGTAGCCCATGGGCGTCACAAAGAATGTGCAACCGGAGTCGCGTGGTCCCAGGGGGGGAACTCGCCCGGGGGCATGTGCCATTGGTGGGGGGTCGCGGCGTGCTCTAAGCAGAAACGCCTCGGTACTGCGACCCGCAAGGCAAGTTGCATCCTTGCCAAGGTCGACGTCGGGGGTTCGGATCCTCTCTCCCGCTCCATAATTTCAGTTAGTTACAGAGGCGTGGACACGTGGTGGACACGTTTTCGGACCAATCTCGCTACGTTTGGACAGCATGGCGATCACGCGGCGGTCCGGGTCGGCAATACCCTGACCAGCGTCGATGATCTCTTGGGGTAATGGGCGAAGGTGGGCTTCGGCGAAGTGGACCTAGCGCATGGTCTCGTCGATGCGCTTGTGTCCCATCCATTGCATGAGGCGCCAGGGGTTGACGCCGAACTGGGCAGCGTGGGTGCCAAACGAGTGCCTGAGGGTGTGCCAGGCTTTTTCGGGCAAGCCGGCACGGCGGCAGATACGATAGATGGCGTGCGAACTCTGGCCATCGCGCAGGGGTGAGCCGTCGAGGTTGCGGGCGACGTACCCCTCGCGAATGACCGATAGGCTGCGCAGGATTCGGCTGAGCTTTCCGGTCATCGGGATGGTTCGCCGGGTTCGCCCTTTGGGCGTTCCGGTTATTCCATTATACGTCTGCTGATTGACCGTGATGGTCTCGGCGATGAGGTCGACATCTTCGCGCCAGCGAAGGGCCTTGACCTCGCCGATGCGCAAACCCGCCTCTCCGGCAAGGCATGTCGCCACATGCCACTCGGGCCCCTCCTTCACCGATGCGGCGATCATGCGGGCGTACTGGGCGAAGTCCCAGGGCTCGATTTCAGGCCGTTCGACCTTGAGCAGGCCGATAGGTGGGACGGTCTGGATGAGCCGGACGCTGGCCGCGTAGCGCAGGGCTTTGCTGAGGACG
>JAKSDA010000228.1 GCA_022360315.1 Pseudomonadota bacterium
CATAACTGCCCTATCAACTAATCCATTCAAGAGACCTGTGTTAGTGTGGATTTGGAGATTGTGCTCTATCACTGTCTCCTCCGGCCGAGGTGCTGGATTCGCAGCACCTCGGCCCACTGCGGGATTGTTAAACGTTAATGGCTATTTTGGGATCTCGTTCCTGCTCTTCTGAGAAACCTCCTTTGGGTATATACGCTGATAGAACGCTCGCCCTATTACTCTCGCTGGCGAAGCCGCACGCCACCAGGGATGAACTCGACGCCTCCCTCCTCGAGAGCTTGCTGTAGTTTCCGTAAGGTGCTCACGAGAACGTCTCCGCCATTGATGGCTCGTGAAACTGTGTTGGGCCGTACTCCTGCGCGTTCAGCCAGCTCCTTGCCTTCCCATCCGAGCAACCCCATTGCTGCGCGGATCTGTTTATGGTCTACCATCGATAGCGGGTTCCTGTCCAGCGATACTCAGTATCGAAAGCGTTCTACCGAGCCTCCAGAATACCCGATTCTCTTCTAACCATATGGGATCTCAGCCAAAACCCGACGCCATCGAATGGGTCCAGGTTGCTCGTCGATGCATGCTTGGGATCCCAGCGCGCCGGGTCGCGGTCGCGGGTCAAACTGCCCTCAAGTGCATCCCAATGGTCAGCCTCGGCAACGCATCGACCACGGTGCTGAGTTCTCGGCGATCGTGTACATACAGCATTGAGGTGTGGAAGGATGCGTGGCGCATGAGTCGCTGGACGATCTTGGGGTCGCCGGTCTGCTCGTAGACCCATATGCCAAAAGTGTGCCGAAACACGTGCGGCGTCACGTGCTTGGAGATCCCGGTGCGCCAGGTCGCGTCGTGGATCTTACGCGCGTCTGCGTAGGGGGCCCGGACAAGCGGCCGGCCATGAACGCCGGGAAAGAGCCACCGTGGATCGTTGTCGTTGGCAGCTTGCTCTCGGCACCATCGGCGCAGGAGGGCAGCAGCTTCGATGCCGAGCGGAACAGTAGCGGCGCTGGCCTGGTTCTTTGGCCGGCCTTGAAAACTGCGGCGGACACTCAGGGTCGGCTGGTCGCTGTCAAGGACAATGTCAGTCCAGGCGAGGCCGTGGACCTCGCCCCACCGAAGGCCAGTGTGCAGAGCAAGAGCGGCCTTATAGTAAAGACGGCCGGACAGTTCGGCAAGCAAGGCGCTGTGCCTCATCGACTGTCAGAGCAGTGTCGCGGCCAGGCCCTTGCGTTGGGACTCGTTCGAGACGATCGAACGGGTTGGGTCCAGCAAACCAACCGCGACGTATCGCCCGCCGGAATATGGCGCGCAGGCAGCCGTAATAGGTGGCCACTGTACTGCGCGCCCGGGTCTTACGCAGGTTGCCGATGAAACGCTCGATGTCCTCGACCGTAATCGCCGACATGGTCATGTGACCGAGTTCGGGCACGAGAAGTCCTCTCACCACCCGAGCATTTTGCTCGCGGGTAGACGGTGCGAGGCTGTCATCGGCCTGTCTGGACTGTAGCCACATCTCGGCGATCTGCGCGAACGTTTTGCACGGCTCGACGTGCGGTGACTTGATGCCAAATTTGGCAGCGACACTCCGTTTGGCGAGAATCTGATCGCGCAATCGCCTGGCCTCGCGCAGGTTGGCCGTAGCCAAACTGCGCCGAATTAGCTTGCCGCCAACGCTGTAGCGGATCCACCAGGTCTCGCCACGTCGATACAGGTTGTCCGGGTTGCCCGTCCTCCGGCGCAACCTGCGGCTGGTCGGCTCGGATCGCTTGACCTGTGTGCTCATATCTGCCTCGGTTTGGCACTGCGCTTGACGACCAATTGGTCGACTCGCGTTTCCTTGTGCGTTTGCCAGATCTCGGCCCCACCGGTGGCGATGGCCTGCTCGATGGTGTCGAGGTCGCCAAAAAATGACCGGCCGATCTTATTGAGCAAGCCGGCATTGACCATGGTCTTGCGACGGCGCTCCCAGTACCGCTCAGTTCCACCAAACCGCTGACTGAGCATGACCGCAGTGATTCTCTGGATTGCCATTGATGTCTCCTCCACAGGACAAGCGAGGCAGCTGTCGATGCCGTTGCCTCGCCTGGATAGCAACTCATACGATTTACCTGTGAATGACTCATGTTCGCAGTATTTGCCAACCGTACATCGCTGTAAAAGCTAGAAATCGAGCTACCACGCCCGATCAGGTCCTGAATGAATTAGAGCGCTCATCTCACCGCAGGTACGGCGATAGAGATCTCGCCACCGAAGGACGGGCAATTTCAAAAATGCGCGGAATCAGGCCACAATACGTTGTATAGGCCATATGCAGAGGCGCTCAACGGCAGACATGTTGATGCGGCCATTCGCCCACCATGAAAAAACGACAAAAAACTTCCAATTGCAATGTCATCGTCACAACAAAACAAGAGTGCCGTACATCTTGAGCGTCAATACGACCGAGTTCACCTACGTTGACACCTTTGAGTGGTCGCCGCTCTCAACTCCACCCGCTGCTTCGGTGTCCTCAGTGCCATTTTCGCCGGATACCGATTCTGGAACGCCGAACGGCGAGGTCGACAGCAGTCCGGCTGCACACAAGACAACCCCGCTGGCCTGGGAAAACAGATTGCTCGCCGTTTCACTCAACTCGGATCGGCGTTGTCCGTTCAGGCTGCCGTGCAACCAGAGCAGGCCGAGGGCCTGATCGCTGAGTTGCGTGGCCGCGCCGATCAGATGGTGTGCGCTGGTCTCGAGAGCGCGTTGTTTGGTCTGGTCTTCCAGAGCGATCGATTGGCGCGAGTCCTGATTCGTTCGCTGTACCCGCTCAAAGATCTCGCCCAGTGTGAGCGGGTCGCTGCCAGCTTCTTGTGAGTGTAAACTGGCAATGGTGCGCAGCCAGTGATTCAACACAGCACCGGCCCGGGCCACGGCCAGGGCGTTGCCGACGATTCCGCCAGTGGCGTGAACCTGGGCCCGGGCGAGGAAGAGTGCCTGTTGCAGAATAGTCGCGCCAGCCTCCCGCTGTAGTTTTTCGAGGTGGGGCGCCAGAGAACGCAGGTGCTGCACCGGACCATCCATGGCCGCAGCGCATTCACTCGGGGTCCATTCAGACCAATCAGGTTCCATGATCTGTGCAGCGAGAGTGTATACGCTGGCAATCGCGTGACCGAGTCCAGATAGTAGTTGCGGCTTGGTCGGTTTTTCATTGTTCATGAACATCCCATCTTTCTCTAAACGCCAAAGCGTTCTGCACGAATCTGGTTAGCCAGGTCGTTGTCGCGTGGGTGATACAGTTCAATGAGGGCGTCCTGGTAATCGACTGCCAACTCGGGTGGAGTCAGCACGATGGCGACCAAAATGTCTGCGGGGTCGTAGGTCAATCCCTCTGCCTAGTCAGCTGTGTTGAAGTGGCGAGTCAGGGTACGGTAGGTACGACTGCCACCCGACTCGTTGTGAGTGTGCGACTCGCCGATATAAAGCAGTTCGTTCTGGTACCTGCGCTAGTTGGACCGAATCAGATATACGCCACTTTCATCGGATAGAGCACGCACCCAATCGGCATACGTGTAGCGCGATGTCTGTGGAGCGAGAACATCGCGCCAATCGAGCTGTATTGTTTCGGCATCGGCGAGCAGGTTATCCGACACGAGCAAACCCTCCGTCATTGAGCACGAACGTATTGTTCTGGATTTCGTGTGGGCAGGAACGCCAAACCTCGGTAATCGCTTTTTGATAACCCCTGCAGCGATACCGTGCTGTCGCGGGATTCTGGATAGAACAGGCAAGGTCCGAAAGAACGTCATCAAGCGGCACAATGTGTGGGAGCCGAGCCCGATGAAGCCATGTGGTGGTGACCTGCCACAGATACAAATCGAGCTTGGGCAAAGAACGAACCAACCCACGAATGACATCCGCATGAACCGGGATGAGAGAATCTCCACTGTCGCAGCACCCATCGCGGTCGCGGCATCTGGGTGCATCAGTTCGATCGTCGAGTAGGCAATCCGTCGCAGACATGTTGCGGCATCGGCAGGATTCCAACCAGCGCCAAACTCGGCACCTACCTCGGTAAGGTCGAACGCGCATCGATCCTCATAGGCGGCCCGGGTCGCAGCCCATAGAAAACCGAGCCGGTCGAACCTCTGCGGAATCTCTTCGGCCGCTCGTGTGATCAAATTTTTACCCGGCCAAGACGTTGCCTTGACTCGTTGACGCGGTAGTTGACGCGCCACTAAATACGGGTCGACAAATGCTACATCAGCCCACATAAATCCTCCTCTGTTATCTCGACTGAGCAGATGTAAACTGCAGTACATCGAGCAGTCCCCATCTGCGTATCGAAGTTGTGTACCCCGGATTTTGTGGCTGCGCAGTCATTTTGGCAGACGCGACACCCCGAACTTGAACGCGTTTGCCTGCGCGCTGACCTGACGATTTATGTACAAAGTCCTATTTTTGTTTTGGCGCGCACATTGTGACTCGAAGTTTTTTCGGCGTCGAAACGGGTCGTTTTTTGGGCTTACGGCGCAGTCTACCTGTCACCCCACAACCCTGATGGCGGATTTTGAATCCGTTGTGATTTGATTCCGCGTTGTTCCCAACCGCGTATCGCTTGGTGTCGGCGTACCGATCACCATACCTGCCGCAAACTTGCAGCGAACTCTGCACGACTGAACCACTGGGTTGGGTAGGATGGATTTTCGGCTTTTTTGGCGATGTACGGTTGGCGTATATGGCGGGTTTGGGTCATGCCGAATCTCATGGAGCAAATCGACGAACGCAACGAAGCGCACGACGACGAGCAAGGCATGACCAAGCAGGCGCTTGCCTCGCCACAATTGGCATGGGATTCGGCGCAACGGCGCTTTGTCGTCCCGAAGCAAGCCAGATGGTGGCGTGTGTCGCGCAAGAACCCACGCGGTGGGCGGCCAAAGCCCATCAACACATCGAGAGGACCGTTACACATCAGAATCGACGCTGATTTTGACGGATTGGCAGAGGCGGTCCATCGTTTGCCCGGCTGGTATGTACTCAATGCCACCGACGAGAATTTCGCGATTATTTCCAATCTGCCAGCTGCTCACATCGAAGTGGTCCCGGAGATGCAATCCGATGGGCTCGATGGGTATGACGTGGCTACAGAACCCATGGACAGTGCGGCTGTCGCGATTCAGCGGCTTACCGATGCACTCCAGCAAGCGCTTGTCGCCTCGGCACAGCGAGAACAGTCCATGCTCGCTGCGTTTACCGAGATGGCTTCGAACGTCTACGCCGGATTCGCCCAAGTGCAGCAAAGCACGGCGGCGATGATCACGGCCGTACAAGGTGGGTATGAAATCGCGTCGGGGGTGTCGTTGCAAAAACAGCCACCGACACCAGACCCACCACCAGCACCGGCACCGCAAAAAAACTTTGTCGAGTTTCTCTGTTCCCCGGCCGGAAACACGGCAATTGCTGCACTGGGTGGCGTGCTCAAGGCCGCTGTGGAGGACAAGTGATCAACACACCACTAAACGACACCAAATGCTTGAGCATGCTACACGACCACGCCCGCGCAGACAGTCAACATCCCGTCATGGTCGAGCTGGCACATGTCTTTCGATCGCGACAAGAAATCGCGGCATTTTTGCGCACGCGACCCCGTCGGCTGGATCGAGGCGATCCTGGCGATGGTCCGCGGATTCCGTGCCGCCCCTCGCAGAGACTGCGCAGGTTGCCCAGGGACCCCAACTGTGTCGAGAGCACTCGTATGTACCTTGGTTTGGCGGAGGTGATCAGCCCGGAAATCATACGCACATCAATGACCATTCGGGTTGGCGCCGGCTATCACACGTTCCCGGTCGAGCACGGCAAACCGGTTATTCTCGACCCGGTCGTGCCTCGCAATGCCATACGAGCCGGGCTTTACCACTGTGCACCTGACCAGGCTGGATTGCTGGCAGGTCCGACTCGATGGTTATTGTCAATTGCCAGGCATGCCACATGCTCACCGTGCGACGCAGTACGGATCGGACAGGCAATCCGCGCAGTGCGCGCAGGAAGTCGCTACGACGCCAAGAATATCGCTACTCTTTTCGCCGTGGCCGAAGCCGAGGCCCGCCTGTGGGGTCCAGATGGTATTGCTGCGTTTCGACAGGCAGCAACCGAGATCCGGTACCGCTTGCAGCGCTTCGATTTAGGCCCTGTTTCCACCCATTTCACCATTTTGTGAGGTAACGATGGCAAGACAGAAGAAAAAAGAGCACCAGGACAAATGAAAGGATCGATTGTACCGCGGGCGTTGCCTGCGGTCGTGCCTAGGCGCATACCGCAGCGAGCACGAGCCACTGTGGCCAGGGCCAAAAAGAAAGCCCACGAGATCGCCGATCACGATGTCAAACTGAGTCATGTGGGTGCCGGTGTCGCGGGCGCAGGTGTCTCGATGGTCACGTCGAGCTGGCTGGCGGATCGCGAGTGGCTGGACTGGCTCTCGCCAGAATGGCAATCGGTGGTGCTCACCGGGCTCGGTGCCACTGGCTCGTATTTCGCGTATCGATACGATCGGCCACACCTGGCCTGGGGACTCGGCGGCTGGGCTGCTGGGACGGCCTATTTTGGCGGTATTTCGGCACTGTCGCACAGAGAGTACGAGAAAGACGTCAAGCAGTTCGCCGCTTCCAGTGCGTCATCTCAGCCGGCAGACCAGCCGCGCAACGCCAGCGGCGACGAATACGACGACGAGTACAGCGATGAACGCCAATCCGAAATCGTTCAACTGGCCGAGGACCGAATCCGCGAGCTCGAGGAGGAACTGGCTGCTGCGCGGGCTCGCCTGACCCCCGAGACAGAATTGGTAGCTGCATAAGTCACTGTTGATATCACCCAATAACAAACCAGGAGTAAGCAATGTACGACGAAGATGTCATTATTATCAAACGCACGCCGGAAACGGACTACCGCAATGGACATCCGCGCTCGCGCAGTAGTAATCGCGATGGTGCCGAGATTCGCGATCACAGAGGAGCCGGCGCGACGCGCGTCTATCATGTCCCCCCACCGCGGACGACCAGGGACCAGACAGACGGTCGCGCCAATACCACAGTGACGGTACGGCGCGCTGCCGAGACAACCGACATGCCCTACTACGGCTCGCTGGAACCGGCATCGCAACCGCCGCAGGTGTATTACGCGCCGCACGGAAGCATGCTCGCTCCCGTAGGTCCGTCTTATCCGTATCCAGTCATCACCTATCCGTCACGCTCGAGTGCAATTCCGGTCGAGACCCTGTCCGACGGAGTCACCCTGATTGCCGATGCGGTCGCTGCATTCTTGCCGCTACCCAGTTCACCGCCCGAGCCGACCGGCGATGAGGTTCTCGATCGGACCAATCAAAACGAGCATCGTCATGCGATTGCCTCGCACGACAAGATGACGCAGCGGATCCGCACCGGGGGCCGGGTTCTCGGCGGACTGCTCAAGCTCGTACTCAGACAATCGCAGGAGCGCTAAGAGCGGTAATTGCTGCCGGTCATTCATTCACTATTCACTGTTTCATGGAGGAATGTGTGTATCGACCCAACTATCGAGATCAATATGGTCGCCCCATTCGGCCGCCTGCGTCCTGGTTGAGCCGCTGGCTACTGTATACGCCGAACTACCAAACTGTCCCCGTCGATGAATCGTCTGCGGCCCGCGAAACGCAGACATCGAAGCAACGCAAGGTGACCAAGACATCGTAGCATCCGAACGCCCGGTCGCGCTGACCCCACGGGCAAAAGCGCGACCGGCCCTTTTGTTATGGAATCTGCATCATCCAGTTCGTGGACATGGATTGTTCCCACCGCCATTGGCACGGTCGGTCTGGTTGCGATTGTTCGCCGGAAACGACAACGTTCAAAAGCAGCCAGGCGTACCAAACCCCGGGATCGGCGTACCTATTGGCAACAACGGCGCATTCCGTCGAAACATCATGTGGCACAGATCGAAGCTCTGGCGCGGATCATCGCGTCCGAGGCAGGGACCCAGCCCGATCAGATCAAGCGCATGGTGGCCTGGATGGCGCGCAATCGCTCGAACTGGCTCCATCGACCACTCGCGGAACTGGGCGCGCCGGGTGGCGAGTGGGGGCCGGTCGCGGTTGATCGGCCGTTTGCCACTGATCAACCCGCGACCGCAGTCGAGCGGACTCTGGCCGAATCGGTACTCAATGCCGGGCAGGGATCGGATCCATGTCACGGGGCGACCCATGGATTCCATCGACGTCTACAAGACCAGCTCGCTCGTCGTGGTCGGGTCCAGCACGACAGCGAGGCTGTGATCCGAATCTGGACTCAGCATTATCGACTCGAACCCGCTATGGAGATTGGACCATGGATTTTCTATCGATCATTGATCAGGCGCTGAGCGAGGTGGGGATTGACCCGAGTGACGACCCCGAGTTTGTCACCCTCTTGCGCAGTGCCGCGCCCGTGCTTGACCAGGTGGCCAGTCAGCTGCGCAATCAGCTCAGACCCGAAACACCTGCAGCTCCGGAGGCAGCCCCGAAGAACGCAAGCCAGACCGATCTCGACAAGTCCGAGCCCGCCCGATCGGACGAGGCCGTTGATGCTCAGGACTCGGCCGAGCCACCCGAGCCAGGAACACTCGCCTACGATATCGAGGCGGACATCCCGGTGTTTTTCGTGGACTGACCGTAACACAGCCAGGAGAAATCATGCGTTCCCTTCACCGTCTGCGCGTGCTTCGTCGATCGCGCAATTTTAATCCGCTGGCCATCTTGCCCGTCATACAGAAAGCTGGCCAATTCGCCAAAGCTGCTGAGAACCTGCAAAAGGTACCCCAGCGGATAAGCCAGATCGGCGAGGCCGCACAGAACTTGACCGACGCCAACATTGCCGAGCGACTCGGCCAAACCACCCAGGAGCTGGGCAAAACGGCCCGCTGGATCAAATACGCTGCAATCGGCGGCCTCACGGTCGCTGGAATGGCCGTATTGGAGCGCATCCGGCGCTGATCAACCCAGCCAGGAGACCTGCCATGACGACCATCCGAAAACCTGGTACAGGAGCCGCGCCATGCGATGGATCGCACTGACCGCAGTGGGGTCAGGAGCCGCAATGGGGCTGGCCTGGATTCGATACGCAATGGCCACATCGACGGCATCAGACGCACTCGAGCGCGCCGTGGCCTCCGACGAGCAAGCTGTCCAGGCCACAGGGGCCGCGCTTTCTGAGCGATGCAGCCGGCCGCGTGGGCAACTCGGTAAGCGACTGACCCGATCGACGTGCGACAAACACGACACCGTGATCCAGTCGCCGGCCGAGCTTCTTGCCCAGGCCCGCAAGCTGGCCTCTGATATCACACTCGAAGAACTCACAGCTGCGCGCCTTGCTGCTTCAGAGCATTTTCCCGGCTCACTGTGCGAGCTGGAAGCCATCATCGACGCCGAGGTAAACCGTGCGCGCAGCCAGGGAAAAAGCCTCACCGAGCATCTCACCTCGCGCGGCACCTATGGTCGCCAGGGAGGCCGCGCAAACGGAGGCCAAAGGCGCAAAGCCAGCACCAAACGCGACCCCCACGAGCGCCACCTTCGCGCCGCCAGAGCCATTGTGACCACCGGCCAGAGTCGTGGCATTGCCTGCGGCGCTGTGGTCTTTTTCGACCCGGTGGCTCAGCTCAAAGCCAATCGCCGCTGGCTGCGCGGTGAGAGCCAGCGCAGACACTGCCACCCGCTCGTGATCCTCGAACGCTGGGCCTTTGCCCGGCCCTGGAGCAAGAGCACCAGCGCCGGAAAGAGCTCATGCAAACTCAACCGCGACCGCTCTGGCTCTGGTCGCCTGGAATGGGTGGGTCCGATTCCGGGCATTGATCCGCTTCGCCTGTTGCTCATGCGCCCTGCGACCGCAAAGCATGCACAGCACTACAAAACTTCCCGCGATCTTCTCAGACGATATCTATCGGAGGAGCCATTATGAGATTTCCACGCATCCACCCGATCCGGCGTGCTCGCCGCAATGCTATACGTTCGCCAACCCTGACCGTTGCGACGCGGGGCGACTTCATCAAAATGCGCATCGAGCAATTGCGTCAGTTTCGCCAGCTCCGGGGCAGTTTCAGGACCACCGAGCCGATTCCAGTCGACGACCCCTACGGCAACGGAGCCTCGGCCTACCAGCGCATTGCGCGGACGACCAATGGAGACATCAAGACCATTGTGCGAGCATGGGATCGGGCCTATCGCACCTATGGCCTGCGCAATCCGCGCCTGGGTGGAACGCACAACGAAGCCTTCGAGCGTACCCATCGCCGCCGCTGGGAGCACACCAGGCGCCGTAGCAGACAACTCACCCGAGATCGTCCCGACAGCGATGAGTTCGCCGAAAACGCCAAATTTTGGGCCATCTGGCTGGAAGACCTGGCCAAGTACCTCAACGAACGCCAGCGAGGCCAGCCAGCGCGCATGGACATCGTTGCCGACGTACTCGAGCAATCGATCTCCGAGCTGCCCGAGACCCTGGCATCAGCCGCCACGACTGCAGCACAGAACGCCGCAAACGCGGCCAGAACCACTGCCAATAAACTCAACGCCGCAGGCACCTGGCTCAAATGGGGCGCTCTGGCCGGTGCCGGGCTGCTCATCGTTCCGCCGATTCTGCGGGCCCGCAAACGGAACACGACCAGGCCCCCGTGATTCTGACTCCAACCGATGCATTGATCCCTGCAGGGATCCCCGGCCAAACGTTCTTTATCAGACTACAACGACAGCATCATGCCGCGATACGCTTGCAGACTGCGCACCAGCCGCTCCACTCCGAGCGACTCGGCCTTGCGCAAGCGAGCGCGCAGCCGGCGTTTAGCCTTGGACCCAGGCGATACACCAGCCCGGCTGACCCGAAAGCCCAGCACTGTGCTCGGCTGGCTGCACGGCTGAACGCGATCGCGCGCAGGCTTGAGACTCAGCTTGCGCTCGCGGGCCAGCCAGTCACGGATGGCCTCGCGAGCCTCCTCGAGTTCGGCGCGGTCGTTGCCAAATAGGGTAAAATCGTCCATGTAGCGCAAATACGCCGCAATCTTGAGTTCGCGTTTGACGTAGTGATCGAGCCCGTCGAGATAGAGACCTCCCGACCAGTGGCTCAGATAGCCGCCCAGCGGCAAGCCGCGACCGGGTGGCACAGGCTCCGTTTCCAGCCCCAGGACCGAGATGGCTACAGGTGTGCGATAGACCTCGCCACCTGCAGCGATCATGGCACGAATCAGCTCGATCGTGCGACGATCGCCCAAGCGGCGAGAAAAGAGCTCGCACAGAGTCTCGTGATGGATGGACGGAAAGTAGCGCCGGATATCGAGCGACAGTCGCCAGCGGTACTGGCGCAGCCAGCGTACCTGTGGCCTCATTGTGAGTAGCGAGCAGCTTGCTCACCGCGACACTCGCCGTATCGCGAGCCTGGTTGTACGCTGCGGCCTTGCTGCCATATGTGAAGCGATGGCAGCCGATGGAAAGATGCTCAATGAGCTGTTCGAGTGCATGAGTGGCCGGATGTTCCAGCCCGAACAACTCGGCGCTCTGCTGGTGCAACGGCAGGGCGAGCTGGCAGGCTTTGAGATCGCGCACCGAGTAGCGCGATCCGCCCGGGCTGGCCGGCACGTCCAGAGCGCGCTCGACTGCGCTGCGCAATTGCCGCTCTTTGCGTTCTCTGGCCTGATTTTGGCCCGGCGAGTCGGCCAGGTCCTCGGCCTCGACAACCCAGCGACCGCCTTGCTTGCGAGCTGGAATTTCGCCCTGCGATATCCGATACCGCACTTGCCGGATGGACTTGCCAAGCCGGGCAGCAGCTTCCTCTAACGTCAGTGTCATGGCGTGCAATCCCCCACCAGGTTCGACAGAACGTGTCAACACCACCTGGTCTGATCTGGCGTCAATGATTGACAGTAGGTTTTGTTGGAGTGTCAATCATTGGCAATTTGATGACAGGGATTGTCATTCTGTTTGACAAGACTGGTCGTTTTGTAAATTGAATTGTCAATCATTGGCAATTCTTGTTTAAGAATTTGTCATTTATCGTCATTTTGTTTGACCAAATTTGTCGTTTTGACAACAAATCGGACCGTTTTGTCATCGAAATCTGTCGTTTTGTTGACAAAGTGACAAATTTTTGACGCGGCCCGCTTCGCGGGCTATCGGAAAAAGATCAATAAGATCAATGGGTCAAGGCTGGCGAGGCCGGGCCCAGACGGCCCGGAAGCCCCTGCCCCAGCCCTGGAACGTGGGCCTGAACCAGCTCCGGATCCCGCAGCGCAGGAACCTGGACCCGAAGCCAAAAGAACCGCCGCGCAGCGTTCGAGACCTACCTTTGACTACATTACCTGGATCAACCACTGCCTCGCCCGACGGCGGTACTGCGTACGGTCCATACCAATCCCACACCCATTCCCAAACATTGCCGTGCATATCGTAGAGACCCCACTTGTTCGGCTTTCTTTGCCCCACAGGATGCACTGAACTCGTGGTGTAGTCCTCGTTGTACCAGGCATACTCACCCAGCACGGAGTCACTGTCGCCAAAGCTGTATGCCGTCTGGCTGCCTGCCCGACACGCGTATTCCCATTCCGCCTCCGTGGGCAGCCGGTAGCCCGTGCACGCCTGATTCCACTCGATCTCGTCGCCCTTGCCGTTGTAACACGGTGTCAGCTTTTCCCGCTTTGACAGCTTGTTCAAGAACTCGACGGCATCCCGCCAGCTCACATTCTGCACTGGCCGATCGGGACTGCATCCATTGTTGACGCAACTACTTGGATTCTTGCCCATGACCAGCTTCCACTGCTTTTGCGTCACCTCTTTTTCGGCAATGGCAAATGGCGATACCTGGACTTCGTGCAGGACCTCGTCATCGTCACGGGCAGCCTCTGTCTTCGGCGTACCCATCTGAAACGTGCCCCCGGTCAAACCGATAAAGCGCATGGGTGCCTTCTTGGCCAGAGCCGTGTGTTGCACTCCTGTTGCACTGCCGGTTGGTTTGAACACCTCGGCTCTTGATGGTGTTGGCGCTGCGTCGCTACTGACCTCTTGCTCTGAATCAGCTGTCCATGCGATACCCAGCACGAGGCCAATCACGACCGATAGGGCCAACGCCATCCCGAGCAGCTTGGACGTGTTTGGCGTGCCACCCTGCTTGCTCGTCGCCGGAGGCTGGTGTTCCGTCCCTGGACCTGAAACGCCCGGCAACGGCGCACGCGGCGGGTCTGCCACCGGCCTGGCCAGTTCACGCTCAACCCGAACCAGCAGCGCCTTGCTATCGCGAAATCTCGGCTGCTTGCTCTCTAGCTCCATCAAGAACGACCGCGCCTGAGCCCACTGCCCGTCGTTCATGGCCTCGAGTGCCCGCTTGTAGTACCCTTCCAGTTCGGCCTGGCGCTGGGCTGCGGCGAGCTGTTCCCGCGCCGATTGCAAAAACCCCTCACCATCGCGGTATACCGGATCGATTGCCTGGATTCTTGCAAATACCTTCACCACCGCCTGCCATTTCTGCCTCCGGTGCAGCTGGCCTGCTTGCTCATACAGCTCGGCCAGTTGCTTGCGTTGGTTGACTGTGGTCAGGAGTGTTGTCGCGTCTCGAAAATTCGCCTGCTCGGCGACAATGCTCGACAGTGCTCGATGCGCCTCTGCCCACTTCTCGGCTTGCATATGAGCAACCCCCTGCTCGTACAACTCGCTCAGATGGGCTTTTCTCTCCACCTCTTGCAGTTTGGCTGCCGCATCCTTGTAGTTGGTGCGCAGTTCTACTACCTGACGGAAACAGCGGCGCGCCTGAACCCAGCGTTCCAGCCAGTAATCGTTGAGCCCCTCTGTGTACAGCTCCTCCAGCCGAGTATCGAGGGTTCTATCCGATGATGGCTGTCGCTCTGGCGTTTGTTGTGGTCCTGCCGCGGCAGGTTCGGGTGCTTCCACAGCCAGCTGAAACAACGCACCATCGGCCGATCGCGTGTAGAGCACCGGTGTGCCCCATTCGATCTCATTGCGCTGGCTGTAGATCGCCTTGCGTGCCTCGGATACTGCTGCGTCGACGGGCAATCCCCTGGCCAGAGAGTCGTACAGTTCGTCGGCGAACGTGAGCGCGGCCTGGTCGGTGATTTCGAACTGCATGGCCACAACGGCCGGTACTCGCTGTTGTACCAGAGCGGTTGCCACTCCGGCATAGGGGTCATTTCGCGAGTTCCGCGCGCCTTCGCATGCGTTGAGCACCACCAGTCGCAGCGAGCGATGATCGTAGATCAGGGTGCCTATCAGTTGCGAGTCGGCGATATGCGGCTTGCCGACTTCGTCCTCCAGAACCAGTACCCCCTCGTCTGTGGCCTTGTCAAAGCCACCGTGACCAATGTAGTGCAGCACGTGATAGGTACCGATGCTCAGAGCGCGTTGCAACGCGCGTGGTGTGGCCCGGGGCAAATAAGTCAACCGTACCTTACCGGCCTGGCATTGCCTGGCCAGGGCCTGTTCCAGGTGCGCTTTCTCGCCTTCCACATCCAGCGTGGCAACGCCTGCCGGGCTCGATATGACCACCAGGATATTGAGCGGCAACGCCAGCGGCAGTGGACGGATACGCGCCGATAGCTCCAGATAGCGCACGATCGGCGTGTACTGCGACTTGGCCAGAAACCGCTGATTGGCTTTGTCGTATAGAAGTTCCCACGGCAGGTCACCGAGTTCGGGCACATCGTCCAAGCGTAGCTTGATGCGCAATCCTGTCCCTGGCCGCTCCTCGATGTACTCGAGACTTCGGCGCAGACAATCTCGCACGCCTTCATCAAACACCGACTCAAACAGAGACGTGCCCAGCTCGCATGCCGCCTCCATCTCGGGCGAGCGCAGCCGCCGGGCCTCGAACCGCCGCCTCTG
Source organism: Pseudomonadota bacterium (assembly GCA_022360315.1). Taxonomy (GTDB): domain Bacteria; phylum Myxococcota_A; class Polyangia; order Haliangiales; family Haliangiaceae; genus JAKSDA01. Next base: position 14,849 of record JAKSDA010000228.1, read on the forward strand.
CCCCATTCGGGTGATCAATAGCTCGATTCGGTCTGTCGACAGCGGCAGCTCGAACCTGTGACTGGCCTCACCGCCGGGGCTGTGCAGCACGTATGCGCTATAGTCGCCGCCGCTCCTGGCGATCTTCAGCTCGAAATCCAAGTAGCGCACAAAGCTCACCGCCCGGCCTTTCCACGCCATCATATCGCTGGGTACAAAGCGCGGCAAGCCAGGTCATGATGTCCTCTGGAGCGGACACAGCGAGAGGCGCCAGAGCGACCGAGTCAACCTCAGGGCCTGAACAGAGGCATTCAGAGCCGGGCCTTTGCGGGAATGATTGCCCTGGCAGCGAGAAAATTGGACGTACCAATCTGAAGTCTGATCGACTTATCGCGCCGGCGAGCTGCGAGCATTGCTCAGTACACCGCCCCGCAACAGAGCGACCACCCTCTGCCCGGTTCGTCGTCCTCCATCGCGCGAGCTAAGGACTCATGGCACCTCATGCCTGGTCACCGACTTACGAGGTGCGGTACTCAGTGATGCGCTACTCATTTCAGTAGGTCGCTTGGGCTTTGCGTGACCCGAATGGGTACCTACTTCCAGAGTATCGACGCGCGCCGATCTGATATGGCCAGTTTTCTGTTATGAGATTCATGTCGGTCGGCACCGGAGGAGTTACAATCTGCCACCGAGATTGAAATCGAATCCTTGGAACCGACGTTTTGCCCTTCATGCGCCAACCCTGTGTCACTTTTCGTGTCACCAACAGCCCATTTTTGGCATCCACTCGCAGCCATTGGCGCCATCAATCTCTAAAGATTCCAACAAATTCGCCCCACTGCGATCGCCTCGAGTGATTACCGTCCCTAAATGCCCGTTCTGCCTCGTAAAACGGGACTGGAGAACGATATGGGAGCCACGTTGGGCGCGGGTTGCTGACCGCGATGGCGACTTATATCAGCTCTCGAGTACGGTCTCGAGAATCAGACTACATCCAAATGCGGGTAAAATGGTGCCAAGACTCGCTTTGCTCAAGCTGCTGGCCAGGAGTGGAGCCGAGCAGGCGGCACGCTCGGGTCTCGGCGGACGTGACGCAAGACCGGCGGTCCTCGACTCACGAATCTTGGATTCG
>JAKSDA010000532.1 GCA_022360315.1 Pseudomonadota bacterium
GGCACCTCGGTAACCTGATAACGCTTGGCCCTCGAGTCCGGGACCTTGGGTAATGGTGCCCAGCAGTTTTCACATTGGTGGGCAAACAGGTGTTCGAACGTGTCTACTTGATCCTCGGGCAACAGTGCCCGGTGTGCCCCCACGCTGCCCACCCCGCTTGCGTTTGCCCTTGGGCTTGGACTTGGACTTTGTGCTGGTCTTGCCACTGCCTGTGCGTCCCGGTGGATCACTGGACGGTGGCAGGTGCGAATTGCTCGAATTGCGCCCTAGCTTCTCGCTGAGCATCTCGACCTGCTTGGTCAGCGTCTGGACCTGCTCGGTCAACTTCGCCACCAGTTGCTCCAGTTCTTTGATCCGAGCGTCCTTGGCTACGAGCTCTGCGTCCCGCTTCGCAAGCTGAGCATCCTTTCCTCTCAGCTCGGCTTCCAGCTCGGCAATTGGTCCCTGGGCGTCCAATAGCCGAGGTAGATCACATGTTCAAACCCTTGTCGATCCGCATTTTTTGCTGAATTCCAAGTGATCAAAATGATCCAACTTTTCAGGGGGCTTAGCGGTTTACCTTCAACGCAGCACGAAAGCGGTGATTGCGACACGATTAGCTCACGCCACGCTACTCGTTACGATCGTAGAGCCACGCGAAGCCGTAGCCGTGTCCGATGGCGCTCTTCAACGCGGCACGAAAGCGGTGATAGGTTTCTCGGATGAGATCACGGGTCCAGTGCAGTTCCATCTCCCAGATCGACTCGATCAGCTCGTCCTCGGCGCGCTGATCCAACAGCTGATCTAGCTTGATCACTTGCTCGGGGGTGCACACGGCAAGTGGCTGCTCATCTGGGTCCCATTTGAGCTTGATCTGGAGCCAGGCGTGGACCCGTACCGGGCCTTCTTTGAGCTCGATCACCGGGTCGATCAGCGCCGCTTCGATGTGAGGGACAGCGTCGCCGTTCATCGTTGCCAAGCCGGCCAGAATTTTGCCATCGGATAGGAGTGCCCTGGCTGCGCCATACTCGCTATCGAGTTCGGCGACCCGCTCGGGCGCGACCATGCCGAGCAAGATGCGGCTATGATGCGGCGAATCGACCCACCACTCGCGTCGCTGGCGACTGATGCGGGATTGTAGTCGACGCTCGATCATCTCTTTCCGTTTGGCGCTGTCCTCGGCCGTCATCGTGTCTTCGGGCTCGTCTGGCTCAGGCGGCGGCGGGTCGCGGTGCTTGTGGCGGAAATTGTGATAGACGAAGCCATGTCCTCCGGAGGGTGCAGTGCGGACCGCTCGCTGGAGAGCGTCGAAGAGCTCGATCAAAAGCGCGGTATCGACTTTACCGTATTTCGGCGCATGCTCCGCAGACCAGTGCAGAAAGTCTTCTAGTTGTCATGAAGCCCAACGTCTTGCCGAAAATACCCCCGAAAAGTCAGCAAGCCACAACCTGAGCTGAGAGGAGCGGGCGCCCATTGGACCGGTCATCGGCCGGTCCAGAGGAGCGCTCGATGAGCAGA
>JAKSDA010000399.1 GCA_022360315.1 Pseudomonadota bacterium
AAAACGTCATTTTTGGGCTAACGTGGCCACATCGGTGAATTAACCGGGCGTTTATTGCGGTGTCTGATTGGAGGGTGGTAGGTTAAGGGAAAAACACCACATTGATGTCGTGAAAGTCACCAGGTAGTTTGACAGTGGAGTTGAGTACAAGCTGGAATAGGTGGGCGGCGCCTTTGGTGTTAGGCGGAGGGAGTTTAGGAGTCACATTGAATATTTCGCATAGTTGACTATAATTGTGCTCATAGGCCTCCCATAGTTAAGCAAGAATGAGGTATCCGAGGGCGTATTGTATCATTTTGTCTCGCATTGTGGGGTCGGTGTAAGCAATATGCATTTTGTCTTTATAGTCATCCATGAGGTCCTTGTGTGGCATGGGGACGTTATAAGCAGCGGCAGTGGACTGCAAGGACTCATACTCGATCCCGAAAAGATCGCGAATCTCAATGACCAGCTGTCGATCTACGACGCTGCCGTCGGATTTTTTTTCGCTAATCACATGTGGGAGGGGTGCCCATCGCCCTGGTAATCGAATCGACTTGCCAGCGTATAATTGCTCGATGAGCACTTTTGACAACCTGAGCCCCAAAAAGGCGATAAGATCTGCGAAGGTATAGTATATGGTGGTGATGAGCCGTAGTTTCGGGTAGTGATCGATTTTTTCGTCTTCTCGTGGCTGTCGTTCGCTAAAACATTGTCCAAGCAAATCTGGCAGGGGTGTTTCACCTTTCCATGTTCCAGGAGCCAATTGAGGTCTTAGGCCGGTGACAGGCAAAGGATGAGTCGATGGGTCGACGTGGAATACCCCCTCTTGGTCAGCTTGACTGGTAAATTGGCTAAATTGAGGATGTTGAAAAATTCGGCGTAATTTCGACTCGCCTTTAGACTGAGCGACCTGCAAAGTGATAAAGATTGGTGGGCGAGCCACGGGAGGTGTTCCGTTGAATTCCTTGGTAAACCACTCCGCATCGATTTCGATTTTTAAAATGATATCTGTGGCCGTGTTGGTCCCCTTAGGTAGCAACTCGGGCGGGTTTTGATGATTTTTGGGTTTCGACCGCTTTGCGGTCCCTCGTGGTCGACCACGACGACGTGGTGTAGCTTGTTCTTCTGGTACATTTTGTTCTGCTAAGTTGACCTTTTGTTCTACTTGTTCTACTGTATTTTCATTTGCATTTTCCTTGCCCGAAGGGCAAGCGCGAAGCGCCTTGTGCTTCGCACAACACTTAACGTCCTTTTTTCCTATTGCATTTCTCTTGTTTTTAGTCGTTGTGTATTTGAATACAGTGTTAAAAACGCTGTCTAAATTATTCATTTTTTACTTGAATTGTAATTGTTTTCGATGCTCATTGGCCAATTGTATTAGAGAGGTACAATCGGCCAAGCGTGTGGGAGGGAATTGAACCCTACCGGATGGGGCTTTTTTTCCCCAACCTCAATCAGACACCGCATTTTTCGGTCTCGAAATAAATTCACTGTATTTCGATATCCATTTTACGGTCTTTCTTTCAGTATTGAGTGGCCATAAAAAACGATTCCGTCCCCCAAAAAATTTACTTTTTTGGGGGAACGGAAACACCTCTGTCCGCATGAAATCAATACAAATATTTTTTTAGTTTTGCATATGGGGAAAGAAACTAACAAAAAAATTCCGATTCCCGCAGCTGTCTATAGCCGTGCGGCGTCTGAGCACGGGTGGGAGGTGGGCTGGAGCCTCGGCTATAGCCGAGGCGACTCTTAGCCCTTGCGGCGACTGAGCAACAAGCCAGCCGAAAGCTCAAGCGAAAGCTCCGCTTGAGCTGGAGCTGTAGGCGCGACCGGCGTCTGAGGTCGAACTCTTCGGGCGACCCCCTGAAAGGGGGTATAGCCGGCGCCTGAACACAACGATGTGAAGGACGACGGCCCGAAGGCAATGAGCACAACGCTGCGAATGCCGAGGCACCCCGACGAGACTTCGCGACACGGCAGCGAAGTCCGGAGGCACCCCGAAGCTCAGAGCACAGCGCTGCGATGGGCTGAGGTGCTAGCCCCGCCGGCGATTGAGGCGTACCCTATCCTCCGCCTCTGGCGCCTTCTTTCTTCTTTCTTCATAAGCCGTCCGGCGTCTGAGGACACTCCTCAGAGTGCGAAGCACCCAATATCTGCCATCTGCCTTCATGCCTTACTGGCTTCACGCCTTGGTTATTCAACCAACAGCAAGTGCTTGGTTATTCAACCTCCGCCCTTCGGTTCTCAAGCTTTCGGTTAGGCGGTTCCCGTGGAAACCTAAAGCTAAAGCTTAGGGCCAAAGGCGAGGCTTCAAACAAGCGAGCGCCCTACGGGCCTTCGGCCTCCGCTCAGCGGTTCCCGTTTTCAACCTCAAGCTTTGAAACCTAAAGCTCAAGCTCCAGGTAAAGTGCTTGGCTCAAGCAAAAGCTCGAGTACTTGTTCAAAGATGGGTTGCGTAGCCCAGTATCGGGCCCAGCTACCTTTTCTATATCGGACCGATTTCAACATAAAAAACTTCGCCACATTTGGCTTGACCCCCTTCGAATCAAAAGGGAAAGGATAAAGCCTGATTGAGGCGGATACTTGGTTTGCACTCTCGCCAGCGACCCCCCGCACTTGACGAAGTCAATGCCTGGGAGTGGGCGCCTGGGTGAGTTACGCGCAAGCGCGCCTGGGTCGGCCAATTCAGCAAATAATTCAAAAGCTAAAATAAAATGATGAATCAGCACTTTAGTATTAGTAAACTAAATGGTATAAGTTTTAGTCAAAGACAAAAGGGTTCTGTTTTAGAGTCTTCAACAACTATTGAAGACAATCAATTTGGAAGTGAGTCTTATCTCGATCGTATAATGTGGATGTGTTTGTTCGGGTTCAAAGTCAATAGGCTCGCCCTGACCATAAGCTTTTCATTGGTCTATCCTTTGCTTTGTGCAGGGCTGCTCTCGGTGGAGGCATGCTACATGCCTCAACATCGTAGCACAGTAGAACTTTGTCTGCTGTTTGCACTCTGTATACTATTGTACAAATGGTTGGCAAAAAAGCCCGTACTGTTAGTAGAATTCTTGCTGACCAAGAATGTTATAACAGGATGGGTGCTGCTGCTGTGCCGTATTTGGTTGTGGCTTCGCGAAACGGTGTTACTACAGTTGCTAAGTGCCTTCAGCTTGGGGTTAGTGTTCGGATTTCTGATAGTGCATCGCCAGGTTTCTATCCACTATTTGTCGTCAACCGCGGGCGATCATCGCCTCTTGCTTGGTGTTTTAATCAGCAATCTGTTGTTTTGCTTGTTGTTGCAAAGTTGGCGTCTACTGGATTTCTATTTTCAAGTGCTGCGCGTCCTTTGTGTATCGCGGGTCATAGATGAATTTCGAGTTCTCTGGATGTTGCGCGGAGTTTTTGAAGAAATGGGGCGTGCCATCGGTCGTTCGATCAAACAAGAACTAGGTCCCGTGACCGAGCGGCTGACAGAAGCGAGTAGAACTCTTGAACGTTACGGACAAGCAGGTGGCCCGGGTGGCAACAAAGGTCTCCGAGCCCCGGCAGCCGGCGCATTAGCAGCCGGAGGTGCAGTTGGCGGTATGGCGGGTGGTGCCTTTTATGCTGGTGAAGAAGTCAAATCACGGGACGTAGAGCTACTTCAAACACAATGGGAACAATACCGGTCAAGCTGCGGTGAACTTATAGAATCGGCGACCGAAGAAAGCCGCCCTGTGCTC
>JAKSDA010000556.1 GCA_022360315.1 Pseudomonadota bacterium
TCTGATTCTCGAGACCGTACTCGCGAGCTGATATAAGTCGCCATCGCGGTCAGCAACCCGCGCCCAACGTGGCTCCCATATCGTTCTCCGGTCCCGTTTTACGAGGCAAAACGGGCATTTAGGGACGGGAACTAGCTAGCTCCTCTTTGTATCGAGGATGCCAACCCACCGTTTGGTCATCTGACAGTGCATGCCAACTACCACGAATGAACTGGGATGGTGTCTCAAGGCCATCCACATTGGCTCTATGCTCCATACATTCGCTATAGAGCAATTGGCCCTGATCCTTTTCATCTTTGTCTTCATGATTGATTCGGACTCTTCGTCGCTTATTGCGCCAAGTTTGACCGAGTTCTCTCTCGAGAGTCATCATAGACTCTTCTGAGATCAACCCGTCCTCGGACCACTGGGCACGATCGGCGGACGCGCTCAGATAGTCACTTACAGCAGCATAAAGATCAATGTCGTCAAGTTCGATCAGCTGCAGTTGCTTGACGTAGTTTCGAATAGCTATCTCGGTCTCTATCTCTGATTTACTTCGAGTACTGGCGATACTTCGGAGTATGTCAACTCGATCATGAGTTCGGACGTAGTTCAGAAGAGCATCCTGAAAATCACTTTGTCGAATACGCGCATGTTCACCTTTTGACATCAACTTGTCGATCTTTTGCTTTACCCAACCGTTTGCCCATCTAATGACATCATTGTAAGAAGACTCGCTTACTAGCTTTTGCCGCAATAGTGGCTTTAGGGCATCCATGGGATCCTGCCCAGCAACATCAGCATTGAACCTAGTGATAATCCTCGCAGCTAATGCGGAGCCGGTATTCAGCACAATATCTACGTGCTCTTGGGCTTCTTGGGAAATATCCCAAGTTTTCCCCTTCATTCTGCCCCCAAGGGCTCGCCGTGCCATCTGCAGTACACCTTTGGCTTCTTCGATTGTGCTTGCATTATCGAATGCAAGCACAATTCTGCCCATTCTTGCGTTTGGTGCATAAATAATGAAACTGGATCGCTCTGGTACCAGCGTTCGTGCTGAAGCGGCGTCGACCCAGTTTCGGAATGACTTCCAGAACGCAACTGAACGATCCGCTAGTGGGTTACGAGAGAGAAAGCTCTTGTCTTGCTCAGCAAGTTTCTCGCCACTGCTCTTCTCAACTCCAACGTCTTCAAAGTACTCAAGGCTAACGACGTCATGAGACTCCACCTTGAGCAAATAGTAAAGAAACCTAGTTGCCTGAAGCGAAAAGCCCCGAAAGGAACCAGGGGCACTCGTTGAGCCTGCTGTATTCTTTTCTCTCTTTGCGGTTGTCTTTTTGTTCGCAACGGGTGTTTCCTGGTACTCTGAGTTTTTGAAGTTGAACTCGGTTTGACGAAGGGCCAATTGAGCCTCCAAGATGCGGTCGACTCTTCTACGTTCACCATCATCGAGACTGTTTAGTCTCTTAGCGAGTAGATTCTGTCATTCTCGGCAAAGATTTTGGGCTGCGCGCACACTTCCCCCTTTGCTGCGGGACACAAAATCCTTATGTCCAGAGCATGCCTATGCACTAGATATAATATGAATATCGATAA
>JAKSDA010000106.1 GCA_022360315.1 Pseudomonadota bacterium
ACCGCGACCCGCAAGTAAGTACCCATTACGGCCGACCAGCCCGCCGATGGCTGTGTTGCTCATCGGTCACGTAGGCCCACTATGCTCCCTCTTCGCGCCTTGCCCTCGACGCGCTGGACCGACCCTACTGGGCACTTACTTACAGGTCGCGGTACTGAGTTTTCGAAAGACGAGATCCACCACGTCCCCAACTCGAGCGCGGTTGGCAAAGCTGGCTCGCGAGGCGGAACTCGGGGACGGAGCGACAAGAGCGATTGATAGAGTACTTCGATCGGATTGGAGTGGTGCTCGGCTCAGAGGCGCGTAGGGCTTGGTATGCGGTGTATGCCATGGGCCTTCTCGGGAACGGCGAGCGCAAGAGCATGGAACCGATCGCAGCACGCGCCTGTCCAAACAGAGAAGAGGTAGATGCAGCCCATCAACGCCTCCAGCACTTCATAACGGGTTCGAATTGGAGCGATGCCGAGGTGCGTAAAGAGTAAAGAGGCAGCGCACTACGGCCTAACGGAGATGATCAAGAAAGATGCAGTGACGCACTGGATCATCGACGACACTGGCTTGCTCAAGAGCGGAAACCATTCCGTTGGCGTCAAACGCCAGTACTCGGGGTCGGCCGGCAAGGTTACCAATTGCCAGGTTGCCTCACCACCGTGAGCTGGAACTGTAGCAGTACCGCGAACGCCGGGCTAGTTTTGCTTCAAGTAGTCAAATCCAAATACACTGCGCGCCCGGGTTGAGGCGGTGGTTCCATCCTCGCCTTTCACGATACTATCTTCACCCTGGCGTACGCTGAATGCGAGGCGGTCTTCTTCGACTTTGAGGGCCAGGTAGCGAACCTCTTCATCGAACGCGGCAGTGACGTCGATTTCGAAAACCGATGCGCGAATCTCATCGCCTAGGCGGTAGTAGTACTTGATGGCTGTCTCTGCATCATCTGGAGCGACTGTGGTGCAGGTGTCATCAATATAATCAAAGGAAAATATAAAGTGGTAGGTCTCCCCATCAGGAGCGAATTCATACCTTAACATATTATACCGGTCACCATCAGTGAAGGTCTGCTCACATCCTCCGCGCTGAACCCAAGTTCCCGTCAGATCCGGCTCCGACTCTCCAGCTAGATCACAGGCACCTGTGATGAGAAGAGTGGCCACTAGAGCGTATTTTTTCGACATTTACTTCTCCTCCATTTGCTTCCCCCAATGTCGACTTGACCATTAGAACGGTGTAAGCCGTCTGGGGAGGGTCTGAGGGAGACGGCGATCGGCACCAATGATTCAAACTGAACGACCGAAACACGGAAACGATCAGCCTCTGCTTGACCGGCCGGCGTATTGGCAGCGGATTCGCCGAGCCCAAGCGGCGCGATTCGTGTCTATTTCAGTGTGTATCCGCCGCCGAGTGTCGTGACCTCCGCAACCGCCCAGGGTGACCCGGTCGCCCCGCCGTCTCTCTGCGTCCTCAATCGAGGACACTTTTGAGGAGCAGTGGCCAGTGCTGCTAGTATTCGCGGTCGCAGTGCAAAACGAGGAGGCAGACTTGTGCAACGATCCCCAGGCGACCAGTTCGAGGGTCAACTGGCCCAACTCTTGGCCGAGATGTTTGCGCCCGACGAGCTGTGGCGGTTCCTGCGACAGAAGGTGAGCCGCGAGCTCTCCTGTAATGGAGTGTAATAGAGTGTAATTGACATATCGTCTACATACGGCAGTATTGGCATTCAGGAGTGAGTTTTGTGGACGACGAGGTCAGAGTTTTGAGAAAAGACGATGGAATATCACACTTGACACGGTGGCACGGATCGATGCTCTGCGCGCTGGCGGTCCTGATGATCCTGGTCATCGGCGCCTGTCGCACCTCGGTTACGGCCAAGCCGTGGCATCAGGTTACAACGCGCAATTTTCGCGTGCTGAGTACTCTCGACCGAAACCGCACGGTCAAGCTCTCCCGTGAGCTCGAAGGCTTTCGTGCCGCCGTGGGCCAGACGCTGCCAGTCCCCCTGCCCGAGCGCGCGTTTCCCGCTCAGGTCTACATGTTTGAGGACGAGGGCGACTGGGAAGCGTTTGCACCGCAGAAAAACGTGGCCGGTTATTTCCTGCCGGGATGGCGCAGCTGGATCATCGCGATCAATGGCAGCATGGCAGAGGAGCACTCGCGACGCATTGTCTACCACGAGTATGTGCACGAACTCATCAACCAGAGCGGCGCGGCCTATCCGGACTGGTACGAGGAGGGCCTAGCCGGGATTTCTCACCAGGCTGGCAACTGAGCATCAAAACCAAGCTCCAGATCGCTCAGCAGACGCAGCCGTTCTGAACAGACGGTCAGTGGAGGATGCCACCAAGGGCTTCCGAGAGCAGTGTCGCCTCGTGTGGAGCATGAATAATGAGCGGACCTGGCCCGATTTGACTGCTGTGGGTCGTAGCAGGGCACAGCTCCCCCGTTTGGCCCAACTAGCGCGACTTTCGCAAAACTGGCGGTCCCGTAGAGGGCTCATTCCCTGCATCAAGCGCGCTAGATCCAGATTTAGCCCGCTTCGCTCGGACCGGAATCACCGATGAAGAAATTGCAGGGAGCCATCTGGCGAGTTCGAAGATTTTGGCCGCCTTGTGTTGCTCCATCGTCAATTCGGGGGCTAAGAGGTATGTAGGGCGCCGTCCTCTGCCACCCGTGGTTGTACGGACCAACGTTGCCCGAATGGATGCCAGGCTGGCCATCATGGAGGTTCGTGCCCTCATCGAAGAGATCGTCGTCGATGTCGACGACGCTACCCGTGAGGTGATCCTCGTGATCCACTGGCGGGGCGGACGGCATTCCGAGCTGCGGGTCCAAAAGCCGAAGTCTGGCGAACATACAATGCGCAAC
>JAKSDA010000384.1 GCA_022360315.1 Pseudomonadota bacterium
ATCTAGTCTGATTCTCGAGACCGTACTCGCGAGCTGATATAAGTCGCCATCGCGGTCAGCAACCCGCGCCCAACGTGGCTCCCATATCGTTCTCCGGTCCCGTTTTACGAGGCAAAACGGGCATTTAGGGACGGGAACTAGGCTAGGCTAGGCTATGCAAACAAGGGCGAATGTCCGTATTGGCGATTCTGGCTACCTACTAATCGGTCAGGACATCATCCTCCGGAAGTTCCACCACCACCTAGCCATCTGTGCCAAGGCTCTGTTAATAAGGTTACCATTCAGCTGTGACAATTTTCGCTCCCAGAATTCTTGAAATTCTTGTTGATGGGGGGGGACCGCCCGAAAATTGGGACCTCCGTCGACCTTTTCGGTGCGACTGTTGATGATTCTTTGCACCAAGTTCTCGAAATTTTCCCTCTTCCAGCCCGTCCAGTACGCCCAGCGCCCCCAGGCCGTCACGGTATCAGCAAGTGCCGGATAATGTGCTGCAATGTGGATCGCAAGCACAGTGCGGTCGTCAGTCACAAAATTGACTCGTTGGTGGACGTTAGAGGGGACAAACTCGTTTGTTGCTTCGATCTGACTGCGAGTGGGCGTCAGTTGGTCGTTGATCAGTACGTTGTCGGGCAAGCTGGTAATGACTGGGCTTTCGGGGCCCATATCCCCTATTTCCTTTAGGCCCGCCAGGCGGAAGGCAGTTGCACCGATGATCTTGAGTCTACCGTCGCTGGATTTCAGGCCGAGCGTGGCTGCTCCTTCGTTGTTGAATCTCTGATTGACATCCAACTCGGGGACCAAATCGTCCGCAAAATCCTTGAAAAGTTCAAACGTTTTGTAGTCCTGGCCAAGACCATAAACCAGGATATCACCCTGTATATCCCCATAATCGTCCTGGCCTGTCGCCACAGTCACCTGCGCTGTCACGTTGTCTGTGCCCGGCTCGACCTGGCCCAAACGACCAAAGTAAACCCCTTCGAATTTGGTGTCGCGGTGCTGGAACCGTTCGATCACTCCCTCAAACATATCCTCCTGATTGTCGTACAGGTCCGGCAGCAGATTCTGCACTCGTGCTATCTCCTGCTCAGGGCCGCGCCCATCGAGGTCGACTCTGTCCAGCTGGCGAGTATCCTGGAGGGTGCGCAGATAGGGCAAGTAAGCCGCGTAATTGAAAAAGCCAGGCAAGAATTTCGGTCCGCTGCCGACGATCCAGTGTACTTTATAACCCTTGTTCAGCGCGTCGAAGGCCACGTCGATTGCTCCGTTACCGCCGGCCAGGATCATCGTGATCTGGCTCTTGTCACTGGACTCGTCGTCGCCCACCCGAACGTTATTACCGTCTTTGGTGAGCCTGCTCGCAACCTGGGTGAAAAGATCCATGTCCATGATGCGCCTTTCCGCTCCGACCCCATCGGCGTCTCCGGCGATCGCTTCAGCATCGACGTCCGGCGGTCGGCGGTGCCCGCCGACACCCATACCACTGACGATATTGCGAGCGTAGATGGGTTCCCCCATGCCTTTAACGGTGATTACGTAGAAATCACCGTCCCTGGCGATCGCCGTCACTTCGTCCGGTACTCGCTCGATCTTGGAGTCGTCGAGTGCTGTGTCGATCAGATTGGAGAATTTCCCCCGCTCCATCCATCTGTTGTCGATGGCGTCCTCGCCGACATGCTCGCGCATGGGGGTGATCATGTGTTCGGGATGGGCGACCACGCCGGGTCCCCGCTCGTTGCGCCAGGGCTGCTCTGGGCCGATGATAATGAACTCTTTAGGATCGTAATTACTACCCATCGAATTGATATAATAGGCAATACTGGCACCCGCGCCGAGAAAAGCAGTTCTGTAGGTTTTCTCGCTGGGTTTCACCAGGGACTGCCACTCGTCATCCTCATCCTCTGATGGGGGCTCTTGCATGGCGTAGTAATAGAGAGCCATCAGATGCTGTTCATTATCGATGAAGGTAACACCGTAATCGATATTGCTTGCTTGGAGTGTTTCCAGTCTCTGACGCAGCTCCCCATCATCGGTAGGGAGACCCCGACGCCTCTGCGTCGTTGCAAAGGTGCGGAGCGCCTGCACGACAGCATCGAGTTCCTCCTCGATCTCGCTACCATTCTTCTTAAACGTGAGCTTGGCCTGGATCGGTGTCTGGCTGGGCATTGTGGGGGCCGGAGCGAGGTCTCGAGGTTTTGCATCGATTGCCACAGAGCGGTTTGTGTGCTCGTTTCGCTCGACTCCCTGCGCAAACCGATCCGGTCTCGCCGCCTCACGCCCCGCCATATCCGCCTCGCGCTCCAACGCCACATCATCATTTAACCCCATTCCTTTCATCTGCGTCGTCGCCCGTACCCGCCCCTCGGCCTGCTGCCGCACATGGGCCAGCTCATGGCCCAGAAGCTCCTGCCCGCGCTGGCTATACGGCCGATACTGCCCCGGCGCAAAATGAATATCCGTGCCCCGGGTATACGCCAGGGCCCCCATCGCCGTCGCCTGGAGCCCCTCATGCACCCGCACCGCCGAAAAATCCATGCCCAGCGCCCCCTCCATCTTCCCCCTGACCTCCTCGGGCAGCGCCTTTCCGCCGCCAGTGCCAGCCACAGGCGCCGCCGCCGGGGCCGGCCGCGCCTGGCCCATCAGCACCGTGGCCACCGAATGCCCGGGCGCCGCGACACGCTGAGCCGGCGGCGTCCCGGCCGGCGCAGCACTCGGCAGTCCAGCCACCCCGGGCGCGCGGAGTGGCCTGCTGCCCTCGACGAGCCGGGCCGACTCCGACCTCTCATCACCCGCCACACGGGCTTCCCGGGACACAGGACTGAAGTTATGAGCATTCTTGTTCGACATGACGACTCCAGAAAAGCGACAGAAAACAGAACCGCGGGAACGTGCATCCCTCTACACGTCATTTCTCTGCAGGTCAGGCACCTCGTGGCCGGCCGTGCCTACCACCGTTCGACTCCACGGCGACCAGCCTCCACCGTCCCTACAACCCGAGGGTCCTACGTTTTCATGATGAAGCAAAGCGCATACCATTGGGGGCGGATCTCGGTTGTGCTACTTGTCCCGCTATCGAATGCGGGATGGTCGATCGTGACCGAGTGGTGATGGGCTCCGTCCGTTTGACTTCTCGTTGCGCCGGGGTCGCCGCTATGGCGGTCGATGCCCGCTTTTGTGGCTCCGACGCCCCCAGTCCGAAAATTACGCCCGGACCACTTGTCGGGCATCTTATGACTGTGTCCGCCGTGGGTCGAGGTATCGACTGTCTGGGCTGGCACGTCGATAAGGTGATGGTGGGAGTCCGGACCGCCACTGGTACCGGGTTCATATGCCGGGCTTCCCCCTGGCCCTGCGCCCACGATAAAGCGTGAGCGAAGGTCAGGGGTATTGTTTGCGCCATTGCACAGTACCCAGCCAGCAGGGATATCGCTTTCGGCGCCGCTCCACATGATGATGCCACCAACTGGCATCACGTCGCCAGTCTCATCCCTTATCCGGCCGTTGACGTGCAATCGTGCATCAGGATCGTTCGTGCCAATACCCACCTGGCCACCTGTTACGGTCAAGCCCTGCTCCACCTCCAATGAACCCTCCACACGATAGCCGGTTATACGCTCCGCGCCGCCATCCAGCGTCTCGGTGATTTCCTCCAAGGCGTGGAGGCGATCGTCGGCATACTCTTTCACCGCCCGCTCGGTCGGCACTCTCACGTGACTGGGTGTGCGCGGGTTGATCTCTCGCGCGACCTGGGTAACAGTCTCGAGTTCGGGCAGTACTCTCTCCTCGCTCACTGCGACCCACTCTGCTCCAGTCCGCATCAGTAGCCCCACCGGGCAGTAATGATGCACAATCCCATCAGGCGGCCGGGCCGGGCCGGCAAATCCGTCGTCCGCATCCCCGTCATTCCACGCCACCGGCCACAAGATGTTATTGCGATCGGCCCGCGCCGGTATCAGCCAGTAATCGCCGGGCTCGAAGGCTCCAGCGGCAAAGCGAACTTCCACGGTATTCTGGCCACCATCCGAATCCAGCCCGGTCGCGTGGCCGAGCCTCACCTCGGCCACGCGATCCCACTGGCGAACAACCACCCGTCCCGCAGTGGCCAGCCCCGGCCCCGGCACATCGTCGTCGTCCAGCCAATCCACCGTGATCGTGCTGCTACTGGCCTCGGTAATGGTGGCCAGCCACGAGCGACTCTCGGCTGGTGAGATCTGCTCGACGACCTCGACCGGCTTGCCAATTCGAAAGCCCTGGCCAAACGGATAATCATCGAGGGTCGATTCGAGGACGAGTTGATTGTCCCCGCGCCGGTATTCCTGGAGGCGACTCGCGGTCATTCCATTGTTGGCTGAGGACTTGAACAGGGCCGGCGCGTCACCGTCTGGTGCCGCATGAATCTCGACCCGATACAGGGCATCGACCTCGATACTCTGGTTCGCTCGCGCTTGCAGTGTGCCCAGCTGGTTCTCGGGCGGACGCCAGCCGGATTCGAAGTCGCGGACATTGACGTCTTCCAGCTTGTCGCCGACCCGCAGATGGCGGGGGAGCCAGACTGTGCGCAGTCCGGCGCCGAAGGGATGGGGCTGTCCGAGGGCCGGCCGCCGGGTGAAAAACGGATCATCCCGGGCCGGATCCTGCTCCCAGGCGTCGATGTAGATCAGGTGGGCGCCGTCCGGAATATCGGCCTTTTCGAATAGCGGCCGATCGGTTTCATTGACACATGCCAGGCCATTCACATAGCAACGCCCGGCCGCGAGCGTGCCGTTTTGCAGATCGATGTCAAAATAGCCCGACCCCGCGGGCACGCCGGTCGGGCCGACCAGTTCTCGGCGGCCCAGATCGGCGGGATCAGATTGGTCACTCATGATGTTCTCCTCAATCGATATAAAAAACGTCGACAGTCAGGCCAAGCGGGACGTAGTCGGCCAGTAGGGTCTGCAAGAACGCCTCGCGCCGAGCCAGCCGGGCATCGTGAAATGCGCCCATCTCGCCGGCGTCCTCGGCGCCCATGCGGATGTGCCGGTCGCACGCCTGGGCGAGCTGGACAAACGCCGGGTCGCCGTATTCAGTCGACAAAAGGACTGGTACGAGTTCGCTGTCGTCGGCGCTGGCCGGTATGCAGTACTCGCGAGCCGGTGGCCGACTGAGCCCATCGCGCTCGGGCGATGGCAGCGCAACATAGCAGTGCCGCATCACGCCGATCTGGCGCTGCTCGACCCGGACGGGATCGAGCATAAGAGAGTCGCTGGCGCGCGCTATGGCCCGGACATGGACGCGACCGAGCACAGTGCTCTGCTCGATTGTCGTGTGGGGACCGGGCCGGGTGCCGTCCACATCGCCAGCGATGACAGCAGTGCTCCGGGAACCGCTGGTCGCATTGATCAGAATGCTATCGGCGATACGTACTCTGACGCCCTCGGCCGGGGCCACGATCGGGCCGATCAGCGATGAGGAGATAACGATTGCGAGATCGCGCGGCTCATCGTCGACCCGCAGCGACGGGCCAAGCGTTGCGCCGGCCGATGGTTCGCCGTCGCCCGGCCGGGGAGCCAGCGCAGTGCAGTGATGAAGCTCCAGGCCGAGATGCCCGGATCCGCTGATCTCGATCGGCCCCTCGATGACCACGCCGTCGACGATGAGCTGGCCCGGCTCGCCCGTGGCATCGGATTTCACGCGCAGAGGCCCGGCGTCGCTGCGATCACCGGTGGACAGAACCGGACGGGCTCCATCGGCGGCTTCGATCACCAATCGCCGTCCAGACGGCAGCCGAATCCGCTCGTCGCGCACCGAGTGACGGCCACTGTCAGCGATCCGGATAACGCCCGAGGGCCGGCCGGCATCCCGCCATCGGTCCAGTGCTGCGCCGAGCGAGAGGACCTTGTCGTCTGTGATATCCGGTGCGCTCCAATCGACGATGCAATGAAACGCGGCATCGCTGTCGAGCGTCTCGGAGCGAGGCGTACGCGGGTAGCCGCCAGCGGCCATACGGCGGCCAAAGGCGACGGTGTGATCGACCACAAGCCGGCCCACGCGGTCGCCCGGCGTGAGGGAGATGCGTCCTCGCTCGGGATCGATGATGATCTTGTCGCCGAACGCGTCGCTGCCCTGCCGCCACTTCGACAGATCAGCAAACACAACCTCATCCGGGGAAATGGCCTCGGAATCGCGATAGAGATGCACACTGCCCGCCGGGCCGTACACACCCTCAGCGCCATCGACCAAGTCGGCCGCAATCAGGCGGCCGGACACGCGCGACCGAGCCAGGTCCTGCAGGTCTCGATGCGACTCGGGACGGTAGAAGAGCGGCGTGTCGTAGCCCAGCGGATGGATCGTGTACCGGCCGCTGGCTTTGTCCACGGGATAGGCCTCGGCGCGGCGCAGGGTGTGGCGCGGGTAGCGCTGGATAAAAAGGCCGAGATCGCCGCGCAGCGGGGCAATGCCCGGGCCGTGATAAGGCCGCTCGACATCGATGTCAATGACGCGATCGCCGCTCGACAGCACCCCGCTCAAGCGCTGTTTTTGACTCTGTTGTGGACCATGGCCGATCCTGCGCCGGCGCAGAATCTCGTCGTCGTACTCGACGACGCGGGCAGTCCAGCCCAACACATCGCGAATCACCGCCTCGAGGCCGGCAGCCGTGCCGCGCTGGGAGCGGTATTCGAGGACCCGGGCCACCACAGAGCGCGGCCGGAGGTCGGAAAAGGTGAGGTGTCCCAGCTCGCCAGCACCGAGCAGATCGCCGAGATACGGCACGACCCAGGGTTCGCAGGTCTCGATGAACCAGTTGTCGTAGAGCGTGGCGATGTCGTCTTCGATGAGGCGCATTTCGTCGTCGATGACTTCGAGCACGCGGCGCAATAACTGGCCACTGTCGGCATCGCGTTTGCGATAGTGGGCCGGAAGCAGGCTGTAGAGCCGCTGCTTGACATTGGCAAGGTCGGTCATGGCCATATTACCCTGGGTGCGAGGAGCTCAGCGGGTACCACTGTGTCATCGGAGCGGACATGAGCACCGCGAGCCACGATGGAGTCGATCGGGCCGACATGGGGGTTTTGCTCATCGCGCAGCGTGACCGCGAACGCCTGCAAGCCGGATATGTCGCCCAAAACCTGTTCTACCTGCGATCGAACGAGTACTTGGCCGAACTCGCTCTGTGAGATGGCAAAGCGCCTGTCCAGCGCGGCGCTGGCGCGCTGGCGAACGTCATCGATGTCTGCGTTGGCATCGAGCTCGACAGAACCGATACGGATCGACAAGTTGTGCGGAGCATAGGGCTCAACCATGTAGCGTCGTCCCGGGCTCGGCGCGATACGCGAGAGCTCTCGCTCCAGCAGAGCGCAAAACTCGTCTGTGGCCAGACCTGGCGGGTCGGTAGACCAATCTTTGCCGGCCACGGTGACATGAACCAGCTCGGGTACGCCCGATGTCACCAGCAGCCTCAGAGTGACCTTGCTGACCTCCCCCGAGGCGCAGACCACATCTTCCAGCTCGGTCCGGGTGATCGGCCCGCGGGTCACCCGGGTGGCGAACTCGGCCCGGTTTCGGGCCTGTTCGATGGTGTCGGGATCGCGGCCACCGCGAGCAGCCACGGGATTGACCGCACTGGCCACACCGGGAGGTTGATCGGGCAGCAATGTCAAACGTCCGGCAGCCAGGTTGCCGGCTGCGCCCCTACCGACCCGGTAGGTGGCGACCACATTGTCCAGACCACTGGGCAAACGGGCACCATTGACGCCGTCGCCAAACACGATGGAGGTGGTGCCGTCGTCCCGGATGCGCACCATATACCCGGGAACGTTGCCATCGACTTTGTCGAGAGAGTCGACTCGCTGCCACTCGGCTCCATTGACGTGAACGGTCAGCTGGGGAACTGGGCCGCGCGGCGAGGCCACGAACGAAAGCGGGCTGCGAAGCAAGTCAAAACGCTGGTCGACCGCGGTGCTGTTGCCGCCACCGAGCACTTGCTCGACGGTCTCGCCGTGACTTGCCGGTGCCAGGTTGGCGTTGCACACAATGCTATCGGTGTCAAACAGGTGGCGGAGCGGCTCCTCGAGCGTTACCAGGCCGTTTTCATCCGCGCTGGACACAGTGGCGATCTCGGCGGCTGGCTGGCCGTCGACCAGGCCTTCGATGGCCACCATGCGGCCGGGCAGGGTCCAGCCGGCATCAGCGGGAAGGGCACGACTGGTAAACACTCTCGGCCCGCGCGGCGCTTCATCGGGCTGCTCGGCCGGCCTCGGTGCGCGGGGGTCACGCCAGGGCACGAGCGGCTCTGCATCGGCCAGAACCAGGGTATCGCGCAGGTCCCAGCCGGCATCGACAGGCTGATCGAGCTCGATGCGCGCAGTGCGGGACAGCAGGCCAAACCGCTGTTGCTGTGCCGACGGGGTGACCCGGACGGCTTTGCTCAGCATAGGCTTGCGGCCCTGTTTGCCGGTGTCAAAAAGGACCAGCCAGCTGTCGGGGAAGAGATCGCGCACTTCCCGGGCCAGATCGATGGTCCTGTCATTGTCTTCGTCTTCGTGGACGCGAAACTGCGGCAGGCCAGTGATGGCGTCCAGTGCGTTCAACATGGCGTCCACGGCGTTTAATGCGTCTTGTCGTCTGGCACTGCTGCCACTGTCCTGCCGGAACCCGTGAACCTCGAGGAGGAGAGTTGCCATTTCATCCTGCAGGCTGGGAAATCGGCCGGCGTTCAGCTCGGAGAGCGTTCGCGCATGATTCCACGCGTCATCCGCGTTGCTGGCGGCCACGGCCGACCTGATGCTGTCGAGCCTGCTTTTGACATCGTCTTTGCCAACCAGAGAGAGGTTGTATCCCAGCAGGCGATGCTCTTGCCGCAACCACAGGATCTCGGGATTGTCGATGCTGAGGGTAGCATCACTGTTTGACTCGCTTCTCACCCATGTGATGGTCGTGCGGGCTTCGGCCGGGTCGCTGGACACAGTGCCCACCTGGAGCAGGCGAAATACGCGGCTGCTTTGCCTGGCCACGACCAGAATCCAGCTGCCCCGGGTCACGCCCAGATCCGTTCCCTCGACCCGCAGCTCGGTCGCATTGGCCTCAAACGCCGGAGACGGTCGGACTGGCGCAGTGCCTGCGGGGGTAAGCGGAATTTCGTTCCACTCGGCGCGGCCGGCAATGGTCTCGGTGGTCTCAAAGGTTTCGGGGCCCTTGCCGGGAACCGGCACACTCATGATGCGAGTGCCCGCGGCAATGGCGATCTCGCCGGCGTCGTCATCGACGGTAAACGCGATCTGTGTGGCTGCCGATACGCCGTGATCGAGTTCGTAGACGTGACGGGCCAGCTCGACGATGGAGCGCCTCTCGGTCGCTGTGCGCAAATAGCCCTCGTTGGCGATGCGCTCCTGATAAAAGGTCAGGACATCGGCGACCATGGCCCAGGCATCGAGCAGAGCCACGGTGGGATCGTCGCGGTGGCCAGCAGAGAGCCCGGCCATATGGGGAGTGAGCCGGGCGAGCATGCGTCGAAATGACGGTCCGTGCGAGGTCAAGCGATAGTCGATTGCCTTCTGATTGGGCGGATTAAACGGACGCGCCGGACGCGACCCATGGCGCGATGGCAGGTCGGTTTTCATCGGGATTCTCCTTCGCGGACGTCGATGGTGAGCACGCCGAACTCAGCGGCACCGGGATCGTTGTCGAGCCGGATGATCTGGTCGCGCTGGGGCCGGATCACCTGGCCTGGCTCGACGATGGATGTCCGGTCGTCAAAGCGCCACGGCCTGGCCTTGACCGTCACGCTGGCCACGCCGAGGATGTCCAGGGCGTGCCGGCGCAGGTCAGTGGCGAGCAGCTCGTCGCCAAAATCGAAGCGATCAGGGTGAAAAAAGCCGCGTCGTCCGGCGCCGAGGTCGAGGGTGCTGAACGCTTCGGCAAGCGCGTTGCGCACCGGGCTGGCGCGATAACCGGGCACAGTCGTGGCGGTGATGGTCAGGTCGATGCCGAGGTAGCGGGCGGGCAGAATGACCAGGCGATGGCCGATCATGCGGGCCGGCTCGAGGTGAGCCAGCAAACTGGCGCAAAATGCCGGATCGTCGACCGGCTGCCGGCCGATGCGTTCGACCCGGATCGCGATGGGAACCGGACGGCCGCGACTGGCACTGGCCACGGCTCTGCCGACCCCGGGAAATTGGCGAGCCAAGGCAGCGTAGTCGTCCGGCGTGGTGGCGCGGATGCGGGCGCGATGGGCCCGTGGAGCCTGAATTCTGACCTGCTGAATGGTCTCGGGCTCGACCCCGCCGCGCGCTGGCAGGGGATTGGTCACGCTCTCGATGCCGGGCGTATCGGTGACAACATGGGCGAGCGCCCGGGCACCAATATTGCCGACCAGGCCGTTGCCGATGCGATAGTGGGCGCGGTAGCCGCGCGCCGCTGGTTTGCTGCCGTAAATGCCGTCGCCAAAGCGCACCCACGACACCCGGTCCGATTCCAGCTCGACCACAAACGCCCGGGTATCGCCGTCGGCATCGAGCAGATCGCGACGCGGCCGCCACACCTGGTCGGCCTGGCCGTCGTGGGTGAGCTCGATACTCGGCCTGGCGTCGCGCGGGTCGGTGGTCATGACCTGGCTGGCCGGCTCGGGCAAGGAGCGGGCTCGACTGTGGTCGTAACTCGCTGCATGGGTCATGTTGCGCCGCTGCAGGCGCGGGCGATAGCGGGCGGTACCGCTCGCATGGGCCGGCGGCAGGGCTTCTCGCTCGATAGTCCGGCCGTGATCGGCCAGCACCACGTTGCCGGTGGCAAATGCGCGCTCGCTCGCTCCGTTTGCCGCCACGACGAGCCGAAACGGTAAGGCGTCGGCGGGGTGCCATTCAATGCGAGTGAGCGCGGTCGAGCCCGGTGAATCGAGGTTGTCGCCCAGCGGATCGATGGCAGACTCGACCGCGATCAGGCGTATGGGGTGGGCGCGTCGAGATGATGGGTCGGCTTGTGAGCCTTGCTCTTCGAGGATGAGTACGTCGCCCGGGTCGACAACGTCGGCAAACGCACCCTTGAGATGGGCTGACGTGGCGCCTGCTTCGAGGGCAAACTCACGCGCGCCCCAGGTGTAGAGCGGCATGCGATTGGCCTGAGGCCAAAGGGTCGCCTCGTGCATGGTCTCGAAAACCACGGGGGATTGCATGTCGAGGACTCGCTGGTACTCGCCACGCGACAGAGTGGGCCGGGCCGGACGCACATCGCTGAGAATTGGCGTGCCCCTGGCCAGCTCGACCGGGCCAGTAGTTGAGCTGACGCCAAACGCCACCCAGACCCGCGCGTTGGCGCCTTCGTGGACGAAGTAGCCCAGCAGACGGGCGTGGCGGCGGACCGAAACGCGGCGCCGGGCGGTGCCGAGGTAGGCCTCGGTGGCCACCGCGTCCTGATAATAGGACAGCTGGTCCGAGACATGGGCGATGATCTCGACCAGCACGGTCAATGTATCGGCCGGATGATGCTCCTGGCGATCTGGAATGAGCGCGGCAATGCGGTCGAGCATGAGACCGCGAAACCCGCGATAGTCGCGCACACGATAATCGATGGGAGGGGTTTTGTCGCCGGTCGCGACGGTTTCCGGGCTGCGGGCCCGGCCCGGTCCGGCAGTCGCATCGACGTCGAATCGAAAGTCGATGCGGTCGAAAAACGGGGCAAACGTGGGCCCGGCGTCGCCATCGGGCGCGGCATCAGAATCGGACCGGGATGCGGAGTCGGGCCTGGTCAGCTGGAGGGTGTAGCGGCCCATGGTGGCCGTGACTCCGGCCACCTGGATGGTGAGAATCGCGTTGCCCGATTCGGGGATCTGTCGGTCGAGGATGGTAATGGCCGCGGACAGGTCCGGTTTGATGGCGATGTGCTCGCGCTTCAGGGTGTCGATGCCGGCACCTGTGCCGAGAAAATGAACATGTAGCTTGTAGGTCGTGACGGGTTGGTTTGACTGGCCGTTCGGGATTGACTCGACGTCGATGTAATCGATGCCAACGAGGTCATCGCGCTGGCGTACGAGGGCACGGCGCCGGGCCAATAAGGCCGGATCGGTGACTAAGCTCTGCATCAGCTCGGCAGCTCCTGGACGAATACGGCAGTGACCGCCCGTTGTTCGCGGATGATGAGATATTGAATCTCGACTTCGAGGCTCGATTCGCGGCTGTGGGCGACAATACTATTGACCTGAATCTTGTCGCCCACCCAGCGCAGCAACGCGCCGTGTACCAGGCTCTGCACCGCAGCCGAGAGCGCGTCGTTATTGGGCGCAAAGACCAGCTGTTGCAGACCGGAGCCAAAATCGGGCCGATTGACGCGCTCGCCCGGAGAGGTGAATAAAACCTGCTCGATCAGGCCGCGGACGTGAGTCTCGAGGTCGACCTCGGCAGTTCGCCCGCGATGGTCGAGGCCATAGGGAAATCGCAGCGCCATTATTGTGCCTTTACTCGCAGCTGAGCCAGAACCACGGAAAGCGGTGTGCCGGTCGGTGTACAGAGCGCCACATTGTTGCGCAAAAGCAAGGGCTGGCCGCCGACCTTGACCCGGGTCGCCGCTGTGGTGAACGAGGCAGTCGTGCACGGTCCGCCCGCGTTAGGCGGCGGGGTGCATCCGGCGATCGGATGCAAGTCGGCCTTGGTGAGGACCGCGCTGCCGTTGACCGTGACCCGCCGATTCGACGCAACCAGATTATCTTTGCCCTGATGGGCGCAGGTTACCACTGCATTGTCACTCAGGATGGTGGGCATTTCATATCACCTGCAATGCGCCATCATTGACATTGACGACGCCGGAAGAGAGCTTGACCTGTGCCGGGCTAAACGATGCAGTCGATGATCCGGCAGTGACATCGACGCCCTGATTGTTGATCTCGAGCGTCGCTGCGTTTCCGCATTGAGCAGATAGTTTGCTCGGGTCGATTGTTATCGACACCTGATTGCTGGCGATCTCGATACCGGTGCTCGACAGGGTCAACGTATTCTTGCCACAGCGTAATTTGATCTCGGTGGGAGTCACTTCGATGGCTGCACTCGGTACCGGAGTTTTATCGGTTTGACCCCAGTAATAGCCGACCACGATGGGTTTGCCGGGGTCGCCACCCTCAAACTCAACCCACACATTGGCCTTGACCGGCGGCGTGACCGAGAACCCCACTCCCATGCCGGCAAACGGTGTACACGGGGTGGCCCACTGGCGCTCGCATACCCCGGGGACGGTCACCATGACGCGGCCCAACTTCATCGGGTCGTTATTCTTTATCACGTCGCCGCGATATTTGCCGTAGAATTTCTGGTTGTACTCGTTCATGGTCGCACTACCGGTGTGAGAGAGCCTGAACCGCCGCGGGTCAGGGTAAAACTCTGCGTATACGAGCCGCGTTTGATCTTGTGAGTTACGCGTTTGATATAGTAATTGCCGTCGTGGCGATAGCCGGCGCCCTGAATTCCCACCGTCCCGCGGGCGCGCAGGACCGCGCCATACCGGACCGTATCGAGCTCGCCCTGGGCGGTCACGACGTCGTCGGTGGATCGGTCGGTGTGGGCCTGAGCGCGGGCCATTGCCGCGCTCCAGCTCTCGCCCTCGACACCGCCTAAGCGAATGGTTCGCGACAGAGTGCCCAGGAGTTCGCCCTTTGACATGGGAACGCGGGTGCTGCGGATTGTCTTGACCGGAATGGTCATATGGGTTTGCGGATCCTTGACCGAGCCGGTCACTCCGGTGGTTGCCATGGCATCGGTGCGAAAAGCGATCGAGGTGAGGTTGCTCTGACCGCCGAGGTCGGCCTTGAGCGCGGGTTGGGGCAGAGCAGTTCGCTGCGGCGGGCCCCAATATGCCGTGGCAGCACCCGGTGCCGGGCCTGGTTCGAGATAGAATATATATCCGCAGGTTTCGGCGAGACGCTCGAGATACACGAGATCGGTCGCGTGCTGGGTGGGACAGCCATCGTGCGGACCGGGTACTTTATTGACCCGGGGCGGGATGATCTTTGCGATGATTCCGTATCGGGCGTATGCGGCGAGGATCTTGAGTACGATCCACGACGGAGTGAGTCCAGTGTGGTGAACGAGCTGCTCGTCCCGGTCCATCACAACGGCCAGATCCTCTCCAGTCAGGGTCACTCGCTTGTTTACCGGATCGAGGTCGAGGTGGGTGATAATTCCGTCCATCACGACAGCGGGCTTGACTCCGAGCCAGGCCGCGATAATGATCCGATTGCCGGGACTGAGCGTGCGCAGGGCCAGTTGTGGATAGTCCAGAACACCGAGGATGCCTCTGCGTTCGGCGCGAAAGCTGATTTGAAAGCCGGATCGTCCATGATCTTTGTCGACGACTTCGATGTCTTCCAGGCTCTCGATGACAGACATCGGCACCGGACCGGGCACGAACTTGCCGGCCCATACGGCGACCCGTGCGCCCATGATGCGGAACGCCAAACCGCCGAGCGCGCTCACGATCGACCTCCAACGCTGGGGCCGGGGATGCGAATGAGTTCGCCGATGCGATCGAGCAGCTGCTCGGGTTGCATGACGTTGTTGGCGTCGCAGATTTGCCAGTACTGTTCCGGGTCGCCGAGAGTTCGCGCGGCGATGGTGTCGAGGCGTTCGCCGTCGTCGACTGCGACTTCGGCGAGCACTGGCAGCTCCTCGGCCGGAGGCAAAAAACGGCGGCGAAGATAACGAATCGTTCGTCCCGAGTCGTCTTTTCGCTCGGCCTCTTCGCTGTTTTCGTAGCGACCACCCCCGGCCAGGCCGAGTTGTTCAAAATCGATGGAGTTCATAGCGTAAACGAGGATGCGGCCGCAGGGCCGGCAGTGAGTAGATTGGCCGCGGCAAAGACTTCGCGTCTGAGCTGATTGGCCAGATAGAGAAACGAGCCGACATTGAGCCAGCCCAGGTCGTCGTAGGTGAGAACCTGCAAGCCGAGATCGACATCGGCGCGGATGGGATTGAGTTCTTTGTCAAACGCGGTCTCTTTGACGCCGAGCTGGGTGACCCGGACAGGAAGGACCCGGGTCCCCCACAACAGCACGGCAACGGGCGACTGGGGCGGAATGACCTCGATGGCGCCCAGCTTGCTCTGCGCCAAGTTGGCCAGAGTGGTGACCACAGACGGATAGATGAGCACTTCGAGGGCAGACAGGGATGGATAGATGCTCGGGCGCACGATGCCCTGGTCCCCGCGCTCCATCTGATCGGCGGCGTCGAGCTCTACTCGCATCGATATGGTCTCGTGCGGCACCGAGCCGGACCGGGTGCTCCCGTTCGCCGACTGGGCAGCCATGGTGCGGGAAAGCTCGGCGGGGTTGTACTGGAATACCGCGAGACTGGTCGGCACCACGCCGATGATCGGGTCGACTCGAGCGATGGCGCCTCGGCGCAGGTGCGGCACTGGTACGGTCATGGCTGGCCTCCGCGGCTGTCATCGGTGTCGGCGCAGAGGCGTGCAGCGAGGCTCTCGGCAATGGCCCCGGGCGAGTCGGTGGCCCGTATCGGGATGTCGAGGCCGGCGATGTACTGGCGATCGGCAGCCGTCCACACAGCGGGTGGGCCGTGCTCGGCCAGTTTTCGGGTCAATGCCTGGCGGATCTCGCCGGCCAGTTCGGCTGCACTGGCGCGGTCGAAGCCGCGCAGTACCAGCTGGTCGATATCGACGGTTATGGGCCCTGGTTTCATGCTCTGACTCCGTTGCTCGGCTGGCCTGTTGCCCGGTTTAATGCTGTTGTCGATGGTTTTTTGGCCGACTTGCGGGCCGGGCCGGAATAGGGTCGTTCGAGCTTGATGAATTCGGCGCGCGCGGCGTCGAGGACGTGGTCCATGGTCACCGGCTGACCGGCGTCGGCGGCGAGAAAGGCGGCGTTGAGCGATACGTTGCGGATGTTTCCGCCGCACAGCTGGATCTCGGCCAGTTGCTCGGGTTCCAGGCCCTCGGTCGGCGTGGTATCGGGAAACGACCGTCGCCAGATCTCGGCCCGCTGAGTGGCATCGGGAAAGGGAAACTCGACTGCAAAGCGAATGCGGCGCAAAAACGCGTCATCGATGGCCGCGCGCATGTTGGTGGTCAGGATGGCCAGGCCGCAGTAGGACTCCATGCGCTGCAGGAGATAACTCACCTCGATGTTGGCATGGCGATCGCGGGCGTCCTTGACCTCGCTGCGTTTGCCGAAAAGGGCATCGGCTTCGTCGAACAAGAGCACGGCTCCGGCCGATTCGGCGGCATCGAAGATCTGTTGCAGATTTTTTTCGGTCTCGCCGATGTACTTGCTGACCACACCGCTGAGGTCGATGCGATAGAGGTCGAGCTCGAGTTCGTTGGCGACAATTTCGGCCGCCAACGTTTTGCCGGTGCCGCTCGGGCCGAAAAACAGCGCTGTCACACCTAGGCCGCGCGGTCCGCTGCGGTCGTAGCCCCATTGCTGATAGACCCGATCGCGCTGGCGGACCTGGGCGACAATCGCCCGCAATGCAGTGAGATTGGCCCGGGGCAGGACGAGATCGCGCCAGGTCGCCGGGCTGGTGATGCGTTCGGCCAGGCCGTCGAGCCGGGGCCGAGACTGGGTGCGGCAGCTCTGCCACAGGGCCGAGGCGGGATCGGTGGGGTTGCCGCTGGCCGCCAGGGCCGCCGAGGCGCTGTGGATGTCGTTCGCGCCGAGGCGAAAATGACCCACAACCCTGGCAATGGCGTCGCCATACCGATCGGCGTCAGCTCCCAGGGCTCGTCGCCACAGCTCGGTTTGCTCCTGGCTGGTCGGCGGGTCGACGTCGATGCGCACCAGCGGCCGATGGCCACCATGGTGACTTGCTCGAATCGGAGAATCGCAGCCCACAACGACCAGACCGGTCAGTCGATCGCTGAGCCCGATCGACTCGCGATTGGGCGTATTGGGCACGTCCAGGAACATCACGGCGCGGTTGAGAGTGGCATCGCGATCCCACAGCCGGGCCAGCTCGTCGCGCTCGTCGGCACGGGCAGGCAGGGCATCGAGATCCATGGCGCTGAGCCGAAGACCGAGCGATGCGCACGCAGCAGCGGCGATGTCGCGCCGGGTCCGGGCGTCGCGGCCGCACAACATCGCCACACTGCCCGGCGACCCGCTCCACAGCTGGGCCAGGGTTTCGGCCACATGACGATGGGACGGGGCCAGATGCTCGGGCGGGTCAATCTCGCGGGTCACTCGTTCGAGTACAGGATGCCAGCCGGCCACTCCGGCGATGACGTGGAGTACTTGCTCGTCGATATGAATGGTTCGATCGACCAGACCGTGACCGTCGCCGAGGCGAATGAGGCGCCAGTAGCGCAACGGGCCGGATGGCGCGAGCGCGCTCCAGTGAGGGTCGGCAAAGCGGGCCAGGGCCAGGCCAAAGGTCAGCGCCGGGCCCTGGTCATCGCCGAACGCGCGGGACAGCGCGCGGGCAAACTCGCTGTCGAGTTCGAGACCGGCCGCGGCCAGCAAGATCGACCGTTCGAACGAGCTGAGGCCAAAAGCAACGGCGATGTCGCCAAGAATGGGATAGCACTGCTGCGGTTGATTGTCGGCCACTGGCTCAGACCCGGCACTGGCGTGCGAGTCGGGCTCGGCAGCGAGCTGGGCATCGAGCTGTCGGGCGAGGATGGCCAGTTCCCGGGCCAGCAGGGAGTACTCCGAGAGGCTGATCGGTCTGACGCTCATCGCTTTGCCTCCGGCGGTGGCGGCATCTCGGCGATGGTTGCGTTGATTCGCGCGACCTGGGGCAGAGATGGGACTTCGATGCTGCTATTCAGCCACACCGACGAGCATTGCCAGGCCACGGTCAGGGTATAGGGCGCGCGAAACAGAAATGACCACAGCTGGGATAATTCGCTCACGGTGAGCGGGACCTGGAAAAAATGCAGTCCTTGCCGGCGCATCTCGAGATAGTCGTCGACCAGTTGCCTGCGGCGCTCATCAGACGTGGTGGTCGAGGAGCTGCCCATCGCCAGGGCGGCGTCCAGCTCTTCGGTGGCCTCGAAGGTGAGCGACGGCTGATTGGCGTGCAGTGATTCGAGCACTTTGCCAGCCATCAGCTGCGGTTCGTATTTGGCGTCGTCGCCGTAAAAGCTGATCAAAAAGCGCAGGTCGTAAACTGCGACGGGCCTCTGCCGCAGGGTGCGATCGCCAGCCCGAAAGGGAAGATCGGCGTTGCGCTGATCGGCGGTGAGCTCGCTCTGGTAGAGATAGATATTGGCCCGCGGGCCGCCGATCTCGGCGCTATCAGCAGCTACAGGTCGTCGCAGGGTGACGCTGGCACCATTGACCGCTCGTCTGACTGCGGTATCGACCGTGTGGCGGAGCGCCGCAGTGGCGGCTGCCATGCCGACGTGTTCGATCATCTGCGTCCCTCCCGTCGGGCCAGATACTCGTCGAGTTTGATCGCGGTCCGCTCGGCTGGCTGCGGGGGCGCGCTCGGGCTGGGCAAGGCCGGAGCGGGCGCCGGTGCCGGGGTCGGCTGCGGAGCATGCACTTCGATGCGACCGATGGAAACCCGGATGGGCACGGAGTGCTCGCGGTTTTGCCCGCTTTCTGTGGGCCGTGCAAGGTTGCCGATGGCGGGCGGCAGCTCGGCCACTTCGGGGTGTCGCGAGTCGGGCCGCCGAGCCGGTATTTGAGCGTCCTTTGCGGTCAGCGAGGCAATCCGGACCGGGCCGCCGTCCACCGCTCGGTGCAAGGTGTTTGCTCGCGGCGCATTGGATGCACTTGCCCGGTCAGACGAGCCCGAGGTTCGCGGTTTGTACGGAACCTGCGAGGGGTTTGGCTCGAGCCGCGATCGGGTTGTTCTCGGTGGCAGCCGGAACTGTGGCTCCGGCTGACGGAATTCGGGCTCTACTTGCCGGAACTCTGGTTCCGGTTGCTGCAACGCCAATTCTGGCTGCGCCCATTGATCGTGGCTGAGCCGAGGCGGTTCGGGCTGAGTGGATTTGCCCCGCGCTGGCTGTTTCTGCGCTGGTTTTGGGGGGTCATGGGGTTGACGCGAGTCGTTGGGGCGGTCATGGGGTTGACGCGCATCGGTAACGCGTCGCTCGTCGGGCCCAGGCTCGACACCGGTATCCGGCGCCATGCGCTTGCGCGATGAGTGGCGACCATGTCGCGCTGGACGCGACGGTGCCATTCGGCGCTCTTTTTGCGCAGCTGGCTCGACAGCCATGTCTGGCCCGCGCATGGCGCTGTCGGCGTCGTTCCAGTCGGGCTCACCTGGCGAACGTGGCGTTTCTCGCTGGTCTGCGTGGTCCGACAACGGCCAGTCGCCGGTGTTGGCGTCCGGGTCCTCGGGCTGGCCAGGCGCCGCGCCAGCTGCAATGCTGACATCGACTTCGACAGGCCATTCGGCACTGGTGCCCGGGCCAGTGACTGGCGGCCCGATAACTGATCGGACAAGCGGGGCCGTGCCCAGGGCCAGCGCTACTGCGCGGTCGATAAAATCACTCATACATCCACCATCGACAAGTAAAGGGCCCGGCGGCGGTCGCTCATGGCCAGGATATCGGCCTCGGACCATGAATAGGCTCGCGCCAGCAGATGCACGGCTCGAACCGTCGCCCGGGCCCGGTCGGCGATTTTGGCCCATAGAAGCTCGGCGATATCGAGTAGAGCCCGCCATGTCTCGCCACATTCGGGACATACCAGCCGGATCCGGGTCTCTGCGTGGGGATCGCACGCGTTCATTTGCCCGGCGATATGCTGCAGAGCCGTGGCGGGCAGGGCGGATGTATCGACCGCGTTGCCATCTCGCTCGGCTGCGACGATGCACCGCTCGAAAAGGAGGGACCGGCCCGCTGCGACGTCTCCGCAGCTCGCAACCGCGATCAGATCAAGCGTGGTGGGCAGGCGAAATCGCACCGAAATACTGTCTATCGCGGTTTGAAAGAACCGGTTTTGGCCAGCTGATTGGGCGAGAATTTGCCCGAGGTCCAGGGCGAACTCGACCGGTTCATCGCACTGGGGGCAGGTCGACTCGCATTGGAGCCGATCGCCGAAGCTGTCGGATAATGACTCCATCAGGCGCCGATTGCGCTCGCCCACGTCGAGCCTGGCGAGTTCGGTGAGATCGAGCGCCCGAGCCGAGTCGTGATCTGGCTGACTGGCGTCGAGCAGGTGCAGGGCGCGGATCAGAGGATGCTCCCGGGCAGCGCGTTCCCACAGCGCGATCATTTCGGCAACTGATAGCGTCGGCATGACAGGTCTCTAGAGGGACGGCGGCTCCGGTGCGGCAACGGCAGTGTCGCGCTCCCAGCCATCGTGCTCGATCTTCAATGTCTGAATGGCAATGGCGCTTCCCGACGCATCGAGATCGGGAATGGCCTGAAATTCGGATACCCAGGCCCGCTGCAGTGTGTAGGCCAGGACGGTCTGTCCGGCCTCGTTAAACATCTCGATGGTGATGTCCTTGCGAAAGTCCTTGAGCGACACTTCGGCGCCGAGCCCGTTATTGAGCTGCCAAACTTTGTTGGCCCACTCTTCGAACTCGAGGTCATGAGTTACTCCGCGCTCCAGGGTGACCGGCTCGTATTTGGTCTGTCCGGGAGTTTTGTAGACCCTGCTGGGATCGCCGCCGTCGCGGTGCTCGATGGTATCGGTGGTCCGGCGCAATGCGCTGACCTTGGTGACTCCGGCGACGTAGCGGCCGTCCCATTTGACGCGAAATTTGAAGTTCTTGTAGGGCAGGACGCGCTGGGCATTGGCATCGTATTCACTCATGGTCGGTCCCTCACGCGGCGCTCTGGCCGGCGATTTGCTGCAGTTTGATGATGACGAATTCGGCCGGTTTCAACGGGGCGAAGCCGACCACGATGTTGACGATCCCCTGGTCGATGTCGCTCTGCCTCGTGGTCTCCTTGTCGCACTGGACAAAGTAGGCGGTGCGCGGCGTGTTGCCCTGAAAGGCTCCTTGCCGGAACAGGCCGTGCATGAACGTGCCGATATTGAGGCGCAGCTGCGACCACAGCGGCTCGTCGTTGGGCTCGAAAACTGCCCACTGGGTGCCGCGGTAGAGGCTTTCTTCGATGAACAGAGCGAGCCGTCTGACCGGCAGATACTTCCACTCAGAGGCCAATCGGTCGTCGCCTTCGGTGGTTCGGGCCCCCCAGATGACCCTGCCGCTGGCCGGTGAGGTCCGCAGGCAGTTGATGCCGCGCGGATTTAACTGTCCGATCTCGGCATCGGTGAGCGAGACGCTGAGTCCCGAGGTGCCCTTGACAGTGGCGTCGAGGCCGGCCGGAGCTTTCCATATGCCGCGGGTGCCGTCAGTTCGGGCGATCACCCCGGCAATCGCTCCACAGGGGGCGAACGTCTCGATCTGGTTTTCACGGAGAGGATTGGCCTGTTTCAGGGCCGGAAAAAAAACAGCGGCATTGCTGCTGGTCGGTAGCTGATCGGTTTTGACCTGGGCTGCGCTATTCCAGCTCGGATCGGGGTCGATGATGAGCATTGCCCGTTTTTGTTCGCAGTATGCGGCGACATGGTGCCACACAACCGGGTCGTTTCCCTCTGCGTGCTTGTATGGCGGAATGCACAGAAGATTGAAGATTCCGGCCCTGTCCAGGGCATAGAGGCCCTCTTTGGCGCCTTGCTTGCCCGGGCCGATCAAGTCGTTCGATGTGAGCGATTTGCCATCGCTGGGCTCGGGGCTTGGCCTGGCGCTGGTCGACTCCGATTGCCACCACGGGTTCGTGCCCTGAGGCATCGGGGTCTTATCGAATGATTCAGTGGCATCCGCTGGCATGCGCACGCACCGAAGCAGGGTCGACTGACTGGCGAGAATTCGATCTGCGCTGCGTGCATGGTCGGACACAATGGTGAGATTTTGGTGAATCTCTTCGCGACCTGTGCCGAGATCTCGAACCCGCAGAGTAAATAGGGTGGTTTTGTCCAGGCTGTAGCGATCGGCGATGCCCTGGGCAATTTCGTCGTCGAGATCATCGATCCGCACTCGCAGCTGGGCTGCCCAGGCGCCGGGCGAAGCTGGTTTGAGTACGAGAGGATTGTCGGTATGGCCGACAGAAATCTCGCTGGCCTCGATCTCGGTAGAACCATGGTTAAACAGGCGGACAACAACCGCCTGGCCGCCGCCGTTGACGAAAAAATCGCGCACAGCATAGCCCAGGCTGCTCATGACCCACATGCCGCCAAAAATTCGCTCGAAATCGCCAAAGCTGGCAATTGGCACGGGCTCGTTGACTGGCCCGCGCAGCGCGCGACCAATAAAGGCAGCCACGGATGTCGCTGCCCCGGCAATGGTCCGAACGCTGCTCGGAATCTCCTGGATATATACGCCTGGGTAGGTGGGATTCATCAATGCACTTGCTCCATCGTTGGTAACAACTGTCGTCGCGTGTTGTTGAGGGCACGACGACACCTCGCCCCGACATCGGTGACATCGGCGACACGAATTTCGCTCGGGTCGTTTCGGTCCTCACTAGCTGTGACCAGAACGGCCGAAACGTTTCGGGTAAAAATGCCCCGCGCGACAAACTTTTGTATGCCGCGGCTGACTATCAGGCTCG
The DNA here is from genome assembly GCA_022360315.1 of Pseudomonadota bacterium. Taxonomy (GTDB): domain Bacteria; phylum Myxococcota_A; class Polyangia; order Haliangiales; family Haliangiaceae; genus JAKSDA01. Next base: position 22,492 of record JAKSDA010000384.1, read on the forward strand.
CGGCCTGTTAGCCGATGGTGAGTCAGCGCTGGTTCGCGCTTCCCGGCAGTATATTGGTCCGGAGATGATTCCGATCGCGCTTGCGCCTCTTGCGGCACCGAGCTCGGCTCCTCGCCGGTGCTGACCTCGGCGATACGGCGGAGGTCATCGGCCGCGAATACCGACAGCGAATCGCTGTCGGTATTGACCATGGCGCTCAGGGCATCGTCACCGGACACTGCGATCGCGCTCGACCGCGACGCCCGCTCGAGGATTTGTGGCTCGTCGCCGGGCGGTCCTGGGGGGTCACCGCCGGTGCCGTCGTCGTTTCCTCCGCAGCCGACAAGAGCCATTGTCAGGGTGATCAGGGCGTACCATTGATTCTTCACTTCACTACTCCAATTGAAATACGCAATTTCATCACCGACCCGCGATCCTGGCCGCGACGCCAACCGAGCAAACGGCGAATCGTTGATCCGCTCGGCAACGGTGGGCGATTGCACGGCTCGTGCCGCCGAAAAGCCAGCCGCCGTGGCGTAACCAATGTGGGCTCGGCGGGGGTTTTGTCGCGATCCTGTCCGGGTCGGATGCGCCGGTCAGGCGACTGTCCGAGACAGTGTCCGAGACAGCCAATCAGGCCGACAGCGATGACATCGGGCTCGGCCACACCGGCTTTCTCCAGCCGCGACCTGCACGCCTTCGCTTGCTCCAGCTTTTCGCTCAGTTCCTGGCTGTCGGCGTTACGATAGCGCGGCGTCGATGCCGTTCGTTGCCACTTGCCGCTCACTCCCAGCCGATGAGCCAGCTTGTGAATCTCATCAATCCAGCCGCTGCGAACCTCCGCCAGTGCCGCGAAGAACTTCGCATTAAGCAGTTTGCGATCCACCAACTTTGTTGCAGCCTGGGCGGCATAGTCTGCTCGCCCCAAATACTCGGCCACTGGTAGGGCATCGGTTAACTCGCTACCAACGCGGTGGCGAAGGAACCGATACAGCTCATCGGGCTGAAACATCCCACCCAAGAGTTTCGCCAGTTCGGCCTCGATCTCGCTGCACTGCAAATCGTCGGGTAGCTTCGCAAAAAGTCATTCGATTTCAGTTTTGTTGCATGGCGTGGCTGAGTGCGAAGCGCATCAAGTCGTTGGCGATGTGGCCGCCTAAATGTTAGATGGGAAACTTTTCGGCAGCGGGTTATGGAACACTATTAGTCTCTTAGCGGGTAGATTCTGTCATTCTCGGCAAAGATTTTGGGCTGCGCGCAC
>JAKSDA010000126.1 GCA_022360315.1 Pseudomonadota bacterium
CCACGTGCCTGAACCATGTCATAGAGCCGAGTCGCCCGCAGGGTTGGATACTTGGCCAGGGTGTCTTGGATGAAATCGACATATGGGTCGATGATTCGTGCACGCAGACTCGAACCTTGGCGCCGGGGGCAACTTTTTTGCAACCTTGATCCATCACGCAGCGGCGTTTTTTTTGTCGAGCCCGATACTCGCCTTGTCGGTCTCGATGGTCCTCGGAGCCTTCGGTGGACTTGGCATAGCGCTCACGTGCTCGCCGTCGGGTACGCCGATAGCCCGATTTCCCACACAGCTCCGAGCAGTAGCGCTGACCCCGATCACACCGGCGGCACAGATAAAAAATTGTCTGGCAGTCCCCGCACCTAACCTCTCGAAAACTATCGTCTTGCGCTTCTTCTACTGCCACGTTTTGGCAAAAATCTTGCCCTTGCCAGCACAGGCAGTCAGGCTCGGATTTCGACGACATAACCACAGTCGAAGTGAGGGCCCAGGGATACAAGATTTGGGCCCTCACCCCTTTGCTTCTCGCCTCTACTGCATTCCGGGCTCAAGCGCGACTTTTCGTCCTGCTCGACGCTCGATGAGCGTGAGCACGAGGTTTGATGCAGGGCCCAGCACCGAGAGCGAACAGACCTGTGCGTGCCAAATGCTCGACGCCGGTCAAGGCCTCCCTCAGATAACGAGCTCGGAAGTGGCCCTGTATCCATCAAACTCCTATGCCCTACTTCACCTTCTGCGCTCTTGGTTACATACCGACGAATCGATGTAGATGAGACCCCGAATAAATCGGCAATCTCATCTACCGCTATTCCCTGCTCCTCATGGGCTCGAACGATCCGCTCACGCAACTCTATGGGCCTCTACAGTCGGCTAGGGTTGGATGAAAGAGATACGTATGAGCACCTCGGGAGTCGTCAGTGCCGCCAAGAGCCCTGATGAGCCCGTTTTTGCGGAGAGGCGCATGCAACTGCTGAGTGGGCGAGACCGGAGAGGTGTTGACGCATTAAGATTTGAGCTTGAGGTCTAGTTCTTCGTCCACTCCAAGCTCGCGCAGTGCGACTTTCGTCTCTTCGATCTTGTTCGTCGCTGTACCGCCGGAGAGAGTTACGTCGACAGTGAGAGTGAGCTTCAGGCCGCCTGACGTGGCGAAACGTGAAAGGACTTTCGTGTAAAAGTTCATCCACTTCTGAGTTGGGATCTCGCCGGTCCATGTAAAGCCCGCGATTTCTGAGCCTGTGGAGACGGGGGGCGCTGCAGGCGCACCGATCGATGGGGTCGGCTGTGGTGACTGACCGGTTACGCCCGGTTGCGAGACCGAAACGCTCGCGTCAGTACCCCCGCCTGTCGGTGGCGCAGTGTGATCAGCACTGTGTGTAGAGGACTCTCGCTGGCTCTTCTGAATCAGGTACTCTTCGGCGCGCGCTCGCGGGATCAGGTAGACATCCTCGGCAATCTCTACATCGTCGTAGCGCATCGATGTCTTGTAGGCGAACGGCTCGTAGTCGCCGTCACTTCCGCGTCCGACGTAGGCAAATACCCCGCCCTCTACGCCGCGCAAGATGGTCTCCTTGACCGCGTTCGGCTTGAGCAGTCGCGGGAATTTGGGAGACGCGTAGAATGCATTTCGGACGGACTTGGTGCCCCACTCAGGCAGAGCTGGTGGCCAGTAGCGGCTCAGAAAGCTGGGGCTAACTCCGGTGGCAACGATATCCTCGTGACGGAGTCGCGTAACGATGAACTCGGCGAGGGAGCCCGCGGCGCTGGAATGTACCAGCCCGAGGTCGATCCGGCGCAGCATGTTGTTCTCGGCGAGGAGGAAGATGTTTTTGTAGGAACGCCAGACTGCCTCGCGCAAGTCGCGTCCGGCTCGTTTGACGTTTGCTGTCAGCACACGCTGTTGGCTCTCATCGAGCTTGAGCTCTGCGCTGTCGGCTTCGATATCCTTCCACGCGAGGTACTTGCGAGCCTCGCCCGCCAAAGGCGCTCGATCCTCGGCAACCGCCCAGATGAGCGCGCTCTTGAACGTCCGAGAAGAGCTACCGCTCTCCGTCGTCATTGACTGGATTATGTTCTTCGTTGAGGGCTCGACAGCCGCGTGCTCAGGGGCGAGCACCACGAGCGTGAGGCTCGCGCGGTCCGGAATCTGATTGCTGCGCTCTGGGAAGTAGACGCGCTCCACCCCGTTCCCCGCGGAGAACACCTGCTGGATCTCCGAGCGAACCTTCTCTTCGATCGCCGGCCCCCCCACGCTTGCTCTCCGGTCGGCGAGGAGCTTGTTGAGGTTGGCCTGAAAGCTGAACCGATACCGGTTGCGCTGAGCCGTCAAAAAGTAGCAGGTCTCGGCGAGTGCCTCTAGGCACTGCTCGACGTTGCCGATGTCGAGACCGGGTTCTGCGACGGCGAGACGTACCTCTGGCAAGGTGGCCTCGCCACGCTGCTGGCCACCGTTGGACTCGAAGAAGACCACAGTGGCGACTTTGCGATGCAGCCTCGCTTTTTTCACCTCTCTGGTGGCTTCGGCGTCGAGCCGCACCGCGTGTGCATGGTCCTTCCCCGCGATGTCGGTCGTCACAGCAGGCTCGAGCCGCGACTCACCCAGCTGCTCGAAGACCGCAGCTCGAAACAGCGGATCCTCTAGAGGTGCGGTGCCGAGCGAGATCAGCGGATCCTTGTGCGCGCCCTTGTAGCCTTCGCTGTACGCCTTCGAGACCCACAGCGCGAGGAGACGTAGCACGCCACGTGTCTGTTGGAACCGTGGAAGGCCCTGCCATTTGCGTTCGAAGACCGAGAGCAGCGATGGGTGAAACGGGTAACACGCCCTCAGCGCCTCCCGAGCGTTCTCAACAGGAAACCAGCTCGGCAGCTGGTGCTTGTTTGCTTGGAGCCAGGCTTCATACTCCGAGACCGTCTTCAACGCTTCGTTGGGCAGTCCGCTCCACTCGAACAGCCTGCGCCGGATTATTTCGGAGGTCTCGGTCTCTGCGGACATGATGACTGCCTTGCCGAGGCGGTCGAGGAGCTTCTTGAAGCGTTCGAAGTCGGACTGGTCCTCGGCGGTCATCTCCAGTTCGGATGCGGGGATCGATACCGCGAGCACGACGTTGTCGCGCGAGCGCGAGACTTCGGAGAGGCTGTGGAGAAAGCTGTAGAGCTGGGACGTGAGGCCACTTTTGCGGTTGCGGCTCACGTAGTTCATCAGCTCGTCAAGCAAGATGAGAGTCGGCCGGTCCGTGGCGAGCATCTGCTCGATGACGTCGCCGCCAGGAGCGATGAGTTCTGTGTCGTGTTCGGCCACGAGCTTGTAGCCGTCGCTGCCGCCCAGCTGGAACGCGAGCTCCCCCCACGGCGTTTGGCGTTTGGGGGTTCCATCCGCGCCACCACGACCCTTCAGGGAGTCGAACTCGGTGCCGACGAAGAGAGCCGTACTGGTTTTCGGCACGCTGGTCACGCCCGCGTCTTGCAGGATGCCTTCGACGCCTTTCCACGCCTTGGCGGCATTGCCTCCGCGTGCGAGGTGGTAGAGCAGCGTGAGGGAGTGCGTCTTGCCGCCGCCAAACTGCGTCGAGAGGTTGAACACCGCTGATGTTGCGACTTTGATGCCGTTGAGTCGCCGCACAGCCTGGCTGGCGAGTTCACGAAGGTTTTTTGTGAGGAACGTTCTCTCGAAGAACTGCGGTGGATTCTGGTATACGCTTGGAGCACGACCGTCGCGGACGTGTCCAAGGTGCACGGCGAACTCGGATGCGTCGAGTGGCTTGCTTTCTCGAAGGTCCTCGCGTGGGGTTACAATTTTGTACCAGGGCTTCATTGCCACGATGTCCTCGTGCTCACTGTCGGGTGAACCGCTCAAAGCGACCGGTGTTCGCGTTGAGTCTCCAGAGCTGAAAGAATCCGTAGGGAAATGTGGTTGCGTCACTGCGCGAACCGACGACGACCATAGTCTCCCCGCGAAGAGCGACTCGGTCCTGGAGCGAAAGCGCAGCGACCACTGTATGGGCAAGCCAAGAGACCAAGCTGGGGACGGTCTCGAGATCGGGGTGATAGCAGAACACCACGCGCAGATTGGCTCGAACGCAGAGAACCTTCCAGAGCGAGTAAGCGATTCGGGCGTCGTCAGTCGCGTTTTCCAGCTCGCATACCGCCGACGGGAACTGCCAACCTGGAGTGTCCTCGCAGAAGGCCGTCACATCGAGCGCCAGGTACTCTAGGCGCTGCACTGACAGCGTCGAGCAAGGGTGTCCCTTGCCGGCAGATGGCATAGCGAGGGCGTCGAAGGTCTTGACGACGGCCCGCGTGAGCGCTGTGGTCCATCGGCTCAGGGACGACGCCAACGAGGCTTCGCGCAGCTCGGTGGCCAGATCGCGGTCGCGCTCCAGGGTCGCGTAGAGCTGCGACGTCCACCTTGTCATCAGCTCCACGCTCATGCGAAACCGAGTCCTTTCTTGCGCGCCAGCACGCCCTCGACCCAACGCTTCTCGTTGCTACCTGCGGGATAAAGTGCAGCCAGGGACTGACTGAGGCGCCAGAACACCGGTTGGGTACCGACACCGCGTTCTCTGAGGAAGTTGCGCAGGGGCGCGGTTCTCCCAGCGGCGAAGAGAAGCATGGCTTGATGGACCCGATCGAGGGTTGTAGCTCCAGGGTCAGGCGGGTCCGCGTCGGCCTGCTCCTGAGTGGCGGTAGCATCGGGGAACGAGTCGCTGAGGGTTAGCTGCTTCTTGCGTTGTGCTATCGGTGAGCTGTTGAGCGCCTCAGTACTTCCGAGTAGTCGGGCGCCTCGTTCAACGACAGAGCGCAGACGCGCGGCGTTGCCTTTCACCTCGACAATAGATGCGAGCGCGTCCAGACGGGCGCCGAGCCCCTGAGCGATCTTGCGAGCGGCGTCGAACTCAAGGGCGAAGCCGTGGCTTGCTACCGGGGTACCATTGCCGAGGTCGTCCTTGGAATCGCCTGGCTCGGCGGAGGCCTTGCCGCGAGAACCTGCCACAAGAGTCCACAGCCACATGGCCGTCAGTCGTGCATCGGGCTCCAAACCAGTGGCATCGGCCTCGTCGAAGATCATGGCCAGCGCCTCTCGCGATACTGCGGCCCACACGTGCTCGAGGTACTCGGCCAGTGCGACTGGCTCGCCAGAGACCTTCTCGACTCGCGCATAGCGAGAGAATAGTTCGAGCGCTGGTCCCAGGCAGGCAAAGATGGCGTCCGCCCCAACCACTCCCTCTCGTGCGAGGCGTGGCATCCAGTCATGGATGCGTTTGGGCAGAGCAGCTAGCACGTCGCGCCAGTCGCCGACCGTATCTGTTATCAGTGTTCCGTCTGGATACTCGCGGGGACGACACACCAGGTGGATGGACGAGCCCAGGACCGCGGAGTTGCGCGCACGAAGACGGGTTGCGTTTTCGGTGTTGATCGGCCAGGAAGCGGTGATGATCCAGCCGGCGTCGAGCATCGCGGCCAGCAAGTCCTCCCAGCCGCCGGTTGACTTGTGGGCAAAGATAACGACGCCGATGCCGTCTGGACGGGTCACCCGTCGGGCCTCGGCCAAGGCGTCAGTCATCACGCGGCGGTAGTAGTCGCGGTCTTTGCCGGCCACCGGGTTGACCACGCACTCTTCGTCCCGCGGAACGAGTGGCGAGCCGAACAGCCCCGGGTGATCGTCGGCGAGCATGCGTCGCAGCCAAACGTAGAAGAAGTCGGAGAGGTCCGCGTAGGGGATGGCGTCGTAGTAGGGAGGATCGGTGACGACGAGATGGGCGCAGTCTGTTGGCAGGGGATGGCGGCTTGCAGACGCCATCCCCACGTCGGCACCCTGCTCGCTCACTTGCGCATTGCGAAGGCCCTGCAACACGTGCTTCACCGCGCCGCTCCAGGATCCTGATGACGATCCCAGGGGATTGGCCTCGCCGTAGTCCCAGATGATCGGAAGAGCCTGTCGCGTGAACAGATGCGGCAGTGCCGAGCCACTGGGGTTCCAGGAGCATCCCGTGTTCTGGTAGTCGCACAGGCGATCCACCGCGAGGGCGAGGCACGACCGAACGGCAACGCCGAGGCCGTCTGGCGCACGGTCGTCGGAGAGAGTATCGCGAACCAGCTTTACTAACGTAGAGATGGTCAACAGCTGCCTGGGCGTGAACATGTCGCGCCAGCGCAGCATGCCGTAGCGCTGCACGCGGAAACCCAGAGTACCGATGGGGGGTAGCGGCTCAGAAGGAAGTACCGGCATATCCTCGGGAGCGCGCACGTCGAGCTCGTTCACCGCGCGACGCGCAGCCTCCAACGCCCTTCGGTCAGCCTCGGATGGCTTGCGGAAGCCCCGATTGCCACTCGCGTCGATAACCGCCACGGCGGCGAGTAACGCCCGGTTTGCGCCGCCGCCAAGATCGGTGAGCTGCTCGCGCACTCGTTCGACGGGAATCGTGTAGCCACACCGCAAGCAGGTCGCAGCGCCACGCCGAACGGTTGGTTGCGGAAACGAAGAGAGCGGCCCCTCAGCGATCTCGAATTGCGGCTCCGGTCCAACCCATCCTTCCAGGCGCAGTCCCACCGACTTGGCCCCCCGTCGAGCGAGGTGAAACTTGCTCGTCAAAACCACTTCTGCACCACAATTTGGTCCTTCGCAGCGGATCCGCCGGAATGAAAGATACGCGATGGGCTGCTGCCCCTCGACGTTCGGGTAGTAGGACCGTAGATGCGTCTGCGCAGCCTCGGTGATGGCTACGCCCGCTCGGTCGACCGCTGTGAAGAGTGCCTCGCCATAGCGCTGAACGTACTCGAGCGTGACTTTGCTAATAAGTGTCGCGACCGGGTTCAAGTCGGATGCGTACGTTGAGGCGCCGAGACGCAGTCCTTCGAGTGGGATTGAGGCTCCTCCGCAGAACGGGTCGGCGAGGAACGGCGGCCCGTCATCGTCGAACATCGCGGCGTGAGCCGCCGCTGTCAGGGCTCGGGCCGCAGATCGGAATGCCGGGTCGGCAGCCCGCTTCCACGACGCGAAGTCCGACACGAAGCGTAGCAGCCCCTTACGTAGGGCGCCGTTCGTGAATTTTGTGCCATAGACGTTCTCAAGTGTAGATGATGCTTGACGTCTGAACGCCTCTGCGCACGCGGGGTCATTGGGATCGACGAGCAGGGCCGCGAGCGAAGCGGCTCGACAAGATGGGAGCGGCTTTCGAGCCCACCAGATGTGGATAGCCGTGATGTGCCCACGATGAACGGAGCGACCGTCGCGCGCATGCTCGGACACCTGGGCGATTGGTAGATCGACCTCGATGAGCCTGCGCGGATAGCTCGCCCCTGCGACGATCATCCGAAGCCGAGTCCCTTCTTGCGGGAGAGTACACCGTCGACCCACCGTTTCTCGTCGGTGCCCATTGGGTACAGAGCGGACAGGGACTGCGCAAGTTTCCAGAACTGTGCTTGATGACCGACTCCGTCGTTAACGAGGAAGCGTTTGAGTGCTTCGCCTCTACCAGCCGCGAAAAGTAACATTCCCTGGTGAACGCGGTCTAGCGTCGTTTCGCCCGCAGATAGGGCGCCCACACCGCTCCAGCCCTGTTGCGCGGCAACATCATTGAGATCGGCAAAGAGGCTCATTTGCTTGTTCTTGGTCGCCTTCATTGCCGTCGTCGTGGTCGGCTTTGCGCCGAAGAGATACCTCATTCGATCAACAACAGGTAGCAGTCGGGCTTCGTGGCCCTTCACCTGCACTACGTGCTTTAGGTTTTCAAGATGTACGCCAAGTCCTTGTGCGATCTTTCGTGCGGCATCGTATTCGAGGACAAACGCTGAGGTGGTCTGCGTACCGTCTCCCTTAGTTGCGTGCAGATCGTCCAGAACGATGCCACTGTCCTTTGCTGAGTTTGCTTTATTTGAGATCGAAAGGGTCCAGAGCCACATGGCGCTGAGGCGCGCGTCAGCTTCTAATCCCGTTGTGTCAGCACTCTCGAAGATCATTGCGAGCGCTTCACGCGCAACTGCTGCCCATACGTGTTCCAAATACTCTCGCAGGTGCACGATGTCCCCACTTGTTTTCTCCACTCGTGCATAACGCGAGAAGATTTCCAACGCTGGCCCGAGACATGCGAATATCGCGTCGGCGCCTACTATGCCCTCAGTTGCAAGGCGCGGCATCCATGCATGAATCCGTTCCGGAAGTTCCTGCAGGACACTTCGCCAGTCCCCGACATCGTCAATGCGCAGCGTACCGTCAGAATTCTCCCGTGGGCGACAAACCAAGTGTATGGAGGATGCGAGTGCTGCGGCTCCCAAGGCTCGAAGCCTAGACCCTTTCTCCGTGTCAATTGGCCAGGACGAAGTGATGACCCAACCGGCCCGAAGCATTGCGTTTAATTGTGTTTCCCACGCATCCGTTTGCTTATGAGCAAATACAACGACGCCGACACCATGTGGAGCCACAGTGCGTCTGGCTTGCTCCAACGCTTTCGTCATGAGCTGCTCATAGTTTTCCTTTGTCTTGTACGAGTACTTGTCATTTCTCTCTGCGAGCTGCACTATCTCAGCCTCTTTCGGAGTCAGGAGCTCACTCGCAAACAGATCTGGATGGTCCTGCGCGAGGCTTCTCTTGAGCCAGACATAGAAGAAATCCGATAAATCAGCATATGGTACTGAATCGTAGTACGGTGGGTCTGTCAGAAGCAGTCCGACGCTGTCATCGGGCAAGAGCGGCTCGGTCGCTGACGTCATCTCGACCAATGCTGCCGCTGGAACGTCATGTGCTAACTGGAGCGCATTGACGCAGCCATCCACAGACTTCATCCAATCACGTGTTGAGCCAGAGAAGACATTGATCTCGGCGAAGTCCCAAACGATGCCGAGTGCCTGGCGTGCGAAGGTGTTTCCAATGTCCTGGCTGGTTGGTCGCCACCGACAGATACTTGTATTACTGTCGGCTAATTTGTCCAACGCAAGCCCGAGAATTGTCACGATGGCCTTTTGAAGATCGGGTTCACCCGGATACTCGTGTCTTATCCTATTCCGGACTTCGCCAATCTTCTGGCATATTGTTAATAGGGCTAGAAGCTGTCTGTCAGAGAATAATTTATGCCACCGATCAACTCCCAGCAGATGGATGTTAAAAATGCTTCTCAGGTAGGGTAGCGTCTCGATTGGTTTTGTCAGTCCAGGGGAGTCGGAGAGGAGCTTCTCAAGCTGTATGCGGGCGGTATCTACTGCTTTGAGATCTTCCTTGGTCGGCGGCCGATATACGCGACCACGGGAACCTGGGCGGCTGGTAACTACTGCGAGGAGTTTTGCGTCCGAGGCTCCCCCGCCTCGCTCGATGAACTGAGCACGCACTCGCTCAGCCGATGTGGTAAAGTTGCACCTTGGGCAAATAGCAGAGCCTCTCTTGACTGTCCCGTTCTGAACTGTCGACGGCGACTCCACGACGTGGAAGTCCACTACGTCGTTCGTGATAGTATACCGCAGCGCGACCTTCCGCCCTCTGACCTTCGCAAGCCAGAGAGAACGGATCAGTGGGATGCGTAAGCCGCAGCCGGGCCCTTCACAGAAGGCTGTCCGAGCCCAAACGTAGGCGACCGTTTTCTCGTCGTTCAGTGCAGGATAAACTCCGTTTAGCACTGGCCGGCATTCATCCTCTATCGTTAGTCCCCACTTCCTAGCTTCACGGCTCAGCTGCTCGCCGAAGCGGGGGGCGTAGTCGAGCAGAAGACGAGCTAGCAAAACCGCAACGGGGTTGAGATCCGACGAGAATGAGCGGCCCCCGATTCGCTGAGCCTCAAGCGGAAAAGCGCCGCCGCCCGCGAACGGATCAATCGTCGACAAGAAGATCTCTGGATTCTCGCATTCTTTACTAGCTGCGTGCGTTAAGGCCTGCGAAGTCTGCTTGAATTCAGGGCTGGAGGCGGCTTGCCATTGCGCGAAGTCTGCAATCAACCTGAGCATGGCTTTCCGGCACCTCAAGCCGTCAGTGCCCGACAACGGTATGCTGACAATGTCACTCCAAACCGTCAGGCTTCGACCAATCAGCTTGCGGAGTCCAGCTCGTTCAACTGCTTTGGCCGCGAACGTGTTCAGGATATTTGCTACCTTCTTCCGGTATTCGTTCGAAGAGGCGGGATCGGCCGGATCAATCCACATAGCCGCACACGCAACCGCGCGGCAAGCTCCAAGCGGTCTGCGGGCCCACCAAGTATGCATAGTCGAGATATGCTTCTGGCCGGTAGATTTTTCCCTGCGCGAATGCTCAGAAATTTCGCTGATCGGCAGGTCGACCTCGATCAACCGTCGTGGATAACTTTCTTCACTCACCAGCGGTCTCCAGAAGCTCCTTCGCGCTTACGTGGTAGTGCTCGACCTTCACAATCGGCTCCCACCCCAACCGCGCCGGGTACCGGATGACATTAAGCTGCGGGATGCTCCCGCAGTCGAAGACGACGTATAGAAAGTAGTCATCCTTGAGGCGCTGCGCCGTGCGGAACTCATTGGCGCTGAGGGCCACTGCTCCGACCGCAGAGCGTCCCTTAACCTCGATGAAGCGCACCGCGGTAAACGTCTTGTCGTCATATGGATGCGGCTTGCGCGAGATGAGGTCGAAGCCGCGGTTCTCGGTCTCGACGCTCTCGACCAACCATCCGCGTGCGCGCTCGTGCTCCATCGCTACCTGAACGGCGATGCGCTCGATCTCGTCGTCGCGGACCATCGGAGCAATCTGCGGAGCCTGCCGGTCAGGGTGCGGCAGCACCCATGCTTGGCCGGTGTGCTGGAGGTCGCCGATGGTGCAGTGCCGCTCCATGTCGAGCTCCTGGCGGCGTCGCTCGAGCCGCGCGTTGAGCTCCTCAAGGTGGTCGCTGGCGAGCTTGATATTGCCGGCGAGGCCGGGAGTGGGATCGCCGGCCTCCTGCTTCATGACCAGCTCGGCGAGGGTCATGTTTTGGCGGTTGATGAGTTCGGCGAGGGAGATCTCGACGTGCTGCCGAACGATCGCGTTCTGCTTCTCTCGCTGTGTGGTCTCTTGCGCTAGAAAGGGCTTGAGGCCATTCTCGAACAGGTAGGTCTCGACAGACTCTCGGTCCGGGAGGCTGTCATCGGTCGGCGGCTCCGAACCGTTCTCACTGGCGATGAGATCCAAGAAGAGGGTCGGCTGTCGGAGGGACATGGTGCCGTCTAGCTCGGCCCTCACGACGAACAGCTTTTTGTAGAGCGTGTTTGCGCGACCGTCTTTGATGGAGGCGGTAAAGATGTCGAGGCGGTAGGGCGCTTTGGCGTGGAGGTCCCACAGCAGAGCGCCCCGGCGCAGGTCGGCTGCCACGCGTTCGTGAACGTCGGCGCGAACGCACTCGAATAGCGGATGACCGGGGGTGACCCACTCCAGAGTGGCGTCATCGCTCAGCAGCCGCTTGTCGAACACGATACGCTGGTACTCGCGACCCATCCGGCCAAAGCGAGGCTCCAGGCGCTCGGCGATCGGGGTGAGAGTCTTCGGTATCTTGCCTACCCGAAAGACGTGCCCCTTGCCGCGGACAGCAGTTGCGTGCACCCCCGCGATGGGGCCCGCGCCGACGAAGAAGTCCTCTACCACTTCGGGAACCAGGCGACGCTCCTTGGCCTCGATCGATTTGCCAATGAGGGCGCTGAGGTTTAGCTCCTTCTTGGCCAGCCCCTCCAGCGTGTTGCCCGTGATGCGCTTGAAACGATCGGCGTCAATATCGCGAACGATGCGGGCCTCGATGTCGGTCTCGCTGGTCTGGCGCGCGTACATGTCGCGAAACATTCGCTCGAGCAAGTTTGCCGGGAACATCTCACCGACGACGTCAAACACCTTGTCGGTGCCGAGCTCCTCCTTGATCTCGGCGAGGCGAACCAGGAGCTTTTCCAGCACCCGTCCCTCGCGAGTATTGACGGCTGCGAAGTTGAAGATGAGGCAGTCCTTCTCCTGGCCGTAGCGATGGATCCGGCCCATGCGCTGCTCCAGACGCACAGGGTTCCACGGGATGTCGTAGTTGATCATCATCCAGCAGAACTGCAGGTTGATGCCCTCACCCGCGGCCTCCGTAGCTACTAGAATCTGGCTGTCTTCCCGGAACGCGCGCTCCGAGTAGATGCGCGTGTTCGGTGTGTCGCGGTCGCCGATTTTTATTCCACCATGGATCTGGGTCGTGGACAGGCCCCACTCCTTGAGCTTCCCGAGAGGGCGACCATCCTTGCCGTCTCCCGCGAGATAATCGAGAGTGTCTTTGTGTTCGGTGAAGATGAGCAGCTTCACCTTTGGGTCTTCAAAAATCTGATGCTCGCGCAGTACCTGACGCAATTTGTTGAGCTTGGACTCGACCTCGCGCTTCTCCAGTGCCCTTGCTTGCACCACGAGCTTGTCGAGCTGCTGGATCTCTTGGCGCAGCGCCGCGGGGTCAATCTCGAAGATCGTATCTTCTAGCTGATTGACCAGCGCTTGCTGCTCCTCCTCGGTGAGATCCTCGTAGTCGTCTGGGAGTCGGCGTTTGATGAGCGACTTGCGGTATGCTTCGGGGTCCTCAAGGATCTTCTTGCGTTTGTCGCGCATGCGCTCCAGGCTGCGACGAACCGCGTAGACGCTGGACGCCATGCGACGCTGCAGCATGGCCATCATGAAGCGCGTGATGTTCGCCTGGGGCGAGTCGCTGGCGGCTGCTCGAATCGATTGGTCTTCCACGTATCGGGTCAAGGCATCGTAGAAGTCGAACTCGTCACCGTCGAGTTCGAACTTTGCGGTGCTGACGTCGCGGTTGGTGAACAGTTTCTTCACGTCGCCGGTTTCGGGATCGGGAAACGTGACCAGCGCTTCCTTGAGGCGGCGCAGGTAGAACGGCGCCTCTTGTCGACGCATCGCCTCCTGCAAGCTCTTGACGTCACCGTACACGTCCCGGTCGAGAAGGCTGAGAAACAGACGGAAGTTCTCGGGGTCGCCCTTGTGGGGCGTCGCCGTCATCAGCAAGAAGTGGTCGGTGCGCTGCGACAAGGCCTCGCCGATCTGGAAGGCCAGCGTCTTCTTGTCTGTGCTATAGGCGCTCATCTTGTGCGCCTCGTCGACGATGACCAGGTCCCAGGACGAGCGGAGAAGGCTCTCCTTCGCGTCTTCGATGCGGGAGATCCACGACACGGAAGTGACGACTTGGTTGTGCTCCTGCCAAGGGTTCTGGCCGTATTGAGTGCGCAAGACCTCGCCGCGCATGACGTCGAACTGTTCGCGGAACTTGTCCTTCATTTCACGTTGCCACTGGAACGTGAGGTTGGCTGGCGCGACGATGAGGGTCCGCTTCACCAGACCGCGTATCTTGAGCTCCTTGAGCAGCAAGCCGGCCATGATGGTCTTGCCCGCACCTGGGTCATCAGCGAGCAGGAACCGGATCCGGGGCAGCTTCAAGAAGTAGTCGTAGACGGCTTCGAGCTGGTGCGGCAGCGGATCGACCCGAGCGATCGACAGTGAGAAGTACGGGTCGTACTCGTAGGCGAGGCCGAGTCGTGCGGCCTCGACGCCGAACTTGAAACGCTGAGGATCTCCGTCAAATGGCAGCTCCTTGGGGGTCAGAGTTAGCTGAGCGAGCTGCGACGCATCGAGGATCGGATCGCGCACCTGGCCGCTACGCAGGCCCTTACCGACGAGTTTGACCGATGCGCCCATGGGCACGGTGGTGATGACCTCGACGGGCTCTGGCAGGATCGGACCCTCGACGACGACTCCTGCACATAAATCTTCGAACCGCGGCATGCTCATCGCTCCCCCCTCGTCTAAGGAACGCCATCATATGTCACTGGTCGCGGACGGACAATCGCGGCTGGATGCCGAAGTGCCCGAATTTAGTCGCTTCGATGGGCGTGAAGGTAGGACGAGTGGCAGGGATCGGCTCTGTTTGCTGCTCGCAGGTGCGCCTAGAGGTACGTCTGTAGGCCCGGCCAATGGATAGAGAAAACAATCGGCGGGCACGACACCCCGAGACCGGATATGGCTGCGCTCCCATCCCGTGACAATCTGGCAAGGCCGGACGTGGTGACCGAACTGCGCATGG
Organism: Pseudomonadota bacterium; assembly: GCA_022360315.1. Classification (GTDB taxonomy): domain Bacteria; phylum Myxococcota_A; class Polyangia; order Haliangiales; family Haliangiaceae; genus JAKSDA01. Next base: position 14,019 of record JAKSDA010000126.1, read on the forward strand.
GCGCCGTGCCCCCGATTGCATACTTGTACACCTCCGGCCGCGAGAACGGCGTCACACCGGGAGGTTTGCCTCAAGCCCAGGAAGGCCACTGGCGGTATGTGGCTGCAGGTGACGACTCGAACACCGCACTTGTGCACAGTGTCCACTTTACCGGTTCACTCGAATGGGTGGTTTTGGACAGTGGTTTCGCCGGCCAGAGGTTCGAGCCGGTGGGTAATGTAGCCGGTGCTGACTCGGCATCAATCTGGCCAATGCAGAGCGAACCTCCCATTGGACTCGCCGTGTGCTCACTGACGCCCAGCTCCGCTACGCCGCCGTGGACGCGGAGATCCTCCTCGGCCTCTACGCGCGACTGTCAGCAGAGGAAACGCCGCCCTAAAGCGACGTACCCCTGGCGAGTTCGCTCAGTCGTGGATGCGGCGCAAGGTGCACGCATTGTCACCAGCCACGGTGGAACGTTACGCACGGGCGCTGGATCGGCACTTGTTGCCGGCGTTTGGCGTGGTCTATTGCGATGCGCTCGGTCGGGAGGACGTGCAGTCCTGGGTGAACCGGTCGCTCGCCGCGGGATATGCGGTCGGCACGGTCAAGTCGTGGTTTCGGGTGTTCAAAACCATGATCCACGACGCCATGGCCGAGTTGTTGCGGTCAGGCGCAACAAGAACGCGCCCAGGCACATTCCGGTGCTGCCCACGGTGGCGGATGCGCTGCGGGAGCATCGGCAGCGCTTGCGCGACACCGGGGTCAACGTGGCCGAGGGATGGATGTTCCCGACCCGGGTGGGCACGCTGCGCGCGGTGTCGAGCCTGGCCAAGGCGTTCAAGCTCTGTAATCGTCGGGCGGGCATCACGGGCCGCTTTTCGGTCCATGGGCTGCGCTATACGTTCACAGACAACTTGCGCTTTGCCCGGGTCGATCCGGTGGTGCGGCGCGAGTTGACCGGGCACGCGACGGCTCGCATGCAGGCCAATTAATCCACCATTCGCCTCAGTGAGCATCGCCAGGCGTTGGGGCAGATGGAGGAACTGCTCAAGCCCGGGCAGCAAGATGTGTACTTTGCTGTGTACTCGGGGAAGCCACCGGAGGAGCTTCAATGAGGTAAGAGGTTGAAATCGTTGGAGCGGGAGAGGGAATTCGAACCCACTACTACCCAAACTGAAAACCCGTGGCATAACGCAGCCTTGCATTAAAATCTCCTGAAATCACAAGGGGTTACGAACCTCTCTTCGTTCCATCGAGCTCCATTTCGTTCCGTTTGGACCCTTCAGTTTTCCTTTATTCGTGTCCACCACGTGTCGGTCAGTCATCGAGATAGTTGGTAGCAGATTTTTGGCTTGTTTTGTCAGGCGAGTGAGGACCCGAACGCTGTCATAGAGCAACCACGAGTCCTTCGGCTCGTGGATCAGTGACTCTACCCCGGTGCAGTCGGTGCGTACCTTTTGGCCCTTCTCGATACCTTGGCCGCAAGCATGTGCAACAAGGATACGGTTGATCGCTGCGAGAGTCTCAGGGCGCAGCTTCTTGATATCGCGCTCCAGAGACGAGTCATTGACGCTGCGGTACATGGGCAGAC
>JAKSDA010000457.1 GCA_022360315.1 Pseudomonadota bacterium
GATTGTCGCCCGCAATCGTGGTGATTATGCCATTGGTGTCGATTTTGCGGATACGGTTATTGAACAGGTCGGCAAAATAGATATTGCCGTCGCGATCCTCGACTACCGACGAATTAAAGCCCATGTTGATTTCGGCATTTACGGCCGGACCGCCATCGCCTGAAAATCCCTGCACGCCGGTTCCGGCAATGGTTGAGATAATCCCATCCGTGCCGACTTTTCTTATCCGCCCGTAATCAGTGACATAAAACCCGCCGTCGGATGCCGGGTTGATGGCGAATCCCCGGATTCTCGCGGTGGTGGCATCGACATTATTGGCAACCTCATCATTGCCGCCGCCGGCAAGGCGCTCGATGGTGTCACTGATCCGATCGGCCCGAATCTCGGTTCCATTGCCCATGTAGAGCGTTTTCTCGAACGCGTCGTAGGCATGATGGTTGGACAAAGTCCAGCCTCCGAGTCCGGCGCTGGCCACCCCTGCCTGCCCCAGATTGATCGCGTATCGGGTCCCGAGGCTATAAAACCCTTCGACTCGCGATCCGCCCAGGACCGTGTCGTTGCGATAGCCCGCCCAGGCCTGGCCAAAATCACTTTTTACTTCGTAGCGAACGGCGGGGTATTGGTATTGGACCGTAACGTTGGCAGCCGCGTTACCCCGAACCGGTCTGCCATAACCATCCAGTCCATCCCAGGTGAAGATGTATTCCTGGTCTGGCGTATTATCGAACTCCACCGTGGTCCTGGCGCCGGCAATATCGATGTCAATACGTATGCCGGAAAGGCCGCTGGGCGGCGCTGCCGAAGTCACGGGAATTCTGATGGAGTTTCCGGCGACGTAACCCCGGGTGTAATAGCTCGTGTAGTACAGGTCCGTGTTGGTGCCCGCAATCGGTTCCATGTGTCCCAATGTCTGTTGAGAGGCGCCGATAATACATCCACGGTTGTTGCTGCAATTTTCGTCTTTTTCGTCCTTAACTTTTTGTGCATCCTGATCGGGCGCGGCGGCTACCTGTTGCGGACCCCAGGGCCAGTTGAAATCCCACGGCGAGAAGTGTGTTACCGGAATTCGC
>JAKSDA010000038.1 GCA_022360315.1 Pseudomonadota bacterium
GCATCGACACTGACCGGCATGATGTCGTCGATGGCCAGGATATGCCCGGTCGCCAGCATCCCCGACAGGAACAGCGTGCCCGCCAGGCCCGCCACGAATTGCATTGTCGCCGGCGTGTCGTAGCGGGCGATCCGGCGCGTCACGATCAGATAGAAAGCGAATGCCAGGGCCGCGCCCATCGGCAAAAGCGCGACGAGGCCGACTTCGCTGAAACTCGGCCTGATCACCAGCAAGGCGCCGCAAAACCCCACGAGCACGGCAACGCGTCGGCGCCATCCAACGGGTTCCTTCAGTAGGATCGCCGACAGGAGCGTCAGGATCATCGGCTCGACGAAGAAGATCGCGATCGTGTCCGCCAGCGGCATGAACTTGACGGCCGTGAAGAACAGGAGGCTGGCGAGCGCGATCAAAAGTCCGCGCAGCAGATTGCCGAAAACCCGATTGGGCCAGAGACCGCCGACACCATGCAGGGCGATGACGAGCGGCGCGGTCAGCAATGTCTGGAAGAAGAACCGGCCCCAGGTAACCTGCACCGGCGAGATCGACTCGGCCAGAATCTTGGCCATGGCGTCGATGGCCGGCATCAGCAGCATGGCCGCGGCCATCAGCGCGAAGCCGCGCGCCGCGTCGGCATCGAGCGGAACGGATGGAATCGGGGCAGTGCGCGACAGGCGGTTCATATGCCGACCATGGCCGAGCTTGTCCATGAGTACAATCGCCAGAATTCGGCCGAGGGAACAATCGCGCAAAACCGGCCTACAGCATTGACCGCGCACGCCAAACCGTCTTTCCTGTCGCGCCAGATGGAGGCCAGGATGACGTCAATCGAAACCGTATCGCAAGCCCGGAGCCATGGCGGCGTTCAGGGAGTCTATCGCCATCGCAGCGCCGCCTGCTCCTGCGACATGACCTTTGCGGTTTTCGTGCCGCCCCAGGCGGAAAACGGTCCCTGCCCGGTCCTCTGGTATCTTTCCGGACTGACCTGCACCCACGCCAATGTCATGGAAAAGGGCGAGTACCGGCGGCGGGCGGCGGAATTGGGTCTCATCGTCGTCTGCCCCGACACCAGCCCGCGCGGCGACGATGTCCACGACATCGCCGACGACTGGCAGATCGGCTCCGGGGCCGGGTTCTACGTCGATGCGACGGCCGAACCATGGGCCGCCAATTACCGGATGGAGAGCTACATTCTCCAAGACCTCTCCGAGGCGGTGTTCGGGGACTTCCCGGCGGACCGATCCCGGCAGGGCATTTTCGGCC
>JAKSDA010000265.1 GCA_022360315.1 Pseudomonadota bacterium
GAAGATGCAATAAGGTTGGTCAAGTGAAAAAGACAGTGTGCGGCAGTTTTCGTGGCCGTTGAGGGCGCACACGTAGGGTGCGACGATAGGTTCATACCGTGCTGAGGAGATCGCTGTTTGTGTGCGGGCGCAGTGAATCGGATGGGTATAGCCATCCAATGCGTCACGCGATGTCCTTTGGGGCTCGATTGCTCATCTAGGCCAACATCGCGTTGGCCTTTTCGAGACCACGCTGGGCGACGTCGGCTGACCAAGGCTCGTTTTTGCTCAGAATGGCGAAGACGAGCCCAGCCAGTTTGCGTGCTAGAGCGCCGCCTGCTGCCTTGGTTGATTTGTCGCGTTTGCGCAGGCGTTCGTAGAATGCGGCTATCACGGGATTGTATTGGCGAGCAGACGCCGTCACGACCAACAAGGTCGTTTTGAGCATTCGGTTGCCCTTGCGCGTCATTTGATAGCGGCGCTTGGTGTTGCCGCTCTCCCATACGATCGGGTAAAGGCCGCAGTAGCCAATGAACTGGGTCTTGTCTGGAAACCGGGTAACATCGCCGACCTCTGCCAAAATGGCAGCAGCCGAGACCGGACCGATACCGGGAATCGAAGTCAGATGTTGGTCCGGGTACAGCTCGCTGAGCATGCGGTCGATGCATTTGTCGAGCTCGCGGAGGTGCTCCGACAATTGCAAGATGCGTTGCGCGCCCATCTGAATCAGCAACTCGGTGGTCTTGGATAGTGCTTGCTTTGGTGCCAGACGAGCGAGTTGGTGTAGCTTGCCAGCGAATTCGGCGCCCATACGGTGCCGTGCCCTGTCGAGCGCTGTGCGAGGTCCTCGATTGTGTGAGCGAGTATCGCGCAAGGTGATTGCATATCGCTCAATAGGGTTAGCAGTCGAACAGTGAAGGTTTCGCCGACCAGGGTGCGATAGCCTGGGTAGTGGCTGTTCATCAGTTTGTGTAAACGATTCTTCGCTTGAGAACGATCCTCGATGAGACGTCGGCGACTTCGTGTGGCCTCCTTTAGTTCTTCGTTCCCCGGTATGGGCCGATAATTTGGCTCCGGCTTCATATGCACAAGGTAGAGTGCGATGAGCTTGCTGTCGGTTTTGTCGGTCTTGCTGTCCATTAGCAACGCCCGAGCGAAATGTTTGACCCCATAGGGATTCAAGGTACACACCTCGATGGACGTACCCTCGTGCTCTCCCAACATCCTCTCGAGATGCTTGTGCCAAGAGCCAGTCGACTCCATGCCACAGAGCACTGGGCCGTGTGCAGCGCCCAGTGTC
>JAKSDA010000287.1 GCA_022360315.1 Pseudomonadota bacterium
ACTCCGACCAGGTCGGTGGGCGCGACGAGCAAGGCAACGAAGGGAGCGACGTCGCCACCGGTGAGCACGACGTCGGCACCGTTCGATTCACCGCCCGCCAAGTCACTCTATGCTCCTCGCGATCCGGGACAGGGACTCTCGGACGTCGAGACGGCCGCGATACTCGAGCTGAAGAAAAAGCACCCCTCGATGGGTCCGGCGCAGATTCGAGCGCAACTCAAGCGCTTCCGGGGCTGGCGCGTGTCCATCAAGGCAATCGCGCGGGTGCTGCGCAATCACGGCTACGAGTCTGTCCACAGGGGAAGTCGCCCACAGGGGCCGGAACCGATACGCTTCGAAGCGCCGAGACGCAACGCTCTGTGGCAGCTGGACTATGCCGAGATGCGGGTCGCAGGCCAAGTCTTGCACCTTTTGGTGGTGCTCGATGACTTCAGTCGATTCTGCGTCGGGCACGTGCTCGGGGACCAGCCCTCGGCCAAGACCGCCATTGCAGTACTCGGCCGAGCGAGCGCGCGTCATGGCAAGCCCGAGGCGGTACGAACCGACCGCGGCGGTGGGTTCCGGAGTGACGCATTTACGGCGTATCTGGAAAACGAGCTCATCGACCACATCATGGGGCACCCGTATCATCCTCAGGGGGGCGGCAAGGTGGAGTCGCTGATCGGCACGGTGAGGCGTGAGCTATGGGATGTCGAGCATTTTGACAGCCGCACCGAAGCCGAGCGTCGCCTGGGCGAGTTCCTTTGCGATTACAACGAGCACAGGGCGCACCTGGGGATTGACGGGCTGACCCCCGCGGATCGCTTCTTTGGCCGCGCAGACCGGGTTCTGGCGGTCATTAACGGGCTGAGTCGTCAACGCCAGTGCGCCCTGGGCAACAGAGCCACGGGCCTGGCCACCGAGGAGCTCTTGGAGCCCAGAAGCGGTGCTCCGCTGGAAGTCCTGCGCCTGGTAGCCATCCAGGGGCATCTGGAGCTGCGCTTCGCTGGCCATCGGGTGGTGCTCGGCCGGCTCCAGGATGGCTGAGTAAAAAAAGAGGCGGACGCGTAGAACTGACAGTAAGGCTCAGTTTTCCACAACTTCCTGGATGCCAGCCACGTCCGCCATGCTTTGCTCGCACAATTCGCCCCAAAAGCCAAGCCCCCTCGTCGCACTGATTTGCCTCACCATCGTCCGCCGGCTATGCCCACAGTGGGTGGCCGTGTCTACGCGTGAAGCTGCGCGGGCAGAAGGCCAAAACCCCGAGCGCATCAGTCGCCTGGCCACGCGGGTGCTCGGCGGCCTCGAGTCGCTGGTCGCAACGCTCACACGCATCGGGCGCGGCCGCAACAGTGGCCACAGCCAAGACAGCGACGCGCGCGACAGTGAGCTCGCCATGACCCGGGCGTTGCTCGAGGTCGCCACATCGCTCCTGTCGCAGACCAAGCGGAAAAAAGGCGCCGGACGTGTTCTGCTCGCTGGCGCCTATCGACGCCTTGTCCGTGAATACCCCCAGCTCACCCAAAAGCGCTTTTGTGAAGCCCTCGCGCTGCCGATACGCACTCTGCGCTCGTGGCTGAAAACCAAGCCAAAGCCAGAGAAGAAGAAGAAGAAAACGCCACCCACCAATGACGCCAAGCCGGCTCCACGCCCTGCAGACGTCTCACCCAGACGGCCGAGGTTCGGCTTTGACGTGACGGTCCCGGGAACACAAATCGCTGCAGACACAACCAACCTCCGTGTATTCGGTGTACCGCTCAAACTCATCGCGTCACAAGATGTTGGTGGCCGAGACCAATCGCTGCTGGAGTCCATCATCGTGGACGAACGCGAGTCGGCAGACCTCGTTGTCGAGGTCCTCACCGAGGCACTCGCCGAGCAACCCGGTGCGCAATGCATCACTGACCAGGGAACGCCATATCTGGCGGAGAAAACCCGGGATGCGCTCGAGGAGCTCGAAGCAGAACATGCTGTGCAAAAGGAGGGTGATCCTTGCGGCAAGGCCACCCTGGAACGTGCATTCGGCTCTATCAAGCAGATTGCTGCTCCGCTCCTCGAGGCCACCAATCGCATTGCTACCAAGATTGCTGGCCTGTCACGGCCCGACGTCGCAATCACATCGGCCAGATTACTGATAATTGTACTCCTCCGCGCCTATCAAGCTGGCGCTCGCGCATCGCAACGAGCTTGTCACCAACGCCCTGCCGACCCTGATGTCCTCACGCGCATTGCCGAACAAAGTCGCGAGCGAGCCCGCGCCGATCGTCGCAGCGCACGCCTCGTTCTCGCTCATATCCACGGCGCCTACGGTATCGACTGCCCCCTCACCGACTTCGTGCGACGATTTCGCTCTTTGCCCATCTCCGTGCTGTACGCTGCCGAGCGCGCCTTTGCCAGACAGGCTCATCGCACTGACATCAACAACCGCACCGCATATTTTGCCCGCCTCGTCCGACTGGCCCATGACGACTACCGCAAACACCAGGCTCGAGACTGGCGCGAGCGCCAGGACAACGAACGTCGCCGTGAGCATCAACGTCGAGTCCAGGCCGAGCGCGACGCCTGGCACGCCAACCCAGCCTCATGGCTCCGCGACTCCCTCGACCTCATCGCCGAGCAGTGGACCGGGACGACCTTGCTCGTCGACGGCGCTGGCGTGTCCACCTGGCTGCGTCAATCGCTCGCTCGCCTCACCGAGCTCCATGGCCCTCTGGCAGCCGACGTTGCCGCCACCGTGGTTCGCGATTTCGGGCAAGCTCATCTACCCGTGATTGGCCCCGCCGGAGTCTCCGCCGTCGCCGCCGTTTTCCGCCGTCACCTCGAGACCCTCCCCACAACCAAGCCCACCACATCCTGCACCGCCCAATTTGTTGCTATGCTCCGCGGTACGGGGTCAACTCCGCGTCCGCCTCCCTCGACCAGCCCTTGCTGACTTTTGCGGCAAGTTCTTGGGGATCAACACAT
>JAKSDA010000055.1 GCA_022360315.1 Pseudomonadota bacterium
GACCGTACAAAATTTTTCCGAATTTCGCCTCAATTGCTCAATTGTGCTGTTCTCGGCCAAATCACACTGCACAGAAAGGGCGCAAAATGGGCGGATTTTCGTGTAATATCAGCACATTAAGGATTCCGGGACGGGAACTAGTTAGCGCCCCCAGTGAATGCGCACGTTGGTTCCCGGACCGCCGAAGTCGCGCGCGGACTGCTGGATGGAGAGCGCCAGGCTGTCGTGTAGGCGGGTGAAGCCGTCTAAGCTGCCCGGCGTCTCGCGATCTCCATAGATGTAGCTGTTGATGCCGATCAGACGATGCGACCAATCGAGGAGCACTGGCCCGCCGGAGTCGCCACGTTGAAGCACGCCCCAGTTGGTTTGCGCTTTTGTCGAGCCAATCCACGAGACCGTGCGATGACGAATACCGTGTCCGCGATTGGTGAATACGCCCCCGTCGATGCGACCGAGGTAGGTAACCTTGTCTCCGACCCATATACGTGGCTCGATCTCCGGATAGACTCCCACGTAGATGGGACTGCTCAGGTGGCCGATCATCACGTCATTTGCGCCGTCGTTGGTCGTGTCACCCCATTTTACCACGCGGTCGACATAGTGCTTGCCGATCCCGTCGCGCGTGACCTCGATCCAGCCGCCATGCCAGCAGTGCCCTGCAAAGAGCACCACCTGCGAGCCGAGCATGACGCCGGAACACCCGCCGCCTCCCTCGATGTTGACGACGACGAACTCCGGATACGTGGACTCGACATCCTGAAAGAATCCAGGTCCGCGGTAGATGCCTTGGGACCGTGATTCGATGCCTTCGTCCGCGTATGGCGCTTCGACGTCGAGGGCGTGAGGCTCGCCCATCTCGACAACGCAACCAGTCCACACGGCGGCGAGCAGAACGGCCAGAATTCCGCTTTTTAGCGCGACGGTTTCTCCAACGGAGCGCGCTACAAACTGGCGAAACAGGTAAACGCTCGACAATCGTGCCGTTGATTCTTCACATTTCATCTCTTTGTAATTCATTGGGTCTCCTATCGAGTATAGATATTATAGATGAAAAGGAGGTTATTGCAAATGAGTTTGGCGTCGATCTTTTGCATAGGGATGGCTGCAAATAATTGTATCCTCCGGCGGCTCGATCTCTGTATCACTACACGAATGCCAATTGGCATTTATCAAATCCTGGTGGGAACTGGTCTTCTTCGTCTGTCGTGAGTTATGGGGTTCTGTCGCAAACTCCGACGATGGACAAATTGCGCCTTGCTAGCGTTCCGCGCACTATGCCACAAGCGCTTCGAACTGAGCAGCGGGTGTCGCCTCATTACCATTGGCAATACGCAGCTGTCCCTTGCGTATCATATGGACGAGTTCGATACTGGCGATAGTCGTTCGCGCCGGGCGAAACGACTTGAACCCCATCATTGTTCGAAGCTGCGGTTTGATAACTCTGTGGTCCTCTTCGACGATGGTGTTCAGTTGGATATGGGCGTTCGCACCGCCGATGGAGATCAGCACTTTTTGGCCGCGAGCTTGCAGCGATGCCACACCGGCGCGAAACGAGGCATCCGACTCTTCGGCCGGCGAAAACACCATCTCGCCCGGCCGACCAAACGGATCGTTCTCTGCAAACGCCAGATCGACGATATCCCAGTCGTCACTCACATCAGCGATCGGTAAATAACCGGCCTGATTGCGGAAATTATGCCAGTAACCGATGAGCGTGCGGGGCGGCAATGAACCGGGATTGCCCGGCGGACTGACAGTTGCGGCGGTAGAGTCAGTATTTGTATTCCCGTCGTTGTCGGTAACCGTGAGTGTGACGGTATAGGTAGAGGGAGCGTTGTATGAATGGACGGGATTCGCTTCGCCGCTGGTCGCGCCGTCGCCAAAGTCCCAGGCGTAGGCGACGATCGGACCGTCGCGATCGCTCGAACCGGCACTCGAAAACGCGATGGCATTGCCGACTCGCCCCGAGTAGGGCCGGTTCGCCTTCGCGACCGGGTCCCCCGGCTCACCGCCGCCATCGCAAGGCCCAACCTCGTCCCAGGCATCATCCCAGGCGAGGCCATTTCCCGGTTCGTAGTACAGGGCCGAATCGAGCGAGCACCAACCGGCGATGACGCAGACATACTCGTATGCCAGTCCATCGCTATTGCAGATATTGAATACGTGTTGACCGGCGCTGTATGGGGTTCCGGCAACGTAGCGGGGCAAGCCATCGCAGTTCCCCAATGCGGTGACTGATTCCGCCTCATCGCCCTGTCCCATGGCAATTGCCGGATTCTCGGACTGGCCGCCCATGAGGAGTTTCTCCGTCCCTGGATTTGGATCGAGAGCGTCGCAGGCCAGACTGGGGAAGACAAGCAGAGGAGTGCTAGCCAGCAGCAGGGTCGCGATATTCTTTTTCATGTTTCCCCTCCCATAAAAGGCTGGCGCGACGAGACAGCGTATTCGCTTCTCGATCGAGCTCGTTGCCGGTTCCGTATTGGGTGAATACTCGCTACTCGATCAAATTGCAATACCATTGTAGTACCAATCAGACGAACCCACAAAGGACTCACCGTGGGCCAAAGGACTCACCGTGGGCCGAACGCGACCAGCAGACTTTACAACGCGCTCATCTCATACCTGTGTGCCCCGCCAGAGGACAATGAGTTCATGCGCGCCACGATTCGTATGGCTCCTAACTGGTATCTCATTGGTATTAATGGAATAGCAAACGCTCGCCACCTCATACCGCGGTATTGCGCCTGAGCCGGACGAAATCCACAGATTGATCGAGCTCGGCGCACCTTCGTTGCTGTTCAATCTGGTCGTCTTCTGTGAAGACGTGCAGCGCTAGGTGAGAAATCCGCAGACGCTCACCCTAGACTCGGCCAGCAAGAGAGCACCGAGTTTTCGAACCGCGCTGGCCGCGGACCGGGTGCACTCGAGTTCGTGATCGAACGTTGTTTTGCATGCCCGATTGTGCCGCTGAGGCGCACCACAAGTCTGCATCAGAGGCTCTACTGTGTCACTTTTTGTGCTACCAACAGCCATCCAACCTACGCCTACGTGGCCAACGACCCCATTAACCTGCTCGATCCCTCCGGCCTGGCCTGGTA
>JAKSDA010000447.1 GCA_022360315.1 Pseudomonadota bacterium
GACCGTACAAAATTTTTCCGAATTTCGCCTCAATTGCTCAATTGTGCTGTTCTCGGCCAAATCACACTGCACAGAAAGGGCGCAAAATGGGCGAATTTTCTTGTAATATCAGCACATTAAGGATTTAGGGACGGGAACTAGCCTAACTACCGCTCCTCGCAAGTCGGTGACCAGGCATGAGGTGCGATGAGTCCTCAGCTCGCGCGATAGAGGGCAAAGAGCCGGGCAGAGGGTGATCACTCTGTTGCGGGGCGGTGTACTTTGCCAAGGAAGGTGAGCATTCAGTGGGAGTCTAGCGACAGTATTCTGGGACTGTGGGCAAGATCGGCAATTGTCAGGTCGCCGTGAGCCTGCACGGTGTATCCAACAAGCTGAGCCTGTGCTTGGCCAGTCAACTCTACCTGTCGGAGAGCAGCCATGTCCACATCGCCCCGTCGCCAAAAGGCGTTGAGCACTCGCCCCGCACTCGGTGCAGACTACGCGCGTCGGCTGTCCACATCGAGCGCGTTGGGTTTTCGCCCACGCGTCAAGATGGCCTCGATGCATCCATTTCCAGACTCAGGCACTCCGCCCTGCGGGCGTCTTTGAGGAGAGGGCTTCGGGTGGCCGGCTTGGACAGCGTGCTACGAATAGCGCGCCGTAGAGCATAACCGCGCCGATGACGGTGATGGCCGGCCATGGAAGTACAGCACTCAGGACCAAGAATACCGCGCTTGCAACCATCATCGCCCAGGCCGTGAGTTTCACGGGCAGTGGAATGACTCGATGTGCTCGCCAATTCTGAAGGCTCGGACCAAAGACGCGGTGATAGTAGAGCCAACGGCGAAAGCGCTCGGAACTGTGAGAAAAACACCACAGAGCCAACACCATGAACGGTGTTGTCGGGATTCCGGGCAATATGACGCCGACAAAGCCAAGCCCAAAGAACAACCAGCCGAGAGCAAAAGCGACCCACTTGCCCCATGCCGCCGAATGCCGACGGGTATGAGAGGGTGGTGCCTGCACACAGACATGATAGCATCGGCGCAAGCGTTGGCACTCGAGCTGGATCGGCCCACCCAAAATCGACCCTGAAGCCGTGCTGTGTTGTCTCTTTCTTGGCCGTTCGTTTCGCCCCCTTGGGTTGGGCAGTAAGCCTCCCTGCGACCGGGCCATGAGCCTCATCCACCACAGCTGAGCGTCCTGCTAAGAGCCGGTCCAAAAACTCTCCGCGTCGCCAGAGCGGCGATCCATCACCGCCAGCGGGCTTGCTCGTCGATCAAATACAGCCAGTATTCTCCACTCCTCGCCCACCCACTGGCGGCGCGCCTCGTCGCTCTGGCTCGGTCCGAGGTTTTTGGACCGGCTCTAAGCTACCTAACGGGCATAAACCGCGTCGACTCGTTTTTGGTCGCCGCCGTCGAGCTGCCACTGTAGCTTGTTTAGACCCTCGCCAAAGCCGCCGCCCTCGTAGATGGCGCCGATACGGCTGATGATTGCGCGACCATCGCTGCGATCGACCAGAATGTCGGCGATCATCTCTTCTTCCCACTCTGCAGTCAAACCGTCGATACAGCTCTGAATCATCGACACGGCCTCATCCTGACCGGTCTGGACGTAGTAGTGGGCTCGATAGAAAGTGCGGAGCTCCCTGTATTGGCTGCCGTGGACTTTCTTTGCGATGCGATATCCGCCGACCACATCGATAACCTGTACCGCATCGCCGTTTTGCGCCGACACACTCAGAAGCCGCAAAATCGCATCCTCGTCGCCGTTGCCGGTGATTCCCCGGCACAGCCTATCCACCATGTACGACCGTTCGGACACCGGATAGCCGGCAAGCTCGTCTTCACTGGCAGCGTCGATCTGCTTGCGCAACGCCTTGTCATCGTTTCGAGTCAAAATGCTGACCCCGCTCAGGACAGGATAGAGCACTGTGCCTACCCCCTGACGCACGGTCTCGTTGACCGCATTCAATACCGGGTGCGGGTACTGCTCGTATCGCTCGATGGGTCGCTCGTTGGTCTCTTTGTCGATATTTAGATCGGTCAACACCTCATCGGTAATTCCGAGCGCCTCGCGCCGCTCCTGCAATTCCGGACTGGTGAGCAGAAACTTGGTATGCGATAGAGGACCACCGCCCGGAGTGTGGCGAAAAACTTCACCGTCTAGATGCTCCTCGCCCGCAGTATCAACCAAATCACCCCCGGCGATGTGATGGGTGACCGAGGGCCGATCAGCCGCCTCGGCGAAATCACGGGCCTGGCTCGCATCCACACCGGGTGCCTGAAAGGTCACCACCCGGTTGATACTGCCCGGAAACGCCGCCGCTGCATGTTGGGCCAGGGCTCCACCCAAACTGTGGCCAGTCACATCGACCCGGCCGCCCGCTTCGCTGATCAGCTGCTCGACAAACTGTCTGTTCTGCGAAAACTGGTCGTGGCCAACAGCAAATGGGTGAACGTCAGCAATGACGTCGCGAAATCCCTCGGTGCCCCGGAAAACCAAGATCGGCACGAGGTCCGGATGATCCGCATCCGGCATGATGAGGCCGACAAAGAAACCTGTCGCAGCATCGTTGATCTTGGCAACCCATTGGGTCTGATAACCCCAAAGCTCAAGCAGCTCGCTTTCTCGCTCTCCAATCACATCCTCATAGCCAATCTTGTGAGCAATTAGCTCATACATGATGTCCTGGCTGGAGATCCGACCTTCCATCCCTTCCTGTTCTGGCCGCGGCGCCGGACCGTGGTCGCGCGCTTTTTGCTGCACTCGTCCACTCGGGGGAGCCAACTTGGCTGTGAGTGGCTGCTTGCCGGGAGCAGGTGCCTCGGTGTTGCCGATGGTCAGAGAATCACTCGCATCAGAGGCTCGGCGGCTCGGACTGTAGTCATGGGACATGTCGTTCTCCAGTAGGGCACACCATGCGGGCAGGTTGCCCGGCAATTCACACCATAGATCCCCCTTGCCCTGCAGGACCATGGCCGGACGGCACGCTCGCAGATGTCCATAGTACGACCCGCGAAGCCCATAGCTTCCTGCAAAAACTCATCTCTGACTCTATGGCAGCCACAGAGCAGCGCGTCACTGTCCCCCTGTCTCAGTCACACAGTCCAGACCCCAGATCGAAGCAGGCTCGGCCGAAGCCGGATCGGCACTGACCGGCACGACGCGCTGCAGAACACCGGTGTCGGCGTCGAACATGTGCACCCCACCGGCGTGCTTCGGCCCGCTGATGACCAGCTCGCGGCGCGCGGTGACGTCCATGGCCGCGATCCAGTCATCGTAGCCCTCGAGATCAATGCTATGGGCCTCCTCCATGTTGTCGAGGTCGGCGACGTACACGCTGCTGGCCGACTGCGAGGCGAGATAGACCCGATCACCCCCGACACTGGCCAATGTAGATCGCGGCAGCCTGCCGTAGACCGAGTCGATGTCGCGACGCGCAGCGTTGCCGAAGCTGTCAAATCGAACCAGATGCCCCAACGGTGGACCCGACTGGTTCGGATCTACCATGGCCGTGGCAGCAAGCCCGTCCCGGTGACCGGTCACGAGTCCACAGGCCACCGGGGCCACATCAATACTGCCGTCGATAACCGAGATACGCGCGATGCCCCGGTCGCCGAGGCAGGTGTAGACATACTCGCCGATCCACGCCAACGACGGGCTGTCATAGGTCATCGAGCTGATTTCCGGGCCGTGGCAAAGCGTGCCGCTGTCCAGTCCAACCATAGCCACTCGGTTCTCAGCAAGGGTCACGCAATAGGTGGACTCAGCCGCCACAGCGTCACAGCCGGGAACGATCGCGGGCTCGGCAGTGCCCGAAGTAGAACCGGAATCCCGAGGACGCGACGCGTGCACTTCGGGTGCGTCAATCTGAAAGCTGGCCGAAGCAAAGCACCCGCGGAACGACGTCAGTAAACGGCCGGTGGTCGCCTCGGCGTGAAGGACAAGATCGGCAGTGCCGTAACTGGGCCAGTCGATTCCAAAGCCGAGCGCCACTCCCAGGGTCTCGTAGGAATACTCCTCGATCAACGTGCCCGCCGGTGCCGACGCAGTCTGCGCGAAATAACCGGTCAATATAATCCGCTCGATCTCGACCCCGGAGGCGACCGTGACAATCCAGTTCGCCCGGGCGTATGACGCCAAGACCAAACTCACCGAACCGGGCCGGGTGACGTGAACCTCGACATTTCCCCGGTTCTGCAATTGTGGAGAGGTGCCGTCACCAGTGTCGTAAATGCTGATTACATGAAGCTGAGCATCGGGCTCCATCCCATTGCTCACGTCCTCTTCGTAGTGGACGTAACGACCGCTATCGCCGATGCAGCCGTGAATGCCCGTGGCATTGCCGCCGTCAGCCGTACCTAGCATGGGAATTGGTCCAACAACAGGCCCAAAGCTCGGCGGCGAAACCGAAGAATCACTGCTGGACTCGACCGGGCCCGGCGGCACTATCGAGCCGGAAGAATCACTCCCGCCGTCGCCAGCAAGAATGCATCCAGACATCACAATCACGATAATACCGGCCGCCAGGGCGAATGATCGAATCGTCAGCCACCCGACCGCTCCGCTCCGCATGAACTCCACTCCCCATTGCCCGCCAGGACGTCCAAGTGATGTGTGTAGGTGATTAAGTATATTCAACGACATCAGCTCACTTTTGTTTACACAGAAACACCGTGCCACAGCAAGACCAGTGCCAGTTAGTAATAGGCACTACACCCGGGTTGATCAAAACAGAGGTGGGTGCGCAATGGGGTCTGGCCAGTTCGTAGAAGCGCTGCATGTTGGCCGTAATTCAGGAGAAATATGGATTGAATTCAGCCAATTGGATACTGATCCCGACAGTCGCAAGAGCGACTGGAGAGGCGGCAGGCACTCGGATCGACCGGCCGCAGGTGTGCAGGCTCGCATCAGCAGTGCGAGATCTGCGCCTCACTCCGGAACTGATACGCACCCCGATCTGAAGACCAAAAACCCACTGCGGGTCTATCCGCCTTGCCAGCCCGGTGGCGTGCGGTTTTTGATCACGCGGACCAGTACAGCTCCACCGTAGGTGATCAATCCGCCGATGCTGCTCTGAATGATGGCGAGTGGCAGCCAGAGCAGATCGGGAGGTTTCGCTCCAGCGACCAATAGCCTCACCATGGCAATGGTGGTTAAGATGAGAGACGTCAGTATAAAGCCGCATGCGGCCTCGATCGCGCGGTTATCGGGGGCTGCATATCCGATAATGCCGCCGGCCAACAAACCCGGTACATAGGTAATGACCAGGAGCCAGAGAGGGGCGACCGCGCCCAAGGCGGGAAATAGAACGGTCATCGCAACCGTCAAGAGGCCCACGATAATCGCGCATAAAAGCATCCAACCGGCAAAAAATTTGGGTCTACTCGCCATGAATAGGAATCTGTCAGAGAGTGGTCTAGCGGGTGAGACGGGCCGATGAAAGTGGTTTCCACCCGCCCCCGTCACGCTGAAAGATGTATATCGATCCGGTATTAAAACCGTCTGCGTCATCGCTGCGGGCGCCGATTGCGAGCATTCCGCCGCTGAGCGAAACCGAGCTGCCAAATTCATCCCCGTGCTCGCGGTCTGGTGCGACCAGCTTGGCGGTTTGCACCCACCCGATATCGCGCTGCTCGAGGATATAGACCGCCCCGGCGTTGCGGACACCTTCGTGGGCACTACCGGTTGCCCCGACTACCAGGGTGGAGTCGGCGAGCGCAACCGCAGCCCCGAAATGGTCGCCAGCAGCGGCGTCCTCGGGCCTGAGCCTGGCCTTTCGCACCCACTCGGTGCCCTCGCGGGCAAAAATGTAGACTGCGCCGGAATCGAGCCCACCGCTATCATCACCGCTGGCGCCAACTGCCAGTAGCCCTCCGCTCACCGCGACTGCTGAACCGAAGTACGCAAGGTCTGCGCCGTCGTCGGGAAAAACCCGCGACGATGACGGCACTGGCGGGCTGGCGTCGACGATCTCCTGGGGACTGGTGTCGCACCCCGAGCTTCCGAGGGCGATGCAGACAGCACAGATGACAATCGAGCGACACATGAGCCAATTGTACCACCGGGCAACAGGCCGCGCTGAACGCTGCCGCAGTCGCCGGGCTGCCCGTCTCGGGCCATGGTCGAGTAGGCACGGGAGCTACCTCCCGTGCCCCTCTCAGATCCGTTGACCCACCTGTCTGTCACTTGGAGTCGGCGACCAGGCTGGCTTTTTTCACGTAGTCGAGACCGGGAAAGTTTTCGTCGAGAAATGCATTGCCCTGCTGCTGGATCTGGCCCTGCAGACTGGTTGGCCTGTCGCCGTACTTGCTCTCGAACTTGCCCACCACATCCATGCCCTCGACGACCTGACCAAACGGCGAAAAACCCATGCCGTCGAGCTTGGCGTTTCGATCCGAGTAGTTGATGAAAATCTGCGTGGTCCGCGAGTTGGGCCCGGCCTTGGCGAATGTGATGAAGCCTCGTTTGTTCGATTCGACGACCCCATCGTCGGGGATGGTTGCCTCGCGCCACGCCGCGCTGATCGCGGGATCGCCGCTGAGACCGAACTGGACCACAAACCCGCTGACCACCCGGAAGAACTTGACCCCGTCGTAAAAGCCGATCTTGACCAGGTTGTAGAATCGATCGGCACCCTCGGGGGACCATTTGCGGGTAACCTGAACGACAAAGTCGCCCTTGGACGTCTCGAACTTGGCGCGAAACGTCTTGGGCGCGGTCTCCTTGGCCTTTCCTGGGTCGAGCAGGCCCGGATGCTTGTTGCCAGTGGCCACGGCTTCTTTCCCGGCCGGGGCAGGAGAAGGTTTTTGCCCCGACTGGCTCGCCGCAGTCTTGGACGCGGCAGGTTTGTCGCTGGCCGGCGCCCCGGCCGCGGAGCTCTTGGCCGGGTCCGCAGACGTGGCCTTCGCCTTCTCTGGTGGTGATTCTTTGCTGTCACCCTGACAGGCCACAACAACCAGCAGAACATTGGCTGCAACAATCAATGCCATCTTGTGCATATGCTTCGGCATGGAGATACCTCGCTTGTGTAATCATTGTAATCGAGACAAACGTGGCGCCAGCATACCAAAACCCATTGGTGAGGTCAGGACACTGCGCACGACCGTGCGCACGCGATCGCACTGTCGTCAAAAAAGACCCCTCACGCCGTCTACCGTGGGAGACAACTCTCCGCGATAGAGAAGTTTTTTCCCCACCGCCTAACGGAGAGAGATAGGCCGAGAAACACGGATAGCCTTGCATCCCTGGCTCTTTTGGCGGTACGCTTTTTGCTCTGCGTCTGAGAGATATGTTGCCGTCTCGAGATCCCCACACCAGACGAAGGCTGTCCACTGAGGCGGAGCAAGGCAGCGGAATGTGGCCTATGCGTCTTCTGGCGCCCTGGCAAATCATTGGCGCTGGCCTGGCCATGCTCTACGCGGTAGCCACATTAATCGTGGCCGCGACCTCGGCTGATCTCGGGTTCTTTGTCCTGGGCGGTGACATCTGGACCGTCGAGGAAGGCAGTGAGCCCGCGCGCGCGGGCATTGTCCCCGGGGATCGGATCGTCGGGATCAACGGCGTGTTGGTCGAGGGTAGCGAGGGATTGGTCGCTCTGCGCTCTCTGCCTCCGGGCGAAGATCTGAATCTGCTGGTCGAGCGAGAGGGTGGGCGGATTTCGGTCAGCTTTCACACCGGTCACACCGTGCCTGTCGCATCCGCGGCCGGAATCGTGCTGGCCGGTATGCTCCTGGCCCTGGCTCTGTTCGCCGATCGGGGCAGTGGCGATACGCTGACCCGGGCATTTTTTGTCCAGACCCTCGTGTACATGGTGTTGGGGGCCGGCGCATTTTCATTCCAGGTCATCCTGGACTACCCCGGTCTGGCCGTGCCCTGGTTCTTTGCCATGGCCCTGGCCGCGCCGCTCACCTGCCGCAGCATGCTGTCCTTTCCGATCGGCACCATCGCCTTCTCTCACCGCGACCGCCTTCTTCTCTACGGTCCAGCCCTGGCCCTGGCAACGGCGATCTCGGCCGGCTATCTGGTACATCTCTACTACTGGTATCCCGAGCTGATGGGCCAATTGCTGGCCGCCGGCGGCGTGATCGCCATCTTGATGGCCGCGCTTTACCTCACGGTCGGGGCCGTCGCGCGGATCCGCCGCATGCATCGCAGACGGACCGAACTCGATCCGGTCGCGGTCCGCTGGCTCCAGCTCAACTCGGCATTCATGGCGGTTCCCCTGGTTGCTGGGGTGATGTGGGCTATCCGCGACGTCGACGCGTTCATCGCCGGTGGCTTTGGCCCCTTCATCGCCATGGCCATGGTCGGCGGTTCGGCGTTCTTGACCCTGGCGTTCACCCGCACGCCGTTTGGCGGGCTCGATCGGCTGTGGCGCCAGTCGAGTGGATATCTCCTGGCCACCATCGTATCAGCAGGCCTCTATCTGGCTCTGATCGGCGCCTTTGGCGGCGCGGTCAGTGCGTTATCGGGTGGCGACTTCGAGGTCGTCCTGGCCGCGACCCTGGCTGCGGCCATCGCCTTCGGCCCGCTGCGCAAATGGCTGCAAAACATGGTCGACGAACGCTTCGCCCGCAGTCGCCTACGCGCCCGCCGAATGCTTCGCGAGGCCGCCGAGAGCGCGGTCGCCACACTCGACATCAACCAGCTCTACACCGGTCTGGTCACCCGTGTGCGGGCCGCCCTGTCGGCCGACGGCGCGGCCATCTTTGTCGCCGATACATCGGACGGACAGGGCTGCCTCGACCCCAAAATCACCGAAATAGACCACGAAGATTTGCCCGAGTACACCTGGACGCGGGTCGCTGTGGACGGCGAGGTATGCCTCGAAGCGATCTCGCGGCCCGGCGATACTCACTCCGACTGGTTTCGCGAGGCGCTGATCGCGCGCACACCAGTCCTCCTCCCCGAGCTTCTGGTCGCAGTTCCCCTGTGCGACGCCAAGGTGCCCACCGTGCTTGTGGTCGCGCCGGCCATTCAGCGCACGTTTGACGACGAAGAGCTCGAGTTACTCATGATCTCGGCTGCCCACCTGGTGGTCGCTCTGCGCAATGCCCGGGCTCACCACGAACTCGAGGAGCTCAACGAGCGGCTGCGCCGCGAAGTCGACATCGCCGAGCGGCGCCGGTGCGAGATCGCCCGGCTCAAGGAGCGCCTCGAGGCCGAAAACCGCGAACTCATCGGCCAGCTCGCCTCGCGTTCGGGCCGCGCTCCGGTTATCGGCACAGGGCTGCGGCAAACTTTCGACCTGGTCCAGAAAGTGGCCCACAGCGACGCCAGTGTCCTGGTGCGCGGTGAGACTGGCGTGGGTAAAGAACTGGTCGCCCGGGCCATCCACGCGTCATCCGGCCGGCGTGACGGTCCGTTCATCGTGGTCGATTGCGGTGCCATTGCGGCCGGAGTGTTCGAATCGGCCCTCTTCGGCCACGAACGGGGTGCATTCACCGGGGCGGTTCGCGCCACCCTGGGCGCATTTCGCTCGGCCCATGGCGGCACCATCTTTCTCGACGAGATCGGCGAGTTGCCTCTCGACCTCCAGCCCAAGCTGCTGCGCGTATTGCAGGAACGCGAGGTCATCGCGGTCGGCAGCAACAAGCCGGAGAAAGTCGACGTCCGCGTGGTTGCCGGAACCAACCGCGATCTCGACGGCGAGGTGGCCGGCGGTGGGTTCCGCCAGGATTTGCTCTATCGCCTCAAAGTGGTCGAGATCGTCGTGCCACCTCTGCGCCAGCGGCGCGGCGACATCCCGGCGCTGGCCGATCACTTTCTGTCCCTCATTGCCCAGCGCTCGGGCCGGCCGGTCAAGCATCTGTCGCCAGAGGCAATGACCGCGCTGTGCGAGTACGACTGGCCGGGCAATGTACGCGAACTCGAGCACGCCCTCGAGGCCGCAGCTGTGTACGCCGAGACCGACGATATCCGCCCCCCCGATCTGCCAATCTACGACAATCTGTTTGTCAAAAAGGCCAAGCGCGTGCTCGATGGGGACGGGGGTGAAGTGGTTTCAGATGGCCCTCCCAAGGCCGGCTTGCGCGCGACCCTGGAAGAGCTGGAAAAGCAGCGCCTCATCGAGGCACTCGAGCACCACGGCGGCAATCGAACCCGTACTGCAAAAGCGCTCGGCATGTCGCGGGGCGCCCTGCTTCGCCGTCTGAAACGCTACCGGCTGATCGCCCATCCGTGACCGCGACCGGACTCTGCGACCCGGCTCATTGACCGGGCGTTTTTTCGCCGACATACAAAAGATGCGAAGTGAAGAGCCGGTTTCTGATCCCCCGGTCGCCAAACGTCAGGCGCATGGCGGCGTTGAGGGGAATTTGCAGCTTTCGCAGAGCACCGAGCATCTTGCCCTTGACCCGGGCGTCGGGTTCGACCTCGATCAGGCCGAGGGTGAAACCGCCGTAGTAACCGCAGTAGATCTGGGTCAGGTCGGGTCGCGCGAATGTCCGGGCAAAGGCATCTTCGCGCATCAGATTCAGATTGTGACGGTCGAGGAGATCGCGGTAGAGCACGTACTGCAGCGGATACACCGCTCCGATGAAGTTAGGCACGGTGACGATCAAGGTTCCGCCCGGCTTGAGCAGGCTCAGGTGTTTGCCGATCACATCGGCGGGATCGTCGAAGTGCTCGATGAATCCACGTGAGAGCACAAAGTCAAAGAACTGGCCATAGCGGGTCTGAAACTCGGGCGAAAAAAAATCGGCAAAGATCACATGGTCGGGATCGAGGCCATTTTGCACAAAGGTCTGTCGATTGATGTCCACCCCGTCCTGCGCGTACTCAACACCGTACACGTCCAGGCCATAGGTCTTGTTGATAAACGCCAGATGATCGCCGGGAGCACTGCCCACCTCGAGCAGTTTGGCCCCCTGCGCGCCGTGCAAATGCTTGCCATAGAGAATCGTTTTGTACAGATATGCTGAGTACTCGCGCCCATAGGCCAGATACTCATCGCCCACCGCGGCCCGCACTGCCGCTCGAACAGCTTTGTGCAGAAGGCCAGCCTGGTCGCGACGTTCACGGGTGGCGCGATACTTTTCGTTCCAAAACTGCTCGTCGGTGAGTTCGTTGCCCGAATTCGGTGAATGAGTGCGATCGATCATACAGGCCGCGAACGTACCACTCCGCGGCAGCGTTGTGCCAGCACGCTGATCGCGGGCAATTGCCGGTTGGTTTTGCTCGTTGTCCGCCATTCGGGTGGAAAAAGTGGCGCCAGCTCGACCATAATCGGCCTTTCTGTGACCCAGCGTGTTCTCCATACCCAGCAGATCGTGTCCGGCGATCGCGTTGTGAGCTTGCGCCGGCACCCTCTGCGCATCGAGGTCATCAAGGGACCTGATCGGAAGAAAAAAGCCGAGCTGGGCCGCGATCGCATCGTCATTGGCAGCCACGAGCGGTGCGACTTCGCGCTGAGCGATCCCACCGTGTCGCGCCAACACTGCGAGATCGTACTGGTCGAGCGAGGTTACCAAGTCCGCGACCTCGACTCGACCAACGGCACTTATATCGATCGCGCGCGCATCGGTGTCATTACTGTCGATCAGGACGCCCGACTGCGCCTGGGCGACACGGTAGTACGCATCGTGCCGGCGTCACACACGGTCCAGGTCGACCTCAGCGACCGCACCCAGTTTGGCCCACTGCTCGGCCGCAGTCCGTCGATGCGCCGCATTTTCGATGTCCTGTCCCGGGTCGCGCCGACCGACGCCACTGTGCTCATCACCGGCGAGTCCGGCACCGGCAAAGAAGTGGCCGCGCGAGCCATTCACGAGGCGTCAGGGCGGGCCGATGGACCTTTTGTTGTCGTGGACTGCGGCGCTCTGCCATCCAATCTTATCGAGAGCGAGCTATACGGCCACCTGCGCGGAGCGTTCACCGGAGCGTTGCGCGACCGGCGAGGCGCATTCGAGGCAGCGAGCGGTGGAACCCTGTTTCTCGACGAGATCGGCGAGCTTCCTCTCGACATGCAGACCCGCCTTTTGGGCGCGCTCGAGCGCCGACAGGTTCAGCCACTCGGCAGTGCGCGCGTCGTTTCGGTCGACGTGCGCGTGGTGGCGGCGACCAATCGGGATCTGCTCAGCGAGATCAACCGGGGTGGCTTTCGCGAGGACCTCTACTTCCGCCTGGCCGTGGTGACCGTGCACATGCCGGCGTTGCGCGAGCGACCCGAGGACATTCCGCTCTACATACAGGAGTTTCTCTCCGAGTGGTCGCGAGCTGCGAGTTCGACCCTGTCGCTCGATCAGGCCACTATGGAGAAACTGTCCCGGCAGTCCTGGCGCGGCAACGTGCGCGAGCTGCGCAACGTGCTCGAGCGGGCTACGGCACTCGGCGAGGTCGACCTCGACCCGGCCGCGACGCCGATGCGCGCCCAATCGAGCCCTGCCCGGGCCGGCTCGGACCGGGCGAATCCAGTCGATCGTCCAACCGCCCTTCCGCCCGATAACAGCTCCGCTGGGCGTGCCGTGCCCGAGGGTGCGGACCGGGGCGTCGACATCGCGATTCCCTTCAAGGTGGGCAAGCAGGCCCTCATCGACACCTACGAGCGAGCCTATATTGCCCAGCTCATGCAGGCGCACCAGAACAACATCACCCGCGCCGCCCGGGCCGCGGAAATCGATCGGGTCTATTTGCTCAGGCTGCTCGACAAATTCGGCATGCGTCCCACTCGTCGCCGCAGCTGAGAAAGAGCGGGGACGATCTTTACTGCTTCGGGCTAGAGTAAGCGACAGGTGCCATTTCTCGATCCCATGGACATCGCCCAGCTGGGCAGCCTGCCGCTCAAGGCGCGCATCATTGTCGAAGGAGCCCTGACCGGGTTGCATCGGGCCCGGCTACACGGCTCGTCAGTCGAGTTTGCGGAACACAAAGAATACTCACCCGGCGATGAGATCCGCCATATTGACTGGAAGGCGTACGGCAAAGTCGATCGCTATTATGTCAAGCAGTACGAGCAAGAATCCCAGCTCACCGTGCACCTCTTGCTCGACGCCTCGTCGTCGATGGCTTACTCCGGAGATGGGGTCGGCAAGCTCGAGTACGCGTCGTATCTGATCGCGTCGCTGGCCCATCTTCTCATCGGCCAGCGCGATCGCGTCGGTCTGAGCGTATTTGGCGACGAGAGTATCGACGGCTATGTGCCGCCGCGCGGTCGGCCGGCCCATCTGCGCGATTTATTCGCCGTCATCGACCAGGTCAACCAGCGCGGCGCCAGAGGCAGCGAGACCGCCGCGGCTGCACTCGAGCGCATCGCCGAGCTGACCCGACGGCGTCGTTCCCTGATCGCCCTGGCTTCAGATCTCCTCGCCTCGGGCAGCGAGACCGCGCGAATGCTGCGCATGCTCAGAGCGCAGGGACACGACGTGGTGCTCTTTCACGTGCTCCATCCCGACGAGATCGAGTTTCCCTTCGAGGGGCTGACCGTCTTCGAGTCGCTCGAAGACGACCGCAAACTGCTGGCCAGCCCGCAGGTGATTCGCCGCGAATATCTGCGCCGTCTCGACGCTTTTCTGGATCAAACGCGCAGCCAGTGCATCGACGGTGGCGTCGAGTATCACTTGGTATCCACCGCTCAACCAGTCGAGCAGACTCTGCTCGACTTTCTGACCAGCCGGGTCAAACTGACCGGGAACAGGCCAGCATGGAGTTCTTAGCGCCCATCATGCTCGTGGGAGCCGCCGGGTTGCTCATCCCGGTGGTCATTCATCTGATCGGACGCCAGCGGGCCAAGGTGGTGCGTTTTGCCGCCATGGATTTTTTGCTCGGCTCCCGGCGCAAGACTGCGCGGCGCTTCAAGCTGCGCGAACTGCTGCTCCTCGTGGTCCGCGCGTTGATCTGCCTGGCCATTCCGATCGTCCTGGCCAAGCCGTTTGCCTCGTGCGAAGCGCCCGGCCCCCGGGTCGCGCACGGCCCCCAGGCGGCGGTTCTGGTCATCGACGACTCCTTTGCCGTGATGCACCGTTCGGCTGGTGTTTCGCTCATCGAGCGGATCAAGGAGCAAGCTCTATCGATCCTCGAGCAGCTGGGCCCACAGGCCGAGGTAGCGGTGGTATTTGCTGCCGAGGGCACCGAGACCACCACAGAGCTGTCTCGGGATCACCTGCGCTTGCGCGACATGATCAGCGGAGTTCGGGCGAGTAATCGCCCTGCCGACAGCAATACAGCGCTTCGCCATGCAGCCCAATTGCTGGCCGGTGCCGATCATCAGCGGCAGACCGTGTTCTTGCTCTCACCGCTGGCCGCCACCGGATTTCGCGGGGAAAGCCCCTGGTCTGTGGGCAATGGACCGACACTGGTCGTGGTCGATGTGGTCGATCGCGAGGCCGACCCGGTTCCGGACAATCTGGCCATCACCGATGTCAAGGTCGAGCGCAATCCCAACTCGGGGTCGCGCGGCATCCGGGTGACAGCCGGGGTGGCCAATTTTGCTGACCGAGACGTTGTCGAGCACGAGATCCGTTTGCGGGTGGGCGATGCGATTGTCGCGCGCGGGCTGATTTCCGCTGGCCAGGGCGAGCGGCAGAGCAAGCAATTTCTGGCCACCATACCGCCTGGCAGCCGCTTTACCGATGTCGTGGTCGAACTGGGTGATGATGGGCTCGCCATCGACAATCGGCGTTATCTGCGCATCGAGTTGCGCGAGGAGGTCAATGTCCTGTTGGTCGACGGCGATCCGCACACGATTCGCCACCAGGACGAGCTATTTTACCTCGAAGCAGCCCTGCGTCCGGGCGATCGCTCTGACAGCGGCGCCACCCTGCGCACAGCCACGGTGGACGAGTTGCCCGACATCGAACTCGACAACTTCGACGTCATGGTTCTGGCCAATGTGCGCGCCATGGCCCGCGAGCGGGTATCGCGGGTGGCCAAATGGGTCGAGCGCGGCGGAGGTCTCATGGTCGCGCTGGGCGACAACGTGGACGCGGACGCCTACAACCGGACCATGCAGCCGCTGTTGCCGCAGACTCTCAAAGATCCCATCGAGGTGGCCTATGGCAGTCGGGGCAGCGAGCGGGCCGAGCGGGCTCTGCGGCTCACCAAGTGGGAGGACGAGCACCCCGTATTTGCGGTCTTTACCAAGGATGCGCCGGGTTTGCGCGATGCGCGCTTTCATACCGTGATGTTGCTGGGCCCGACCACGCGAGTGGACGACCGCAGGGTACTGGCCCGTTACACCAACGCGGCTGCGGCCTTGGTCGAGGCGAGAAGCGGTCAAGGCCGGCTCATGTTGCTGACCTCGACGGTGGATCGCGACTGGAACGATCTGGTCATCCACCCGGGTTATTTGCCGCTGATGCAACAGATCGTGCGTTTTCTGGCTCGTAAGCAGGACGAGCGGGCCCGCGAGTTAGTGCTTATCGGGCGCAGTGCGCTGCTTCGAGTGGCCGGGGATGACACCCGGCTGGAGATTCGCGCACCGGATGCGAGTCGTATGGTCATCGAGGGCGCGCGGCTCACCGGGCGCAAATACATGCGTTTTTCCGACACCCACCAGCCGGGTTTTTATCGAGTGCTGGCAGCTGGACAATCCGGCGAGCCGCGCCACCGCGTCGAAGCCGACTTTGCGGTAAACGTGGATTCGCGGGGGTCGGATTTACGGCCAGTAGATGCCGCGCTTTTACCGGTGGCCGACCAGTCTCAGGCCGAAGTCGGACAGGCCAAACACAAGCGTCGCGTCGAGTTGTGGCACGCCATTGCCATCGGCCTGATGTTGCTCTTGCTGGTCGAATCGGTCATCAGCTTGCGTTGGGCTCGGATCTGAGGTCGAGAAGCACGGGAGTTACCTCCCGTACCCTGCGCCTCAGCTGCGCACTCTCCCATTCAATCACAAACTTGCGATTGGGCGCCGTGCCGATGACCTCGGTATGAGCGTCACCCGAGGGCAGGAAAATAAAATTATCAAAATTGGGTAAATGGCTGCTCGGTCATGGTGACTACCCCGGCAGTCTGCGATTGTGAAAGCCACAATGACTCGCAGGCAATGGCTCAAAGCTAATATAACCACTACTATACACATAGGCTCGGGTATAGGTCCGTCCGTATGAGTGAGCCGGAAATGCCAGATCGATGGCCACGCTTGCACCCCGCCAGAATTTGATAAGATAAGTTAAGATAAGATAAGATAACGCCTTGGTTAGTTATGATATTTTTTTATCTTCGTATCATGATCATTCAAGTCATTAGGCTACACATGCTTCTTCGTTATCGAGAACCCGATTCGCGCCGAGCCGGCACCGCTTTCTCTACCCAGTTGAGCGTGGAGAGACGCGTTTCCTGCCATTTAGTAGTAGAGCGGAATCGACAAAATGTCAATTGCAGCCCATTACATCGGTAAGATGGCGGCATACTACCTCCTACAGAGAATCTAACGGTGGAGGACCTGCAGTGGACTCCGTCCGACCGAACTGACGCCGATTTTGCGGGTGGAATGGCCCGGGGTTTGCCCCACCGGCGGACCATACACAGGGCGCCCACACCCCACACCTGCGAAAATCGACCTCTTGCACTACCGCGCGATGTACAAATCGAAGACCGCGAGGCTCGACCTAAGCAGCGGGAAAGTAGACAGAGAATACCGTACCACCCGCAGAAGCATCGGCGACTTCGATCCAGCCGTCGTGGTCTTTGACAATGCCATAACATACAGAGAGACCGAGGCCAGTGCCGCCCTGGCCGTATTTCGAGGTATAGAATGGCTCGAAGATCTTGTCGCGCTCCTCGGCCGGAATACCCACACCAGAGTCGGTGATGGCAACGACCACATACTGCTGCTCCGGTGCTACCTCCAGCCCGGGACGTCGGCGGACAACCTGGAAGGTCGCGACGGCAAGTTTTCCACCCTCAGGCATGGCCTGAATCGCGTTGAGCAGTAAGTTCAAAAGCACTTGCTGGAGCCTATCGCGATCGCCCTTGACCGCGGGAAGACGGTCGGTGCTATCGAGTTCGTAGGCGACCCGGGCGGAGTCAAGTTTGCTCTCGAGCAGCTCGAGCGCGGTCAAAACCAGCGCGTCGACGGCGACGAGCTCGGGCTCCAAAGTGCCCACCTTGCGCCGAGTGAAATCGAGTAAACGCTGGATAATGCGGGTGATCCGCGCGGTTTGCTCGGCGATGATCGCAGCGTTTTTGTGCACCGCCTCGGGCTCGCGCATCTTGCGGGTCAGATTCTTGGCTCGTCCGGCGATAACGTTGAGCGGCGTCCCAACCTCGTGGGCGATCTCGGCCGCGAGCTGACCAAGAGTGGCCAGTTTCTCGGTTTGACCCAAACGCTGCTCGAGTTCGAGTCGGGTGGCATTCTCATGCTCTGTCTCGGCCCGCGACTCGCGCAGCGAATGAGTCATTTCGTTGAAGCGGTTGGCGAGCGCTCCGATCTCGTCATCTCGCTCCGATAAGAGAGCATGCGAGAGATCCCCCCGCGCGACATCGTCAATGCCAGCGAGCAGTTTCTCCACCGGACGCGTCATCAATCTGCGCGTCAGTCCAGTAATAACCAGAACCGTGATGACTGCGATGAGCGCTATGAGTAACAAGGTGCGGATCAGCTCGGAACGAAATGCGTCATCGAGATGAGCGATAGACCGCGACACTTCCAGTGATCCAATCGGCTGAAAATCTGTCTCCAAACTCGCCGAAGGAATGCGCAGCGGAACGACATAGATAAATGTGTTGCCCTCTTGAACTGCGAGATGTAGCTCGGACACGTTCATGATGGTGCGCAGCCGACCGAGCTGTGCCGCACTCGGCGCACTGGATGCGTCGGTGGCTCTTCGCCCGGGTACGATGGCGATCTGCCAGGGCGCTGCAGCCCTGGAGATCTCGTGTGAAATGCGGTGCGCGTTGGCCAGTACACCCTCCAGGCCGAGGGTCTCGAAGTTGGCTTGCACTATCACGGCGACGTCGTGCGCTTCGCTTTCGACCTGTGCTCTGCGCTCGCCGGCCGACGAGCGCAGGTCGAAAAATGCGTATACGCCCAGCGTGACTGTGACCAGTGCAGAAGTCGCTGCGGTGATGCGCGTGCCTACCTTCACACCACGAGTTTATGATCACATGCAGGTGGTTGGCCTGCTCATGGGTAGGTTTCCTGTCATTGCGGCACACTTTGTGCCACTCTGTAGACGTCTGCCCGGTCAATCGTGGCTACAGATACGGCGAAAATAGCTTGGCCACCGAGTCGCGAAACTTGATGGCGATATTGCGCCGGGCCAGCTGCTCCTCGGTGACCAGGGTGGATCGGGCCATGACCCGGTCGAAATGCGACGACAGACGATTGGCCAGGGCCGAGTCGTATACTTCGAGGTTAAACTCGAAATTGAGCCGCAAGCTGCGCGGATCAAGGTTGGCCGAGCCGAGCAAGACGTAGAAGCGATCGACGATAAACAATTTGGTGTGGTCGAACGGCGGTGGCTGGTAGTGGACCCGAATTCCGTACTGGATGACATCGCCGAGCATGTCCTGGGTCGCCCACGCCACAAAGGGCAGGTTATTCTTGGCCGGCAAAATGATATCGACCTGGACGCCGCGCAATACCGCCGCGTTCAACGCCGATATGAGCTCGCGGCTGGGGATGAAATACGGCGTCATGATCTGAATGCGCTCGCGCGCCACACTCAGGGCGCCGACCAGAATCCAGGTGAGAACCTCGTAGTCTTCGTTGGGCCCGTCGCTGATGGCGCGGCACATGGCCTCGCCAGTGGCCGCGATATCTTCTATCGCGCCTTTCCCCCAGTCGGGTTCCTGGCCGGTGGCAAAAAACCAATCCTCGAAAAAAATGTCCTCCAACGCATAGATCACCGGCCCGGTCAGCCGAAAGTGCAAATCGACCGTGCGTCGCTTGTTGCTCTCGTCCTCGACCATATGGCGCTGGCCGATGTTCATGCCGCCAGTAAAACCGACCTGGCTGTCGACGATCAGAAGTTTCCGATGGTTGCGCAAGTTGACCCGCAGACCGCGCAGAGATGGAGTGAGCGGCAAAAATCGGGCGACCTTGACCCCTGTCCGCCCGCGCAACAGTTTGCTGGCCGTGGGTCGGGCGTACCTCTCACCAATGGCGTCGACCAGAATCCGTACATCAACGCCGCGCGCCGCACTCGCGCCGAGGGCGTCGATGAATTCTCTGCCCTTGTCGTCGGTGTCGAACAAATACGTACATAGATAGATCGACTCCTCGGCGTCGCCAATTGCGTCGAGCATGAGTGGATAGGCCTGTTCTCCGTTGTGCAATGGCTCGACTGTGTTGCCGCGCAAGAGCGGCCGCCGGGTCACCCGCTCGGAGATCCGCACCAGCGCAGACATGGTCTCGGCACGTTCGGGGTGCACTATGGCCAGCGGAACCTCGGCGTCGCCATAGCTGCGCTCAGCAGCCGGTGTGAAACGGCCGTGCCGTTGCCAGCGCCGCGCCCGGGTCTGAATGCGATTGACGCCAAACAGCCAGTAAAGGGTGGCACCAACCCCGGGAACCAGCACACAGATGACCAGCCAGCCCAGTGTAGAACGCGGATCGCGCTTGTTGAGCAGCGCGTGCAATCCGGACATGACACCGTAGCTGAATATTGCCGAGCCGATAATTGCTTCCAGCATGCGACCTCGTACTGGCCCATCCCCACTGGATGGATGCCGAACATAGCATTGCACTTCCCCCATGATATAAAACTGTCAGCCCCGCCATGAGGAAGACTCATACGCCAGCAGAGTGGCACCAACACGAAGCCGTATGGCTGGCCTGGCCGAGCCATCCCGCCGAGTGGTTGGGCGATGTCGAGTCACCGCGACGCAGCATTGCCGAGCTGTGCGCGGCCATCGCCAGCCCGCCGTCCGAGCCTGACACGCCCGATTGGCGTGCGCCCGACCCCGATACATCCGGCTGCAGTCCCGGCCAGAGGACCAGCCCCTCCCCTCTGCCCGCCGAACGTATCGAGCTACTGGTCCTCGACCAGGCCGGCGAAACCAGCGCACGCCAGGCCCTGGGCGCCATTCCGGTTCGCTATCATTACATCCCCTTCGGTGATATCTGGCTGCGCGACACCGGCCCTGTCTTCATCCAGGTGCTCGGCCACTCCGAGCCCGGTCGCCCCGAGCCCTTCCAGCAGGCACCGGCCGGTGCCTGCCGCGAACTGCGCGCCGCGTGCTTTCAGTGGAACGGCTGGGGCGAAAAATACCGCTTCGAGCACGACTCCGAGGTCTGCGAGCGCATCGCCGAAGCCGCCGCAACGCCAGTGGACCGCCACGCTTGGATACTCGAAGGCGGCGCCATCGAGATCGATGGACAGGGCACGGCGCTGACTACTCAGCAGTGCCTACTCAATGCAAACCGCAACCCCGACCTGAACCGAGCCGATGTCGAGCAGCGGCTGTCGCAATCCCTGGGCATCGAGAGAGTCCTCTGGCTCGAACGCGGCCTGGCCAACGATCATACTGACGGCCACATCGATAATCTGGCCAGATTTGTGGCTCCTGGTCGAGTCGTGTGCATGCGCTCAGTCGATTCGCGCGATCCCAACCGCGCCGTGCTCGACGACATCGCCCGCACTCTACGCGGTTTTCGCGACGCCCGCGGCCGCAAGCTCGAAGTCGTCGAGCTTCCCTCCCCCGGGCCGATTTACCACCCCAATGGCGATATCGCGCCGGCCAGCTACGCCAATTTCTATATTGGCAATCGGGCGGTCATCGTGCCGACTTATGGCGCGCCCGGCGATCGCCAGGCGGTGGATACCATCGCTCAGATGTTTCCAAAGCGGCAGGTACACGGTATCGACGCTCGCGCCATCCTGGTCGGTGGTGGCGCGTTTCACTGCATCACACGACAGCAACCAGTTCAGTGGGCCAACACCGAGCAGATCGAGCTATAATACGGCGATACTCGACGCGCTGTCGGCGAGATCGCCAGTCGAGCCAATTACTGCTGGCTCCATGGTCGCACC
Source organism: Pseudomonadota bacterium (assembly GCA_022360315.1). Classification (GTDB taxonomy): domain Bacteria; phylum Myxococcota_A; class Polyangia; order Haliangiales; family Haliangiaceae; genus JAKSDA01. The sequence goes on from JAKSDA010000447.1 coordinate 20,901, forward strand.
CGGGTATTGTCATGAGACCAACCAACCCACAATGCCGCACTTTCTCAACGCTTCAACCTAGTAATTGTCAGTACTTTAATTCAGTAAAAACTCAGGAGTATCGTACGTAATGAGCGACTCCTCTGGCCAGTCGCCAAGAGATGATCTAGCCGTCGGGCATCCCAAAGGGAAAACCACGAACCGGGCGCTCGGCAACCAGACAACCGAACTATTGAGCCCGGGCAGTGACATGGGCGATAGGGACGAACCTGTTGGCCATGCAAACGTCACAATCGGACGTTATGCCATCCTCAAAGAGCTGGGTCATGGCGGCATGGGTACGGTGTACGCCGCCTATGATCAGAAGCTCCACCGCCGTGTCGCCCTCAAGCTATTGCACAACCAGGCCTCGGATGCGGACCGCAAGCGACTCGAGCGAGAGGCAAGGGCGCTGGCCAGAGTGTCCCATCGCAATGTCGTCCAGGTCTACGACACCGGGACACACCACAACCAGCTGTTCATAGCCATGGAACTGATCGATGGCCAGCCGCTTCACCAATGGCTGAACGAGCATCCAGATCGCAGCTGGCAGGCGGTGTTGCAGGTGTACCTGGAGGCAGCTCGAGGCATTGCGGCTGCCCACCAACACGGTTTGATCCACCGCGATATCAAACCCGCCAATGTGCTCATCGGCGAAGATGGACGCGTGTGCGTGGTTGATTTTGGTCTGGCCAGAATCCACGAGCCACACACCGACACTGCGCGAAGCCGAGATGCTGGCCAGGAATGCTGCGGCCCTGAAGAAACCAGCTCTTCCAACCTGGACGGCAGTAGCGATGAACTGACCGAACAGCTCACTCAAACTGGAACCGTTATGGGGACGCCGATCTTCATGGCGCCCGAACAGATTTTCGAGACCGAGTTGGACCCGGCCACCGACCAGTACTGCTTTTGCTTCTCGCTCTATACCAGCCTTTACGGAAAGTGGCCGTTTGCCGAGGCCCAGTCGACCGATGGCATCGCCGACCTGAACCTGCGCAAACTGCGCGGTGACATCGAGCCGCCGCCGCCCGACAGCGAGGTCCCGCAGTGGCTTTACCCGGTCATTGCGCGTGGACTGGCGCCCAATCCGAAAAACCGCCACGGGTCGATGAATCAGCTCATCGCCGCGCTGGAGACCAATGTCACGCCGCGCACGCGGATCCGTCGCTCGCGGGGTGCCTTCTTGCTGGTCATAGCTGGTACCCTAGCCGGGTTGCTGGCGCTCAGCTCGATCCAGCAGGCAGAGCTGGCGAGCCGAGAAGCGGTACAAATACGGGCACGGAATCTGGCCATCGAACGGGAGGCCGTGCGGGCTCGCAATGCGGCCCGCATGGCAACCGCCCGCGAGCAGCACGCCGATCCCACGACAGTGCTCGCGCTGTTGCGCGAAGTCGAGCCACTGCATACACCTCGCGGTTGGTCCACGCTGGCCCTGTGGGCGCTGAACAGCGGTGTTGCCCGGGCAGTGTTCACCCAGCCGGATGTCGTGCACCGCGCGGCGTTCAGTCCAGACGGCCGTCGCATAGTAGCGGCTTCGTTCGATATGACTGCACGGGTGTGGAACGCCGACGGTTCCGGCACTGCCACGGTCCTTCGCGGTCATCAGGGGCGTCTCTTTACCGCCGCGTTCAGCCCCGACGGCAGCCGTATTGTCACAGCCTCGTTCGACAAGACCGCGCGGGTATGGAATTCCGATGGCACGGGTGAGCCGGTGGTACTGCGCGGTCATCAGGGCTGGGTCAAATCGGCCTCATTCAGCCCCGATGGCAGCCGCGTTGTCACCGCTTCGTGGGATAAGACTGCGCGCATCTGGAACGCCGATGGCTCTGGCACGCCACGGGTCCTCCTCGGCCATCAGGGAGGACTCAATTGGGCAGCGTTCAGCCCCGATGGCAGCCGCATTGTAACCGCTTCGTTCGATAATACCGTGCTGGTGTGGAACGTCGATGGCTCGGGCTCGCCAACGATTCTGAAAGGTCACCAAAAATCGGTGTATGGCGCGGTATTCAGCCCCGACAGTTCTCGCATTGTCACAACCTCGGCGGACAAGACCGTGCGGATCTGGAACGCCGATGGTTCTGGCACTCCACATGTCCTTGTCGGCCATCAGGACTCAGTCTACGAGGTGGCGTTCAGCTCCGACGGCACGCGCGTGGTCACGACTTCGGCGGACCGGACCGTGCGAGTGTGGAACGCCGATGGTTCAGGCGAGCCACGGATTCTGCGCGGTCACCGGGACACGGTATTTTCGGCCTCGTTCAGCCCCGACGATACCCATATCGTGACCGCTTCGGCGGACAGGACAGTGCGAGTATGGGATGCTGACAGATCGAGTCCGCCGCGGATTTTGCGCGGTCATCATGACCGGGTCACGTCCCTGGCGTTCAGCCCCGACGGCCAGCGTATTGTCACGGCGTCGTTCGACGCCACTGCGCGGGTGTGGAATGCCAATGGTTCGGGCTCGCCACGAATCCTGCGCGGTCATCATGACATGCTCTATTCGGCCGCGTTCAGTCCTGGCGGCAAGCGTATTATCACAGCCTCGTACGACCACACCGTGCGGGTGTGGGATGCCGATGGCTCGGACGAGCCGCTGATCATTCGCGGTCATGAGGACCGGGTCAACTCGGCGGCATTCAGCCGGGACGGTACCCTTATGGTAACCGCTTCGGCGGATCGCACAGCGCGGGTGTGGAGTGCTTCAGGAGCCCCTGTGCTGATTCTCGGTCACGACGAGCGAGTTGCGTCAGCGGCGTTCAGCCCGGATAATGCCCGTATTGTCACGGCCTCGCAGGACCGGATTGTCCGGGTGTGGAACGCCGATGGCTCGGGCCAGCCCACAGCTCTGCTCGGTCACCAGGACACGGTCCACTCGGCGGCGTTCAGCCCCGATGGCAGCCGCATTGTCACCGCCTCGTTCGACAAGACCGCGCGGGTGTGGAACGCCGACGGCTCGGGCAAGTCCGTGCTTCTTCTCGGCCACGAGGACAGGGTTTATTCGGCCGTGTTCAGCCCCGATGGCGCGCGCATCGTGACCGCTTCTGCGGACAACACAGTGCGAGTGTGGAATGCCGACGGCTCGGGCCAACCGCTGATCATTCGCATTTCGGATGACGATGTCACCTGGGCCGCGTTCAGCCCCGACGGTACCCGTATTGCTGCTGCTTTTGGCCCAACCATACAAATTTTGACCCACTTTGAGCCCTTGAACGGCCCCCACGATCCCAAATTGTGGCTGGCGACGGCGTACTGCATACCCATCGAGCGCAGAAAACACCTTCTCGACGTGACCGACGAGATGGCCCGATTCAACCTACAGACGTGTCAGCGTCGTGTCAACATGGCCCAACTGGATAGCCTACCTCGACCAGCAATGCCCCAACCTCGACGGTCGAGCCAATCGAGCCAATAAACACTCAGTCGCGATCCCGGAGCTCAGTCAATGCCTTCACCACATGCGAGTCGACTCACTGTAGCCGCCGTGCAGGCGGCTCTGTCCGACGATACGGCCCAAAACATAGCCCGCATGAGCGACTTTGTCTGCGATGCCGCCAGTCGGGGGGCTGGAGTCGTACTCATACCCGAGCTATTCGAGGGTCACTACTTTCCGGCCGGACAGGGTGAGGATCACTTCAAACGAGCTCGACCGGCTCAGGGTCATCCAACCATTGCCGAGTTTGCCCAGCTAGCGGGCAAACTCGGCGTGGTAGTGCCAATTCCGTTTTTCGAGCAGAGCGGCCCCTGTTACTACAACAGTGTAGCCATTGCAGACGCTGACGGTCGGATTCTCGGCATCTATCGCAAGAGCCATATTCCCGACGGAACTGGCTATCAGGAGAAATACTATTTTCGTCCCGGCGACACTGGATTCAAGGCCTGGCAAACCCGCGTTGGGACCATCGGCGTGGGCATCTGCTGGGATCAGTGGTTTCCTGAGGCGGCGCGCGCGATGGCTCTGGCCGGCGCTGAGGTTCTTTTCTATCCCACAGCCATCGGCAGTGAGCCGGTGGAGCCGCACCATGGTCTACGCGGCACCAAAGATCCCTGGCAGCGGGCCATGATCGGCCACGCCGTGACCAATGTAGTCGGTGTTGTCGCCGCCAACCGTACTGGCAGCGAAGGTCTCATCACGTTCTACGGCCACTCCTTTATCGCCGACCAGCGCGGCGACAAACTGGCCGAACTCGACGCCGAGACCGAGGGAGTCATCACCGCGACATTCGACCTCGATTTTCTACGCAGCGAGCGGGCCAGCTGGGGCTTTTTCCGCGACCGTCGCACCGACCTCTACGGTCCCCTCGTCGGCTGACCTGACCAACCTCAACTCACTGAAAATCTGGCTAGCCATACTCATCGCGGCGTCGTCGCGGATTCTCGGCAACTGATTTTTCTACTGTCGATAAAAGTCGGCTAGCGCCCTGTACAGCTAGCTCGTCAACCATACCTCGGCCGTCACACGCCGCCCAATTGGATTCACTTGCTCGACTTTCGCCATTCGCCTAAGCAGCCACCGCAACATCTTGTATCTCCGACCGTCTGATTGCACACCCACCCCCATCGGCCTCCATCCATGTCTGCCGCACCGCAACCGTCCTGGCGCCTACCTGCTCTCATCCACCGACTTGCCAACCGTCTTCGCGCCACTCTCCCAAACTGTCTCCACGCCCAACCACGTTTACACTCCTCACCCCACCGTCTTTTCACCCAACACCTACCCGACGACCTACACGCTGCTCACCTATCCACTGCGCTCACATCTCCTCAGTCCACGACCGCGATACCAACGATTGCTCCCGACCAACCATCCGCTCAGTTCCGACAAACCTGCCATCCATCGAGCTAGCCGAACAGGGCACTAACCTATGCGCCTCATCCATAATCCATGGGCAGTTCCGTGGAGAGAAACTCCCGGTCACACCCATGAACTGAACTCCGCATCTTGTTTGCCATCCCGAACATGTTGGTGTGCAACCTGGATGCCACAAATTTTTTATGTAACCTCCTGGAAGGACGCATCACAGGGTGCATCTGCATCAAGGGGTGCACCTGCGGCAGTGCATCTTTGCCAGGTGCACCGGTGCACCTGCCTCTGGAAGTATTCGCCACAGCACTGTGCGAATAATTTGGGCGCTCGATGCGGGCACCTCAATGGACCGAGGTACGTCCCTGCAGAATTGTGATGACGTCCTTCGGGGCTCCTGTAGGAGCGAGGTGAGAGGTTGTGGGACACCGGGCGACCGCGGGCCAGCTATCGCTAGTAGATCGACAGGCCGACGGTGAAATCGCTGGTATTGGTGCCGTAAATACGTGTTACGCCGGCACGGCCGGTGATGGCGAGGCGAGTGGTGAGTTCGAGTTGGAGCATAGCGCCGCCGCCGATCAAAAAATCTTGCCGATCTCTGCCGCCGAGGCTGTCATCCAGCCGATAACCCACACCGAGTTGTCCAAAACCACCGGCGTGCAGTATGCCCAATGCAACGGGGAAATACTGCAGTTCGAGCGAAGTGCGCGAGTCGTACATGGTCTCCGCGAACTCGTTTTCAGCCCAGCCCATACTGATGTCGAGAAGTATGCCCAGTTCGCGCGAGGGAAAGCGGCCGAACTGAATGTGGCCGGTAAAACCTCGCTCGTTGCTACTGTTGGCAGCCGGGACCTCGGAGGTTCCCAGCAATACCGAGTAGGTCCAACCTCGGCGGTTGAGCGGAGCGCGCCCGAGCGGACGCCAGGGGCCTTCGCTGGTACGCACCACCGCCTTGCGTGCCCAGGCTGCTGTCTCCGGCGTGACATGAGCCAGCGGCATCCAGGTGTAGCTGCCATCCCAGCCATACAGATGGACTGGATGCATCGGATGAAGCTCGACCCAGCCGTCGTAACGCGCACCTTCCGTGACTGCTGCACCAACCGCTACAGCGGCAGCGAGAATGATCCAGAACTTGGCGTCGTCGGCCTCCCTCTTGGCCGATGGCCGACGAGCCGGACGCGGTGACGAAGTGTGGACTGGCGCGACGACCACGACCGAAACATTGGTGCCGCCATCGACCCGCGGAGCCGGTGGTGGCTCACTGCTCGTCGCGAAGCTCTGGATCACACGAACTCGTTGCCCGCGGGTCTGGGGATCCTTGTTCGCGAGGGTCTGGAGCTCATTGCGAGGGATGACGTGACTTTGACTGAGACAGCCGGCAAGCAAGAGGCCCACGGCTGCCAGAACAACGACCGACGTGTCGAGCACCCGGTGCGTGCGGTGTGTGCGGTACATGCGCGCAAGCATAGCGCGTAGCAGGTACGATTGGGCCCTGGATGTCCGCAGTATGCCGAGTCGTGTGAGGTCAGCCACGGCAGATGCACGGCGCTATTGCGATAGAAAACACAAGGCCCCGGACTGCAGCCCGGGGCCTTGTCGCATGCTACCGGTCAGATGTACATCTGCACTATACGCCGGTATGGGATGCCGGAGACATATCCGCCCTGACCATGTCGTCGACCGTGGACTTCTCCTCAGGGCCGAGCACCTCGACAGTGAGGCGCTTATAAGCCCCCAGTCCGGTGCCAGCCGGGATCAGTCGTCCCATGATGACGTTCTCCTTGAGTCCGCGCAGATAATCGACGCGTCCATTGATAGAAGCCTCGGTGAGTACCTTGGTGGTCTCCTGGAACGATGACGCCGAGATGAATGACTCGGTCGACAGGGACGCCTTGGTGATACCCAGCAGCAAGGGCTCCCCCTTGGCCGGTTGCCCGCCCGCAGAGATGACTCGTTCGTTCTCCTCGGCAAAGATGTGCTTCTCGACTTGCTCGTCGATGAGGAAGTTGGTGTCGCCAACATCGGTCACCGTGACCCGACGCAGCATTTGCCGCACGATCACCTCGATGTGCTTGTCGTTGATGCGTACGCCCTGCAGGCGATAAACCTCCTGAATCTCATCGACCAGATACTTGGCCAGTGCGCGCTCGCCCAGCACCTTGAGAATGTCGTGCGGGTTGGCCGGCCCGTCCATGAGTGCCTCACCAGCGCGCACCCGGTCGCCCTCGCGCACCGATAGATGCTTGCCCTTGGCGATCAAGTATTCGCGCTGCTCACCGACTTCGGGACGGATGATGACCTTGCGCTTGCCCTTGGTGTCCTTGCCAAAATGGACGGCGCCGTCGATCTCCGAGATGACCGCATGATCTTTGGGTTTTCTGGCCTCGAACAACTCGGCAACGCGCGGCAAGCCGCCGGTGATATCTTTGGTCTTGGTGGTCTCGCGAGTGATCTTAGCCAGGATATCCCCTGCCTCGACATGATCGCCGTCGTTCACGGTGAGCGTGGAACCAACCGGCAAGAAGTACTGGGCCTCGCTGTCGCGAAGCAAAATTTTGTTGCCGTCGTCGTCCTTGAGCATGATGCGAGGACGCGCCTCGGGATCCTTGGACTCGATGATGAACTTGGTCGCCAGACCGGTCTGTTCATCGAGTCGCTCCTGCATGGTCACACCCTCGATGATGTCGGTATAGGTGATAATGCCCGGAACCTCGGTGACAATGGGAAGGGCAAATGGATCCCATTCGGATAGAAGCTGGCCACCTTTGACGGTCTCGCCGTCGTCGATCAGCAGGCGGGCGCCGTACTGGAGACCGTAGCGCTCGCGCTCACGGCCGAGCTCGTCGAGGACCGAGAGTTCACCCTGCCGGTTCATGACCACCCAGTGGTCTTTCTTCTGAACCCGCTCGACATTGTTGAAGCGAATCCTGCCGCCATTGCGCGCTTCTAGGGACGATTGTTCGGCCGCCCGGGTCGCGATACCACCAATGTGAAAGGTACGCATGGTGAGCTGAGTGCCGGGTTCGCCGATCGACTGCGCGGCAATCACACCCACAGCCTCGCCGATGTTGACCATGTGGCCGCGAGCCAGATCGCGACCATAGCACAGTGTGCAGATGCCGCGACGGGTTTGACACGTGAGTACCGAGCGAATCTTGACTCGATCAATACCCGCGTCTTCGATGAGCTTGGTCATCTCCTCGTTGATCTCGTCGTTGGCCGCAACCAGGATTTCACCGGTATACGGGTCGACGAGATCCTCCAGCGCAACGCGGCCGAGAATACGGTCGGCGAGACGCTCGATGATTTCACCGCCCTCGATGAGGGGCATCATCTCGACGCCCTCGAGAGTGCCGCAGTCGTATTCACTGATGATGGTGTCCTGCGACACGTCGACCAGCCGGCGGGTAAGGTAACCCGAGTTGGCGGTCTTGAGCGCGGTGTCGGCCAGACCCTTTCTGGCTCCGTGGGTCGAGATGAAATACTGCAACACCGATAGACCCTCGCGGAAATTGGTCGTGATCGGTGTCTCGATGATCTCACCCGAAGGCTTGGCCATGAGACCGCGCATGCCGGCCAGCTGACGCATCTGCTGCTGGCTGCCGCGGGCGCCAGAATCGGCCATGATAAAGATGGAGTTGAACGAGGGAGCTTTTTTGATCTCGTCGTTGCCCTCCTCGGTGAACTCATCCTTGCTGATGTTGTCCATCATCTTCTTGGCGATCTCCTCCGCCACCTGCGCCCATATATCGACCACCTTGTTGTAGCGCTCGCCGTCGGTGATGAGTCCCTCGATGTACTGCTCCTCGATCTCGGCGACGTCGGATTGGGCCCGCTCGAGCAAGGTGTACTTCTCATCGGGGATGACCATGTCGTCGACACAGATCGAAATCCCGGCCCGAGTGGCCTGTTTGTAGCCGATGGTCCGAAGAGCGTCGGCGAGCAGCACGGTCTTTTTCTGGCCGCACTGGCGATACACCTGGTCGATCAGCTCGGCCAGCTGTTTTTTGCCCATGACTTTGTTGACCGCCTGAAACGGGATGTCCTTGGGACAGACTTCGTAGAGCAGTGTGCGACCCACCGTGGTGGTGACCAGCTCGCCGTCTATGCGCACCCTGACCCTGGCCTGCAGGTGAACTTCGCCGTGGTCGTAGGCCATTCGCACCTCGTCCACAGAGCTGAACACGCCGCGCACTCCCTCCGCGCTGGGATTGGTCTCCTTGAACTCACCGGTGGCATAGGGACGCTCGCGGGTCATGTGGTACAACCCGAGCACGATATCCTGCGACGGCACGATGATGGGCTTGCCATGAGCCGGCGATAGGATGTTGTTGGTGCTCATCATGAGCACACGGGCTTCCATCTGCGCCTCGATGGACAGAGGCACGTGGACCGCCATCTGGTCGCCGTCGAAATCGGCGTTGAATGCAGCGCATACCAGTGGGTGCAACTGAATGGCTTTGCCCTCGGTGAGCACGGGCTCGAACGCCTGAATACCGAGCCTGTGCAAGGTCGGCGCCCGGTTGAGCAGCACCGGGTGCTCCTTGATCACCTCCTCGAGGATGTCCCATACCTCGGGGCGCTCTTTCTCGACCAGCTTCTTGGCGCTCTTGATCGTCGTGACCAGACCGCGCTCTTCGAGCTTGTTGTAGATAAACGGGGTAAACAGCTCGAGCGCCATCTTCTTGGGCAGACCGCATTGATGGAGCTTGAGCTCGGGGCCGATGACGATGACCGAGCGGCCCGAATAGTCGACGCGCTTGCCGAGCAGATTTTGCCGGAAACGGCCCTGTTTGCCCTTGAGCA
>JAKSDA010000146.1 GCA_022360315.1 Pseudomonadota bacterium
ACCGCGACCCGCAAGTAAGTACCCAGTATGGCCGACCAGCCCGCCGATGGCTGTGTTGCTCATCGGTCACGTAGGCCCACTATGCTCCCTCTTCGCGCCTTGCCCTCGACGCGCTGGACCGACCCTACTGGGCACTTACTTGCGGGTCGCGGTACTTAGCGGTCGGGCCGCGCACAATGCCGTCGGATCCCTTTCAGCCTGATTCTTATGTAGAGCCAACCCCAAATATCTTCTATGGCCCATCTCTCCGCTCATAGCGTACATGTAGGCATGTTGCTGCAGGACACCCGGCTTGTCCAATTATTTTCCATCGTCGCAGCTGGCTGGCGATTCGTGTAGGCGAACCGCAGAACCTGTCGTATTCTTCACCAGCCGTAGGGCAGGAGACATGTACGGCTCGAACATGCAGACTGGTCCGGGAGGTTCGGGGAAGCTCCCTATCCGCGAGTTCGAACCTGGTTCCCTCATTGGCGTCTACACAGTGCGGCGATTCATCGCTTCGGGTGGTTTCGGGGCCGTCTATGAAGTAGAAGATCCCACCCACCCGGACGGTGCGGCCCTGAAAGTGCTTCATGCGGAACTGCGCGAGCTCGGTGATCCGTTTATCCGTTTTCTTCGCGAGGGGAACATACTCGAGCTCATTCGCCATCCCAATGTGATCGAGGTCTATCACTCGGGGGTGCTTGCCGACGGGCGGGCCTATTTAGTCACCGAGCTCTTATCGGGCCGCGATCTCAACCAGCACATCGCGATACAGGAAAAGCTCGATATAGCGCAGACGGTCTTTGTTCTCGAGCCGGTCTGTGCTGCGTTGGCCGCGGCGCATGACAAGGGTGTTGTCCACCGCGACGTGAAGGCGTCCAACGTATTTCTGAGCGAGCGCGCGGGGAAGCGTCGCATCGTGCTGCTCGATTTTGGCCTGGCCAAAATTCTCGAGGGAGATGACCTGGCCATGACGCGTTCGCGTATGGCGTTGGGGACACCTGCCACGATGTCGCCAGAACAGCTCTGTGGTCGGGCGGTCACGGCCCGTACGGATGTTTACGGTCTGGGGGCGATGACCTTTCACATGCTGACTGGCAGGGTTCCTTTCTCGGGAAGTACGCGTACTCAGATGCAGTACATGCATCTTCACGGCCAGCGTCCGCGTCCTTCGACTCTGGCCAATGTGAGCCGGGCGGTCGATGAGGTGGTTACTCGCGCGATGGCTCGTGATCCGCGCGATCGTCCGGCTGGGCCGGACGAGTTTCTGGCCGAGCTGCGGCGCGCGGCCAGGCCGGCCAGTCCGAGCCTGATCGCCCGCCGGCTGGGTCAGGAGGCCATTCCCGCGGTCGGACTGCTGGTCGAATTGCGGCCACCTGCGGGCGATGAAACCAGCGAGCGGGCGTTTGACGAACTGGACGAGGTACTCGACGAAGTGGACCGTCATTTGACCAAGAGCGGTTTCACCGTCGGCCTCGAGGCTTCCAGTTTTGTTTTGTTTGTCAAAAGGCTGGATCCCGACCCGACCTTGCGGGTGCAACAGAGACGTGAAGCCACTGTGGCGGCAACTCAGCTGCACGAGTTGATCGATCGCTTGCAGCCACGTGTCCACGTCAACATCGTTCTACACGTCGACTCTGCACTGTTCCGTGAGGACGAGGTTCGCGGTGGGGATCTGGTGCGTTTGGACCAATGGGCGCCCCAGGTCGACATCGACGGCGTGATCGGCTCTGCGGCAGTATTCGAGGGGCTCGATGTCGATCTCGAGGCCATCCCTGGACAGGATCGCCTGGTCCGTTTGCTGGCCTATCGCCCGCGAGTGGCCAGCCAGACCCTCACCGAGGACGAAGATTCGCACGAGCGACTCATGCACAGCGAGATGCTGGCCCGCATTGGACGGCAGACTGCGGGGATAATCCACGACCTTCGCTCGCCGCTAAATGTTGTCCTGGGCAACTTGCAGTACGCGATCGATCAGCTCGAAGAAGACGAGATATCGGCAGATGGCCTGCGTACCCCGCTCGAACAGGCCATACAGGCCGCGGAACAGCTGATGAGCATCGTGTCGAGTGTACGCAAGGCCGCGGCGATCAACGCCTACAACAGCGATCAGCGCCGGATCGGGGTCAAAGACGTCGTCGATACAGCGCTCAAGCTTGCCGCCAGTGAGATCCGGCAAAAAGCCACGGTAGATGTGTCGCATCGTGGCGATAGCTATGTGCTGGGCATACCCGGGCGTTTGACCCAAGCTGTGGTCAACCTGCTCGTCAACGCGGCCCACGCCATCCCGAAAGAGGGCGGTCAGATCGCGGTGAGCACCAAGCCAACCGGAGATGGACGGGTCGAGATCGCGATTCGCGACAACGGAGTCGGGATGAGCGAGGAGGTCAGGCTGAAAATCTTCGAGCCGTTCTTCACGACCAAGGATGTCGAGGAAGGTACTGGGCTCGGGCTCTCTTTGGTTCAGGAAATCATCAACGAGCACCACGGTACGATCACGGTGGCCTCGCAAGCCGGCACAGGGTCCTGCTTCACTATTCGCCTGCCCCGAAATTCCGACCCGGGCTGAGTCCGAAATTCCCGAAATTCCGACCGGGTTGATTCGGCTGAGTTTTTTCGGAACTCACGCAACATTGAGGTCTCGAGTTCGGTACGTACAAAATGCGAGTGTTGCACAGCGTGCATTGTGCGCCACCGCGTATGTGAATCGACCATATAGGCATCCGTGGGTCTGGAGCTGGATTTAGCCACTGTACAGGTAATCTTTCCCAGGTGTTTTGGCGAGCTACCCAAGACGAATTGGTCGAGCAATATCATAAACAGGTCAAGGGCACGGGTTACGGCGGCGAAAGCAGTGGCGCTCATGGCAAGGGCATCGCGGCCGAGAACGAGGTCAATGGAACCGTTCGCGGCGCTCAAAAAGTTGTGAGAGTGACACAAAACGCCGACAGAACCATCAACGCAGTCGTCGAGATTCCCTACACTCACCCCGATGGTCGGGTTGTTACCACGACCTTGACTATCACCGAGAACAACGTGACAAAGGCAGAAGACAAGGTTATCGCCGCTCCTGGCGATCTTCAGCTCGAAATCCAAGTAGCGCAGAAAGCTCACCGCCCGGCCTTTCCAGGCCATCATATCGCTGGGTACCTGGCGCGGCAAGCCAAGTCATGATGTCCTCTGGAGCGGACACAGCGAGAGGCGCCAGAGCGACCGAGTCAACCTCGGGGCCGGGCGCAGCGCTGCTGTGCGACGAGTTGCGCCGATAACGCGCCTCACTTGACGACAAAGGTGGTGGCGTCGACCCCTGTGTTGCCGTTCTTGCCGTCGTAGGCATAGACGAGGACGTGGTAGGTGCCGGGCCTTCTGGCATCGACGTCGGTGGTAAAGCGATTGAAACGGCCAGCGTATTTCATGGCCTGCTCGCGGACCAGCTTGCCGTTGCGCTTTACCTGCGCCATGATGGTAAACTCGTCGGCGTTCCACAGGCCACCAGGCGCAATTGAACAGCCACACATCATGGTGATGCTGGCATCAATGCGTACCTTGCCGGCGGAGCGGGCGACGAACGTATGCGCCCCGGGCTCGAGGACGTCAACGATAAAACCGGGCAATTCGAGCACCACGCCGTCGCCGCCGGTAACGTGACGGCCGGGCACCAGCCAATGGGTGACCGAAGCCCGCGCCGCACCCTGGAGCTGGCCCCTGGGCCCGTACGCGATGATGTCGACCCGACGCGGCTCGTCGAGATCGAGCGTGGCCGTGAACGCGGCCGCCCCGGGCGTGGACAGCGGCGTGCCGCGCTTGCCCGCGGTCATGATAACGTCGGTGTCGCCGGTACTGCCCCGGACAACTCCCTGGGCCAGAATAGCGTCCGTATCGACGTCGCGAACGACAATTGCCACGCCGCCCATGCTGCTGCCGATAAACTTGGCCCCCTTGGCGATCACGCGCACCGTAATGCGCGTTGGCTCGGCCTCGGCCGACAGCGGGCACAACCCGGCCCAGCCGACTAGCAAGGCGACTACAAAAATGCTATTTTTTCGCTTCATGGTATGATTCCTTCAGGCTCCGGAACGGAGCAATGCTCGCGGTTGTGATAGCCGGGGAGGCGAGGCGCCAATCCATAATAGGCCGGCTGTTGCCACCTGTCGGGGGACGACCGGATAGCCATGGACCCTGCAGATCGGTGGACCGCAAATGCACAGAAAATTCCACGGTCGACCGCATTCAGGCGTCGTTTGGCGCACATGACATCACTGGCATAACGGGCCAGGGCATACCTCGTTCTGCACTGCGCCCATGATACTAGTACAACGTTCCATAAATAACGTACCAGTTACTATACGTCAGACCTTGCCTCGCGGGTGGGACTATGATCCGCATTCTCGATGATGCGGACAGGCCGCACCGGATGCGTCTATAGCTGCACAGCCCAGACCCGCAGTTTCGACGAAAAGTGACCGAGATCTGTGAGATCTACTTATCTCCGCCGCCGGGGGCGACTGTACTGTGTGTCGACGAGAAACCGAAATGCAGGCATTGGAGCAGTTGCGCCGGAGCTAGGGCAGATCGCACCCGCACCGCGGCGGAACAACTTCGCAATCCGTGATTATCTCTGCCGACTCATTTACGAACGTTGTAGCCCACCCCCTTGTGGCCAGTTCCAGCATCGGGGTCGAATGGCGAGCGCAGATTGCGGCCGGAGTTGTCGAACTTCTTGACCAGCTGAACGGCACCCCGAGCTTGCCCATGTCAGGAGTGCGGCCGAGGTAGATCCGGGCACGGTCGGTCAGAATCGCTCCGCGGGAGGATTGCGGAAGCAATTTGATTGCACTGAACTGCCCAAAAGATCGTCCATGCAGCGGGATATCAAGAAACTGCAGCCCGAGACGTTAACCAACCTGGAGCCAACTCACCAAATTGCGTAACTCCAATACACACCAACCGATCTGAAATAGCCTCGACAACTGGCCTGGCCGGAGAGTTCGCTTACTTCAGGACTAGTACTCCATCGGGAGTCCTTCTGCCTGCCATGACTGCATGCCACCCTGGACGCTCTTCACGTTCCGGTAGCCCAGCGACTTGAGCAGTAGCATGGCGTAGAGCGAGTTCTTTCCCACGGCACAGACTGCGATGATGGTATGCTCTTTGTCCTCGGGCAGACCCGGAGAGTCGGCCGACAGCTCATCCAAGGGGATGTTGATGGCGTTTTCTGCCCGCTCTTCGCCGTATTGCGCCGGTGAGCGTACGTCGATGATGACCGGATCTGCCTCGTCCAAAAGATCTTCCACCTCGCCGCAATCGATGGCGTCCGAGGACCTCCGCGCGAACTCGACCACGTTGCCGAGTACCTTTCCGGCGGTACCGCCGATCTCGCTGGCACCGTTGGACGCTCCGGGAAAAAGCTCCGGTAGGTGCTTCTGTACCGATGTTGCGTACTTGAAAATATTGTCTGGAAAAATGACCACCGCGACGATACCCGGCTCGTCCGGCACGAGTTTCAACGCCCCGGCCAGGGCCATTCCCGAACTCGGACCTGCAACGATACTCTCCTCTTGATTGAGGCGCCGGGTGAGTTCGAACGCCTCTTCATTGCCGACCTCCAACATGCCATCGTACTCATCGGGCAAGAAAAAGACGGTCAGCTGGAGCTGGCGCAGGCTGCGTACACCGGGAATATCGTGCCCCTCGCTGGGATGAACACCGAGAACCTTGACCGACGAGTTCTGACTCTTGAGGAACCGTCCAGTCCCCGTAATCGTCCCACAGGTGCCCAGGCCGGCAACAAAGTGGGTTACATTGCCCTGAGTCTGCCGCCAGATCTCCGGGCCGGTCGTCTTGAAATGCGCATCGGGATTGGCCGGATTGACATACTGGTTGAGCTGGTGAAAATTCGGCTTGCTGGCCATGTCGGCGGCAAGTGCCATCGCGCCCTCCGGCGCCCCTGGCGCCGGGCCAAGATCGTCATCGAGCTCGATCACGTCGCACCCGAAAAAACGCAGCACACTCTTCTTTTCGGCCGGAATCTCGGCTGATAACGTCGTCGTTAACGAATAGCCCTTGGCGTTGGACATCATGGCCAACCCCATGCCGGTATTGCCCGACGTGGGCTCGACGAGCTTGCGGATCTCGCCAATGGTTCCCCTTTCCTCCGCATCCGTGATCAAATTGGCCGCGACCCGGTCCTTGATAGCACCAAATGGATTATACCACTCGAGCTTGGCATAGACAGCGGCGTGCTGGAATGGCACGACACGGTTGAGCTTGACAAGTGGGGTAGGGTTGTCGGCGTTCGACAACAATCCCAACATCGAATCGTATACACGCAGATTGTGATTACTCATTTTCGACCCCAATGGATCAGATACAAAACTCCCTTCCAGAACCATATCAAATGTAGGAACTTCGACGACGAAATTCAATCAACAATCGGCCCCGGCTATTGGCCGAGATTTGTCTCTACAGGGAAGTAAAACAATGATCTATTTAGTTTTTGAGTGTTCGATCACGCGGTCCACATCGTCCGGTCAGGTATGTTTACATCGTTCGGTCGGGTACAGTTGTATCGCTAGCGGCCGCGGTTGATCAGCGAGTAGATCGCGTTTAGCTGGCGATTTGCCGCAGCGAATTGGCCATCGCCGCATTGGGCAGTGGCTTTGCGGAACGGTGGGTCCACATCGTTGCGGGCGCGCTGCGGGCGGCAGATCGGTGGGCAAGATACCGCTCCCGCTCATGCAGCGGCGGGCGCGCTTGAGTAGAGGTGCGACATCTCGTCTAGTGTATCTGGAACCCCTGGCCGGTGCCGCCTGGATGATCGTCGGCGGTCCCGGGGCGCAGGTTTGGCGCTCGCGGAGGGCCTGCTTTTGTTCGCGCTCGGCGAGTGTCGCTTCGCGAGCGGCCAGGCGTTGCTCCCGCGATGCCACTGCCCTCTCGCGACTGGCCAGGGATGCCTGCGCGCAGCGACCTTCATCACCTCATCGCCAGCGCTGGCCAATACTCGCTCTGGCTTATCGTCGCCCCGTCCCCTGGTATCGCAAGTGGTGGGTGTGGGCGACCATCGGCGGTGTCCTGGCTGCCAGTACAGGAGCCGCAGTCTACGCGCTCAGCCAGGAACCACCCAATACAGTTGGTGGCCGTCTCGACCTCGACTAACCTGAAACCCCTCACAACTATTTGGTCTCAAGCCAGAGTTTTACGCGCCCTCGCAAGTAGGGTGAATCTATGCGTATTTAGACGACATATCCTGTTTAATACGACATGTCATACAGGGAATACAGTTCCCGCCTGTGGGCAATCGCCCCCTGGGCCAGGGACTACAAGCCCGAGGGTCGGTCGGGTGATCTCCGACAAGCAGTTGATCTTTATTCATGTAATTCAGTGGCACGGTTAGTGCTTGATTGGACTGATCACGGACCCATAGCAGAGTCAGGAAGATTACTATGAAGTTTGCACGTTATTCGATTCTCGCGTTTCTACTTGGCCTGGTAGCTTGCAATGTTAGCGGAGTAAGAACCGATCCAGCAGATAGCAATCCCAACCAACCCGACCCGCTGGACGGCGTGAATCGCGTTACTAGGGGGTTGCAGTCTCTGTTCCTCTTTCAAGAGGGACGCGGTGCGCTGGTCAACGATACAGCTACCCCGACCAGTACCACGCTCCTGCAAATCAAAAACCCGGATGCTGTCAGCTGGGTTCCGGGTGGCGGAATCAACATTACTTCACCGACGCTCTTGTTCGCGACTGAACTTGCTGCTGCCCCGATCGGGACCAGCTGCATGCCCAACAATGCCATCACGCTCGAAGCGTGGGTGACGCCCTGGTCGGTTGTGCAGGAGGGGCCAGCGCGTATTGTGACGTACTCGAAAGACAACAACGAAGCCAATTTCATGATCGGCCAGCAGGGCCAGAAGATCGAGGCGAGACTGCGTACGTCGTCCACTGAACCGGAAGGCAAGGCCACGCTGACCGAAGAGGCCACGTTTGAGGACATTCTCAATCCGGTTCATGTGGTCTATACGAGGAACGGTCTGGACGACAAAGCGTATCTCTACGTCAATGGCCAGCAGGCAGGAGAGGACGAAGTACCCGGTGACCTCAGTAATTGGGACATGGGGTACCAGCTCGCATTTGGAAATGAGCCGAGCGAAAACCGACCGTGGCGCGGCACGATCCATCTCGTGGCCATCTATTGCCAGGCACTCGTGCCGACCGAAGTTTTTCAGAACTACAGTGCTCGCTACTGAACCCTGCTCGATATGTAGCCTCATTAGTTGCTTACTTCTTGCTCTTTGTCAGGTCCCTGTCGCTCTCGCTTGCCCGGGTTATTCTAGCCTCTCATTCTCAGAGTTATTCTAGCTTCTCATTCTCAGAGTTATTCTAGCCTCGATTCTCACAGTATCCGACGCGGTGCCCCCCGGTCATCTCGCGGTACGTGCTCTGAAACGAGCGATGCTGCCTACCTCGAATACCGCGCTCGAAACCCGAGAGCCATAGTCTCGCGTTACGGCCGTGCTTTGCCCGCCGAATGTGGCAGACTGTCCGTTATCGTGCTGGCACACACAGGATCTTCGCGAGCATGCAACTCTACGTCGTGATCGATACTCAGGGTGACGGGCGTATCATGGGTGTCTTTGACAGCCGTGAGTCAGCAAACGAGTTGGTCGGCATCGATCCCAATTACTACAAGCTATACCCGTGCATGCTCAACGAGGTCAGCTCAACCTCTCTGCGTTGGGCTCGAACCGACGAACAGCGGAGCCGACTACAGCATGTAGCCACTCGATTGGCCAAAAAATGAACGAGTAGCCTCCATTGTCGTACTTCCCAGGGTCGCTCGAATAGCCCGCCGTTCCACTCTGCAAGCACTCCGCTTCGTATCCCTTGCCGGAACGTCCGGCCAGCACAGATCATATTACCGTGCGATGCTCGGCTCGTCCGGGACACTACGGAATTCGCCTGCGGTGCAGAACCTGCACGACCTGATCCGGGCAGGCGCACGAAATTCGCGTTTCTCATGCCACTATTACGGGATTTTGTCCATGATCAGCACCGCCTATTTGGCAATGCGCTTGCATATACAAGCGATATGATTCACTTGATCGGCCTTCTTTGCGCGGAGAAGAACGAATGAATCGATCGGTTCCCCCCGTTTCCGAGTGTATGACGTCCAACCCGCACACCGTCGCCAGCGACCAACCCCTTGCTGCGGCCCACCAGCTCATGCGTACTCACGCCATTCGCCATCTACCAGTGGTGGACGGTGGAAAACTCGTGGGGGTGGTTTCAATGGACGACCTCCATCTCATCGAAACTCTCAAGAATGTCGAGTTGCATAGCGTGCCGATCGCTGATGCCATGACCCCCGAGCCGTTCATCGTGGTAGCCGAGGAGCCGCTAGACAGGGTGCTCGAATACATGATCGAGCACAAAATCGGCTCTGCCATTGTCATGGGGACATTTCAGTCCGGACAGGGAAACGCGGTCACGCCGTCGGTGACTACTGCTGAGCTGGGCGACGGGGATGGAATGGAGCTAGTCGGTGTTTTTACCACCAGCGATGCAATGCAAACTCTTTTGCGTTTGCTCCGGCGATCTGATCCTCTGCATTGATCAATTACTGCTCCCCGGATTAGTTGCGGGGAAAGTTTACTTCCGGATGGCTAGGCCCGCCGCTACTCTATCCACCGGAGGTTTTGATGTCTACATTCAGGCTGCCGCGCCTTGCCTCTGTCGAGGTTTCAGTCGTTCCGCTTGCCGATGGTGGCATGATCTTGCGCAACCCAATCCAGCTTTTGGAGTACCCGCGTCACCTCGGTCACTGGTTAAGGCATTGGGCAGACAAGGCACCCGATAGAACATTTTTGGCCGAACGCCCTGCCCGGCCGGGCCATCGGCTATCCGATCCACCGGACGTCCCAGCCAGGAATGCGAAGCGCAGTTCTCGCCGGGCGGAGCGGCCGGGCGGCCGGCTATTCGAGCGGTCAGACGACTGGCGACGGGTCAGCTTCGCGGCAGCGGCTCGTGCCGCCAACGCGATTGCCGGATCGCTCTTGGCCAGAGGACTGGGACCACAACGCCCACTGGCCATCCTATCCGGGAACAGTATCGATCACGCCCTGATCGCGCTGGGTGCAATGCAGGCCGGCGTACCGGTCGCTGCGATCTCGCCCGCATACTCACTGATGTCTGGAGATTTCAGCCGCCTTCGTTACGTACTCGATCGACTTGCACCGGGTTTGATCTACGTCGAAGCAGTCGATCCGTTCGCCCCTGCACTGGACTCAGTCTATCGAGATTTGCACGAGGTCCTGTGCGATGTGCAGATCGTCGCCAGTAATCCCGAACAGACCGGGCAAGATACCCGTTCAGATTCTCCGTGGATCGATCGAATTACTCCTCTCGCCGATCTGGTTGCGGCCACCCCCGGCCCCGATGTCGAACGGGCATTTACCGAGGTGGGACCCGAATCAGTAGCCAAAATTCTGTTCACATCGGGATCTACAGGGATGCCCAAAGGAGTCATCAATACACAACGTATGTTGTGCAGCAACCAGCAGGCGATCGCGCAGTGCTGGCCATTTGTCGAGGATCGCCCGCCAATGTTGGTGGATTGGCTGCCGTGGAGTCACACTTTTGGAGCCAACCACAATTTTAACCTCATCCTGCGCAACGGCGGCACACTGTACATCGACGCCGGCAAGCCGCTGCCCGGCGCAATTGCCGAGACAGTGGCGAATCTGCGCGAAGTGAGCCCGACAATTTATTTTAATGTGCCGCGAGGATTCGATGTTCTTTTGCATTTTCTGGAGAATGATAACGCGCTGTGCGAGACTTTCTTTGCCCGGCTGGACGCCATCTTCTACGCTGGCGCTGCTCTGTCGCAGAGTTCGTGGCAGCGCCTTGAGGCGCTATCACTTGCTGTCCGCGGTGAGCGAACATTGATGCTCAGCGCGTGGGGGGCGACCGAAACTGCGCCGATGGCTACCATGGTGTACTATCCGATCGAGCGCGCAGGAGTGATAGGAACACCCGCACCCGGCTGTGAAATCAAGCTCGCGCCCAGCCACGATAAGCTCGAGCTGCGTGTCCGCGGCCCCAACGTAACTCCAGGCTACTGGCGGCCCCGGGATGATGAGCGGCTGCCGGTAGACCGCGATGGGTTTTTGCGTATGGGCGATGCCGGCTGCCTGGCCGATCGTGACCGACCCGAGCAGGGTGTGGTCTTTGACGGGCGGATCAGTGAGAATTTTAAGCTGTCGAGTGGCACCTGGGTAGACGTCGGTCGGTTGCGTGTGGCTGTCATCACCGCTGGTGCGCCAGCCATTCAAGATGCTGTGATCACTGGACACGATCGCGACGAGATCGGTCTTCTGGTCTTTCCCAGTCCGGCCGGATGTCGATCACTATGCCTGGACGCTGGCAATGAAACGACGCTCGCCGAACTCGTCCGTCGTCCACAAGTGCGCCGCCGTGTCATTGCCGGGCTGCAGGCGTACAATCGAGACCACCCGCACAGCAGCACGCGCGTCGCGCGACTCATTCTTCTGGCCGAGCCGCCATCGATCGACAGCGGCGAGATCACCGACAAGGGCTATATCAACCAGCGCACCGTGCTCACCCGCCGAGCGGCGATGGTCGAGCAGCTATACGGAGACAACACCGCCGGTGTGCTCATTGTCGATCCGCAATAGACCGTAGAAACAAGACCGGCGATTTGCCAGGTCAGGCCGTGCGCGGCAGCTGTTTGCGGGCGCGAAGCAGTCTTTGCCGGGCCGCGGCGTGGGAGATTCCATGTCGCTCGCCGATCTCGCGTGCGTTCATGCCCTGAGCACTGGACAAAAGTATTTCGCGATCGCGAGCATCGACTGCCTGCAGGAGTTCTTGTAACTCTGCGGCGCTCTGCTGGGTCGGCTCGACCGCGCCAGGTCCAGGCGCTGCCGCAGCAATGCGCTCGTGGCGGCGCTCTTTGCGCATGAGGCTCCGCTGCGCGTTGCGCACCGCTTTTTGCACCGATTGGGGCGAGCGCGGGTACTGATCCCACACGCGCGTCGCTCCCCCCGGCATCTCGAGCCAGCGAGCCGCTAGATCCGAGATGGCCTCCATAACGTGATCAGAACCGCGATTTCCAGCGGCGCGAAAAGCCGCTCTTTTGGCCATCTCGGTCAAAAACTCACCGTATGTCTGCGACGCTCGCTCCTCGTCAGGCTGCCCGACAGCGCTTTCGAGACGATCGGCGTCGACCGATCCACCAGCGCCGCTCGATGACTGAGCAGCTGTGCGTTGGCCGGCCGGCAACAGCGCGGCCAGGGTCAGGGGAATGAGCAGCTTGGAGACAGTTCTCGAGTTTCGCATCAGTCTTCTATGCGTTGTCATCCCAGCTCGCATTGTCAAGGGGCAACCACCGCCCGCGCCCCAATGGGTCGCAGCGCAAAAAAAATTGTCACAGCTCCCGACCGCCGGAGCGTGATCGCAACAGAAGAACGCGAGAGCGCTGCAACTCGCAAGCTCGGCGGCCGAGCAATCACCCGGGCGCCGGACCAACAGGACATAAGACGACGACAGGAAAAACGGGGAATACGATGGAGAATTATCACAAGCATCTTCGTGTGACCGACTCCCACTACCCAACTCGATATCAGTTGGGTACAGATCGTAGAGTTATGACGATTGCACCGGTCGCCGTGCCCGGGCACTTTCGCCACAGGGTGCCCCGGTATGCTCCGCGGGCTCCTCGTTCGCGCCTCGCCAGCTGCGAGCCGCGCCCCTCTGGCCCGGTCCAATTTTCGAGCTTGGCTCTCGCATGGATCAGACGGCTGCGAGGTGTTACCAGGCAGCGAGCCAGAGACCATCCGTCACGATGACTGACCGGCGAGCCCGGTCGAGGCCACCGCGTCAGCAGTCATGCGATCACGCGAGCGACCATTGCCGGCGCGACTCTGTCAGTGTGTGCAGGTCGATCAGGGATCGACCGTCAGAGTCATGGCTTCCAGGAACGCATTGTTGCCGCGGTACCGCTGTCGCACGAGCTCTGTGCTGCAGACACCACCCGGCCAGATCATCGATAGAAGTTGCCAGGCGCCCCGGTGCTGAATACCGCGGACAGGCAAATCCTTGACATCCCGGGCATGGGTCGCTGTACTCCGGTCATGGGTGCAGCCCTCTCCTTGCTCGTGATCCTTACCCTTTCAATTCTTTTCATACGGGTTGCATCAGTCGCCCTTCGCATCACCGGACTGCCCGATGAAGTAGCCCGCTTTCAGGCGCGCTCGGCGTTTACCGGCGCCGGTTTCACCACTGCGGAATCCGAGGCGATCGTCAATTACCCGGTGCGCCGGCGCATCGTCGGGGTCCTCATGATTGTCGGCAATCTGGGTCTGGTCAGCGTGATGGCGGCGCTCATTCTGTCTTTCGTCAACGTCGAGGCCGCGATGGGTGCGTATTTCGAGCAGATCGTGTGGTTAGTGGGTGTCCTTTTGGTTTTGTGGATTGTGATTCTCAATCCGCTCTCCGATCGCATCATGTGCGTCACCATGGAAAAGCTCTTACGCCGAGTGACCAGTCTCAAAGACAAACGACCGATTACCCGCTTGCAGGTCGTCAACGGCTACAGTGTGGCCGAGCATCGAGTCGACCGCGAAACCTGCCTGGCCGGCAAACACCTGGACGAGATCGGCCTCGGCGATTCGGGCTTGCTGCCCATTGGAATCAAACAGAGCAGCGGAACCTATATCCACCAGCCGTCGAGTGATCTCGTACTCAATACAGAAGACGTCCTAGTCCTCTACGGTGCCGACGACGGCCACGCCGCCTTTGCCCGGCAATGCAGTGCCGAACCAAAGGCAAGCCTCGTATCAAACCAGCCTTGACCTTGGCTTCTGCCACACCATGGCAAAGCTGACCGGCTTGTCGATATGACGCCGCCACGGCGGATCGCGCTGCACCCACACGGTATCGACGATTCGCTCGTGCATCTCGGCCAGGAGCCAGCTATTTTGCACGGCGGCGGTCACGTGATCGCTGAAAAAATGGACGTAGTTCTGGATCGCTTTGTTGCAGCCGGTTTCGTCCTTGAAATGGGTGGGTATGCCGGAGATCAAGAAAAACGGATGATATCCGACCAGCACGAAATGGCCGCGCGGCCGCAGCAGGCGATCGACTTCTCCATAGGCTCGATGCAGATCCGGGATATGCCCGATGGACAGGCAGTTGACGACCAGGTCGGCGCACGCGCCAGGCAGCGACGTCGCTCGAATGTCCTCGCGGAGCAAACGGCGATACACCCCCTTGGCCTCGGCCCGGGCCATCATCTCGGGTGTCATGTCGACTCCGTCGATGACGGTCACGCCATGCTCTGCCAGCCAGGCTCCGATTCGGCCGGTTCCACAGGCGAGATCGACCGCTTCTCCCACCCTGCTCCAATCCACGCTATTGATGCGGTCGAGCAGCACGATGTCGAGGTTGCCGTCTAGTTGCGTGTCGTAGAGGTGAGACCATGCCCGATATCCATCGGCCACCGAGAGCGTCTCGTAGTGTCGGGCGTCGTATCTGGCGAAGTCTGTTGCCATGACTTCAAATTACCCGTTTCTGAACGGACCGCCAATAGCCCTTCCTGCCGGTACTTTTCGACTCGTGCTTACCCTACTTGATTAGGCCTGTTTCGCACCAGAATGGCTGCGGTGGCCATCTGCGGTGTTGTTTCTGCGCTTCCGGCGCTCATTTATTTCAATAAACTGCGCTCCGGTTCTCGAAACGCCTTGCAGCTGGCCATCCTCGCTCATTCTGGCACTGAAACATTCCTAATCAAGTAGGGTTACTTGTTCTTCAGATACTGCTCGAGCTCGTTATAGGCCTGAGTGACTCGCATGGAGAGTTCGGTGGCGGCCTTTTGCTTCTTGGGGGTGCCGACGTGACGATCCGGATGATACTTGCGCATCAGCTTGCGATACGACGCCTTGACCTCGTCAAAACTGGCCCCGTAGGGCAAGTTGAGCACCTTGTAGTACTCGGCGATCTTCTCGTCCTGACGCTGAAACGGAAACCCGCTGGCCTTCCGGCGGCCGCCTCCCGAGGGTCGTGACTGCCGGCGCGCCGACTCGGCAGTGCGCCGCGCCTGCTCCTTGACCCGGCGGAAAGCATCTTCCTGCTCTTTCTCGGCCTCACGGGCCCGCTTGTCCCGTACGGCGCGAATTCGCGCCGCACGTTCCTCGGCGAGTTTGACCCGGCGTTGCTTCGCGTCGGGCGCGGCACTGGCCAGACGCGCTCGCGGATTGTCCCGCGCACTGGTTGGATTGGCCTTGTGCGCCGCGACACGGCGGTCGAGCTCGCGCTGCAGGGCCAGTTCGTCGACGTGTGATAGCGGCGTATCATCGGCGGCGATCTTGTCGATGACCGAGTTTATCCCCGTGCGCGCGCCATCAATGATCCGGCGGGTGATACTCACAGTGCGATTCTCCTAGTCACCACGCTGTGCTGGCGTTGTATCGGTAGCTTTTTTCTTGCCGCCGTTGCGCTTTCGCTGCGAACGGCCCTGTCGGGATCGACCCTTGCTACTACTGCCACCGCTACCGCGACCCATGACCTTGTAGTGATCGGGCTTGTATCCCTTGACTCCGGTAATATCTACTTTTTTGTGGAACTTCTTTTCGAGTTCGTCGATGTACTCTCGGTCAAATTTGCGGATCAGATCGGCAACACGTGGAGCGCACTCGACCTGAATGACATCGGCCTCGACCAGATTGCCGAGCCGGCGAATCTCGCGCAAGACTTCGTTAGCCACCGTAGTGGTGGATTTGACGACGCCCCTGCCATCACACGCCGGACAGGTCTCGGTGAGAAGCTGGTGTAGCGACTCGCGGGTGCGCTTGCGGGTCATTTCGACCAGACCGAGTTCACTGATCTTAGTCAGATTGCACCGCGAGCGATCGCTGGCCAGCGCCGTCTGAAGAGCATCCCACACCTTCTTGCGGTTGGAGTCTTTATCCATGTCGACAAAGTCGATGACGATGATGCCGCCGATATTGCGCAAGCGCAGCTGCCGCGCCACCTCCTTGCACGCCTCGAGATTGTTCTTGGTCACCGTTTCCTCTAGGTCGGTCTTGCCGACAAAGCTGCCGGTGTTGACGTCGATAGCAGTCAATGCCTCGCCCTGATCGATGACCAGAGATCCGCCCGATTTGAGCTCGACACGGCGCGACAGCGCAGTGCGCAGTTCGGCCTCGATACCGTAGTGGTCGAAGATAGGCTGTCGACCACTGTAGAGCTTGATGCGCTCTGTCGCGCTCGGCAAAAATGCGCTGGTAAACTTGCGCACCCGTTCGTACTGCTCTCTATCGTCGATAAAGATGCTCTTGGTGTCCTCACTGAGAAGGTCCCGAACGGTGCGAAGCACCAGGTCGAGGTCGGCGTAGACCAGCCCGGGGCCTTTCATGGCCTTTTCGCGGCGCCCGATCTCGGCCCACAATCGGAGCAAAAATGCCAGGTCGTCGCGAATTTCGCCGTCGCTGGCTCCCTCTGCAGCTGTGCGCACGATGAAGCCACCGGACTTGCCACGCATCTCTCGGACCAGCTTCTTGAGACGGCGCCGCTCCGACTCCGACGAGATACGCCGGGATACCCCAACGTGATCGACCGCCGGCATGAACACACTGTAGCGACCGGGCAGCGATAGATAGCCAGTTACTCGTGCCCCCTTGAGCCCGATGGGATCCTTGACAATCTGAACAAGGACCTGTTGATTGGGCTTCAAAAGGTCCTCGATCTTGCGCTCTGCTGCGCGCTTGCGCGACCGGGCGATACGAGCCGCAGTCCCCTCGGGAGCATCGTCTCCGTCGGCATCGGCTCCGTTGAACAACTTGCGCTCATCCGCTGCTCCCAACACGTCCGCCACATAGAGAAATGCTGCTCGCTCTACTGTCGGCCCCAGGTCGACAAAGGCCGCTTGCATGCCGGGAAGGACGCGGGTAACGCGGCCACGATAAATGTTGCCAACAATTCCCCGGTCGCGTTTGGACTCCAGGAAGTACTCCCATAATACCCCACCTTGGATGACGCCCACACGCGTCTCCGGCCCCTCGGCGTTCACGACCAAGACGTTTTCAAGCATTCATTTCGCTAAGGTTGGGCCTCTACTGAGGGCTATTGACCACCGAGGGGTGACAAAGATGTCCTGATCCCTCCGCGTAAAAGCAGTCAGTGCAGCCCGTCGGTAGCATGGCTAGTCCAGAAACACAAGAGATCGCGTGGGTTTTCGGGTTTGGCCTGGAGGTTGCTAATTAGGAAGGACGTTAGATTCGCTTCTCAGTCTTACTCGGTAGTTAGTCTGCGCTTCCAACTAGTTAGAATTCACTTGCTCAATAATTACCCAGGCAGTAATTGGCCTTACCATTTTTCTATTAAATCTCATTAACTTAAACTAGCTACTCTTAATTATTAGACTTTCTGTGGAGTTGGATGATGAAGGCCTCCGGATCGGGACCGGAGGCTTTCGTATTTTTCGGATCCTGTCGGGGCATCGGGTTCCCATGTGGCGGAATCCAGGGACTTCGAAACAGTCTGGCTGGGCCAGCTCCCTGTTATTCTAGCGTTAAAAACAACAGTCTCCCCACATTATTCCACACAATCGGTAGATATGCTCATCAACCCTACCAGTTCCCGGCAATTCCAGGGAAATCGGCAAGTGGCTTGAGTCTCGCTGTAAACTTGCTGTGGTCTGTGAGTCCGGTCAGAGGGGGGACAGTTGTCCCCAGCGCTCGCTGCGGGCTACTGCGATTTGGTGGCTGGTCGGCTAGCCAGCCCGGGCTAGTCCGCTCCCGAACCCTGACAGCCAGGTCCATTGCACCCTCCTCAGATTTTCCTACCTTTTGGTGTGGCGCGAGAAATTGCCCGATCGCCGTCCTCGCTGCCCGCGCTCTATGTGCCAGCACAGCGCCGATGAAATCGCCATCGCGGTCACGCGATACAGCGGAGCATGTCACGGTCAGGTGGTGAGAGTTCGAAGGCGCTCGGAGCGACCGTTGCGACTCGCGCCCGACGTCGAATACTATGCTCTGGGTATAGCTTGTGATGGGTAGTCTGGTAACCACGGGGCACTTGCTGTGATGAAACCAAACTCTACAGTCTCACCTCGTTCGTGCAACACAAGCCAGACGAGGTGGATGCGAGGAATCCCGCGGAGTGTGCACGAAGTACGTAAGCATCCAACACAGTATCGTGCCGTGGTACGCAGATCAGGTGACATTGCATCGCTCTATTGCGTCATCGCGCTTTGTGTTATTTCATGCTCCAGTAATGCAGCACCTGAGAATACTGCAACAAGTCCCGAGACGATATACAAGGCATTGACAGATAATTTTCCTCGACTTTCGGGACCAGAAACAGAATTGCTGATGGAACTGGGGCTATGTGTAGATGAATTGAGTTTAATTCACGGAGAAGATAACATTGAATACGATTATTGTGACTCGAGAGAGTATCGAATAATCAAGCTAGCCGGCAGTGGGCATAGCTTCGATGTGGTAGCAATTGAAACCAGTAGCACGCACTACGCGGGTTCGGGCGGTAATAGGGTCTATATTTATCGGTTAGATGGTAAAAAGTACACTGAGTGTCGGACTTTTCAGGGGTTTGTCAAAGGGGTAAGAAAAAAGCAATTTACTAATCCTGATATTGTCGTTGCACATTATGACAAAAAAGTAGGAGAGGTTTTAATTTCCCATTGTTGGAAAAATAAAAACTACGCTCCTTGTCAATTGTTAGCCATCAACCAAAAAATAATTGCTCCTGAAAAGTATGACTCCTTGTATCGAAAGTATATTGTAAATTTCGGATGGTAACTGTGGAGATCCCAACTGGGCTGCACTGGCGACCTGGGCGATCTCAAGAAACGACACTGGGTGTCGTGGTGCCACCGGGCGACGATGGCCAGGGTCAATCGAGGCCTGCAAATATCGACAGGAACGAACCTCAAGGATACATTCGCCGCAATTAGACCAAAGATCGACCAGTTGCTAGAACATCGATACCGATAGACCGACCATCATGGATACCACAAATACGTACCACCTTCCCACCCTTGCTGTTGACCGCGTAATCCGGCTGGCACTCGAAGAGGATATCGGCCGAGGCGATCTTACCACCAACGCGTGTGTCCCCAAAGACGCCATCTGCGATGCATCGTTTGTCGGCCGAGAGTCACTCGTCTTCTGTGGTGGCAGCATACTTGCTGCGGTCTATGCTCACCTGGATACCGAGGTATCCGTACAGGCAGAGGTTCGCGATGGCACGAAACTGGAGCCGGGTCAGGTGGCAGCCCATGTTCGCGGCCCTACCTCGGCTGTCCTCAGCGGAGAGCGAGTCGCGTTGAACCTGATCCAGCGGCTCAGCGGAACCGCGACCCTTACCCGTCAATACGTCGATGCGCTGCCCGAGGGGAGCAAGACCCGGATCACCGATACGCGCAAGACAACCCCCGGATTGCGCGCGCTGCAGCGATACGCGGTGCGCTGCGGGGGCGGTTACAACCACCGCGAAGATCTATCGACGGCGGTTCTCATCAAGGACAACCACGTTGCTGCAGCGGGCGGCATTGGGCCAGCCATTGCCATGGCACGCGCCCATGCACCGCACACCTGCCGAATAGAGTGCGAGGTGGATACTCTCGAACAAATCGCCGAGGCATTAAAAGCGGGTGCCGATATCATCATGCTCGACAACTTCAGCCTGGAGTCGATGAAAACGGCGCTCGAAACAATCGGCGGCCGCGCGTTCGTCGAAGTATCGGGGGATGTCAAACCAGGTGACGTCACCGATATCGCCGCGCTGGGTGTCGATGCCATCAGCGTGGGTGCACTGACTCACTCTGCCCGCGCGTCCAATATCGGCCTTGACTGGCGCTCGTGAGCGCTGTGATGGACCAGTTCAACGAGTTTCGCCGACTGGTCGAGCCCTTCAAGCTGTCTTTGCGACCTCACGGCCTTCCCGGACGGCCGATCACTCTGTCCGGCATTGATGGTAGCGGCAAGACGACCCTGCTTCGCATGCTCCGCGCTTATCTACACCGGCGCGGTCGCCCGTCGCACACCTTTGAGCTGCCGTCTCGGGCACTCAAGCCGATGCCCTTCTTCCGATTGTACAGCGTGAACCCGCATCGGGGCCGTTCATCGTTGGTCGCGCCTCGGCCAACGCGGCGGTGTGAATGATCCGGGTTAGCCCGGATTAGCCCGCAGTCAATTCACGGTAACAAACGGCTCCCTGGCCCGGGTTTTCGCTCACGCGGACTTCAATACCTTTAAGGTGGGCTGCACGCACGACGTCATCGAGTCGTTCGACCAACAGGTCACACAGGTGGAGAGCCAGTGGTTCCACCGCCACATTGTCGATCGGCAACAGGATGACATCACTGCGGGGAACCACATAACGCTCACCACAGAGCCGAAACTCGAACTCACCTTGTCGGTCCCGGACAATCTCGAAGTGAGGATTGCGCTCGGCCAGAAGCAGGTGCTCCTTCCAATTCTGGCACAATTCCAGGAGGGCCGTCTTGATGGGAGCAAATGGGACCATCTCGGCAAATGAGATGTCTGCTAGCTCGATGGCTGTACCAACGTAGTAATTATGACCGTGTAGGCGCTCCTTGCTACCATCGGGAAACACGGTCATGTGGGCGCACGAAAACTTGAAGAGCTCTCTGGCGATCTCGATTCGATATCGGTCGGGCACTGTACCGGGTTTATCAGATCCTCACTAGCTGTGGCAGCCGGCGCAGAGAACGAAATGCGCTGTTGATACAAAACCCGGTGAAGATCAGCGATATGTCGAGAACATGGCGCTCATGCGCGTACCCTGACCATTGGTGAAATGGTCCATACAGGCATCGTCGGTGTAATCCATGAAATTGAAGATGGGATCGACGCCAGCTGTTCCGTTTGGTCACATCCTTGCCGGCCAGATAGAACGAGAAACCGTGGCCAGCATAGGCGGCGTTGAGCACGTCGATCTGAGTGGCAATCTGCCCATCCGAGACTCTGCCTCTTCCTCTCTTGTTGGTGATCACGTGGAAATAGACCGGAATGCTGGTAGCGGCCTTGGCCACCCCGCGTTCTAAAGCGAGTCGCCAATACAGCCAGAAATAACTTCGTCATTCTATTCTGTCTTTTCTATTTTGCCTCTTTGAGATCGATTAATAGAGCGACATCATGCTCACCATATTTCTACAATCATTAAAATCGTGTAATGCCAATATGATATAGTGCAGAATACGGAACCATCCCGGGCAGTCTCGACGATCGTCCCGGCACCCCGACCGGGGGTATCGGCATGATCTCCTGGTGCCAAGCTCTGCCTGGCACCAGGACCCCCGCCATGGTCATCTCATTTCACGCACATGGCCGCAATTGTAGACGAAAATCGTACGCCCCCTTGCTATTCCGGTAATATCTTGAAATTAAATACTTATCTACGGTGGTATTGCACCGGCCGGAGTAATTGCAAGACAGCAGACGTTGTTCGGACCGGACATACATGACCGGCGCGATGTGCGGTCTGAACTTTTCGCATTACAGGATTGGCCCGACCGTAACGTGCTGTGGTAGATATGGGCGGTAAGATCAACTGCTGACTCGTTAGGAAACACTCATGGAGGGGCTTGTATTTGGGCGATATCGGATAACCGAACGGCTGGGCGAGGGCGGGATGGCCGAAGTTTGGACCGCCAAGCACGAGATCATGGACCGATATGCAGCGGTCAAGCTCCTCCTGCCCGAGATGTCTGCGCAGAAGGAAATGGTCCAGCGCTTTTTTAATGAGGCGCAGGCCGCGGCACGAATCGAGCATCCTGGTACGGTCGAGATATTTGATGTTGGTTTTGCGCCGGACGGTCGGGCGTATCTCGTCATGGAAATTCTGCCGGGTGAGACTCTGCAATCGCGTCTCGAGCGCAAGGGTACGCTGGGGCTGGAACCGACGACCTTGTTGATCCGACAACTTGCCGGTGTGATGGACGCTGCCCATGAGCAAGGGATCGTTCATCGCGATCTAAAACCCGAGAATTTGTTCATCGTGCCCGATCCCGATGTCACGGGGGGCGAACGGGTCAAAGTCCTCGACTTTGGCCTGGCCAAGCTCGCCCGGGGCGCCGGTTCCGTATTTACTGCGCAGGGGGCAATTTTTGGTACACCGGCCTATATGGCGCCGGAGCAATGCCGTGACTCTGGCAGTGTCGATAAGCGCGCCGACCTCTACGCGATCGGCTGTATTTTCTTTCGCTGTCTGTGCGGTCACCCACCATTTGGAACCGGCGGAATCAATGTGATGCGCGCCCAGGTGACCAAACAGCCACCGCGGCCGCGGCGAATCAAGCCCGAGGTTCCGCTCGAAATCGAAGCGCTGATTCTGCAACTTTTGGAAAAGCAGCCATGCGACCGCGTGCAGTCATGCAAGGAGCTGATCGAACTGCTCGATGCTGAGAACCCGACGTTGCCAGAGATTGTCAACAATGGAGCCACTCTGCCGCCCGGCGAAACCTCCTCGCAGTCCGGCCACGCCGCTGAACTCCACTCTTCCTCGCATAACACGTCGGAGGACGAGCAAACAACCCTGCCGCGCATAAGCCGACCGAGAACAAAGCAGCCGCCAGAGGAGAACGAGACCACTCTGCCTTACTATGGGAAAATCCAGACACTCCGGCCGACCGCCGGACCAGAGAGGCCCACACTCCTCGAGGTGGTAACGCCTCGACACAGTGCGACGCCTGCGCCTGCGGCCGAATTACCAGCTGCGCTTGCGCAGCCGGCAGTAGTACCTGGGCAAAAACCATCTGCCGGTAATCGGGTCTGGAATGACGGCACCGCGAAGCCAAATTCACATCAGGTTTATCCCACGCCGTACGCGCCGAGAAAACGGCGGCTGTATTTGGGGGTTGCGGCGGTATTATTCGCCGCGGCCAGCGGGTTTGCTGTACTGAGCGAAATCGGCGGCGAACCCGACACAGAGTCGATTCCGATCGGCACATCCGGCGATGGTTCGACTACCCAGATCGCACCGCAAGGCGTGCAATTCGACGGTGGACAGGTGCAATTCGACGGTGGACAGGTGCAATTCGGCGGTGGACGCGTGCAACTCGCCAGCGAACGCCAGGACCAGACCCAACCTACTGGCGACCAAAGCCGGCCTGTGGACCAACCTGAGCCAGCAGATCGTACCCCGCCAGTTGTGAAAAACAGCCCAAGGCCAGCCGATAAAGTCTCGGCCAAGACCGCTCCCCCTGTCAAAACCAGCCCAGATCACGAGCGGACTCACCGGGTGATGTCGCGGACAGCAACACAGTATTTTGGCGAAATCCGTACTGCCTATCGGACAGAGCAGTTCGCCCAGGTAAGCAAAATCTGCAAAAAAGCCCGCGGGGCGATCAACAGAGACCGCTCTGTGCTAGCGCTTTGTGCTATTGCAGCATGCAGACAAAACAAGCCTTTCACTGCAAAACAGTTCATGCGCAAGCTGCCCGAGGCGAATCGAACCGGAGTATTACAGAGCTGCTTGAAGGTGGGAGTCGATCTGACTCCTGCTCGATAGGGCTGCGATTGGTTTGCTCGGCGTCGCGTCGAACATGCACTCGAGTGTTCGGGATCAATACGATATGCCGGCGAAGAGTCCGGGTGATAGGCGTACCACGACGTCGTCTCGTTCGTACACGTTACTCTCCAGCGGGGTGAGTTTGGTCCCGCCCTTGCCGTCGAAAGCCGTGACTGCACTCAGCGAGGCACCGGCAAACAACGAGAGCTCATCAAAAACCGGAAAGCCGACCATGGCGCGCAGCTCGGTGAGCATATCGTTCTTGGTTTCTCTAAAATTGTAATCGAAGATACCATAGTTGGCCAAATCGACGTCGAAATAATAACCGGCCCGCCGGGTATGTACTCCGAGGCCCAGACCGGCCATGAAGAGGTCATCGTGGCTGCGTATGGCAGCCAGTGTATAAAAATACGGCGTGCCGAATTTGAATCCGACACTCACAGGGGCAATGTCACTCGACCATACTTCGAGTGCCCGATGGCCGTCTTTCACCAGGGTCACCAGGCCAACAGGAATCCCCTCGTGTTGCTCGGCGACATTGACCAGTCCGAATTGCACTCCACTAACGCGTCTGGCGATATTGATCAGTCCGAGTTGTAGACCATCGACATAAGAGCCGATATTGATCAGGCCAATCTGGGTGCCACTGACATCGCCATTGGCAACATTGGTGATCCCACCGATTTGCCCACCGCGTACATTGCCGCGGGCGACATTCGCGATACCAGCGATCTGCCAGCCGCGCAGGCCACCGCCGGTGATATTGGCGATACCAGCAACTTGACCGCCACGGGTAAAACCACCATTCCAATTGCTGATTCCGGCGAACTGTATACCGTGTACATGATCACTGTTGAAATTGCCGATACCGGCGATCTGAGTACCGCGGACATAGCCGGCGTTGATGTTGCCGATACCGGCGATCTGGACTGCTCTGCCATAGCCGCCATTGATATTGCTGATCCCGGCGATCTGAGTACCCGACACATGACTACCATTCCAGTTGCCAATGCCTGCGATCTGTATACCGCTCACATAGCCGGAGTTGATATTGCCCAGGCCAGCTATCTGGGCAGCACGGACATTGCCGCCGCCGAAATTACCCAGGCCGGCGATCTGCATTCCATCGATATCGCCCTTGCGGATGTTGACCAGGCCACCGAACTCGATTCCATTGAGTCGATCGCCAACCCCAACCAGCAGGTTGAGCGACACTCGGTTGGTGGTGATGCGCCCCAACGAGGTCGACACACCCGGTACAAACGTGACGGTCAGCGGTACGTAGTTCGCACTGCGGCTGCCAGGTGCGGAATCACTGCCCGGGATAGTTCCACCGCGAGCCACGGTGGCCTCGCTGCTAATGGCCTGGAAATGCTTTGCGGTGAGGGTCACGGGCTGGCCACTATCGAGCGAAACCGTGGCGCCAAACAGACGATCACCCTGTTCGAGAAACACCTGGTAGGACTCTGGCCCGAGGCCAATAGTCACCAGAGTGCCGGAAGATTTGCGCATCTCGAGGACCAGGCGCCCCGATGCATCGCGGATGAACACCCGACCGGTAATGTCTTTGGCTAGATGCAACGACGCGTTGGTCATGCGCAAATCGGTCATGACCACGTCGCCAGTTCCGACCAGATGCATATCGTAAGCCGGGTGCTGGGGGCCGTATTTGGTCGCCTGGGTACGCGCCACTGTCTCGTTGAAGGCGAATTGATACGCTTCGCTGAGAGTGACCCGATTGTCGCCATTGCTATCGGCTGCACCGCGCAGCCCCGAAACCAGATAGTGGGTGAAGAACGAGGCCTCGATACGATCCGACTCCTGGGCCGCTTCGTCGGCTGAGCTGGACGACAGAAACGCGTGGCCACGAACTTTGCTGGATTCATCGATCACAAAGGCGGGCCGTTTGATCCCACCCTTGGTCCGGGTAAACGCACCCGAGGCGCAGGAGTCGAGAATCGCTATCTTGACGTCGGCCGGCATTCGACGCAGCTGCTGGCGCAAATCGGGATAGCTGTAGCGTTTGCCGGACAGGAGCAGACCTTGCTCGTCGGAATGCCCCGAATAGTAGACCAGCAGTTCGATCCGCTGATGCTGGCGACGGGTCTTGGACAGCTTGCGCTGTATCGCGGCAAACCTGGTATTGATCTGGCGGCTATCGGGATCGAGCAACAACTCGATGTCGGTGGCTGCCACGCCGCCGAGCTCGCGCACCACCCTGGCCATGGAGCGGGCGTCGCTATGGGCGTAGTGCAGTTTGACCCGGTCGGTACCGCCATCGTTGGCACCGATGATAAGGGCAAAGCGGCGCAGCGCTGTATCGACCGAGGACATGGTTTGCGCCGCTGCAGGGGGGGCCACAGCGAACATGCACAACATCGCGGCCAAAGCCATCACTCCAGCAAAACGTCTCATCAGTTGTCCTCTTTGTCGAGAAGGAACGACCACTGGTACATGTCACTGGCGAGGTCGAGACTCGCCGTGCGTACTCGTTTGGGCTCTGGGTTTATTTTTTTGGCTAATTCACGGGCACTGCTCATGATCAGGTTAACATCCACGGGGCGCTGCGATGTGATGAAAAAGAATCGCTCGAACCCCGGAGCATCGTCCAGCTCATAGGAATATTTGAGCTTGACCTTGCCGCTGACCTCGAGGAGGGTGGCCGCATTTTCCGTATCGGGATAGTGCAAGGTGACTTCGCCGCGGCCGTCGATGGATAGGATGACGCCGTGCCGGTAGCCGGACGAACGGTACGAGATCTGGATCAGATCGCCGACCTGGGCGACTGATTTGCGGTCGAGCGGTTCTATCGATTCGCCGCGTTTGCGGTGCAGGATGAGGAGAGGATCGCCGATAAGGACAGGATCGCCCTTGCGCCGGACGTCCTCGGTCGGGGTCGGGAGTGGGCCGACCGTGTTGCCTGACACCGCTGTCCCCGGCGGGGATTTATCGTGCTTGCCGGAATCGCTCACAAATACGAAGAGAGCCAGCGCACCGGCCGCGGCCACAGCGGTGCTGGCAAACATCCATCGCTGCAGCGGCGAGCGGCGAGATCGATTGGATTCGGCAGAGGACTCGGCCGCGCGGGCGATTCGGTGGCGCCGTTCGATCTCCTGTACCGCTTGCTCGGGTGGCACTGCGGCGAGGATTTCTCGATTGGACTCGCGCAGCTCGTCTAGCCGTACCGCGGTGTCTGGATCCCCAGCCAGGTGCTGCGCGACGTCGTTTCGGTGCTCACCGGGAATCTCATCGAGTAGAGCCCGCTCGAGCAGCCAGTCGGGTATGCGGTCTCGATCAGCCACTAGACTGCCTCCAGTTCGTGTAATTGGCTGCGCAAGCTGCGCAGCCGTTTGCGCACACCGGACACCGACAGCCCCACCTCTCCAGCGACTTCTTCCAGAGTCATGCCATCGTGCAGGTGTAGGACTGCGATTGTCTTGGTCGATTCTTTTTGTCCGCGAAACAGCCGATCGAGCACCGCTCGCGCTGTGGATTGAGCTTCGGGATCGCCGACGTGGGCTATGCGCTGCAGCAGATCGTCATCGCGAGTTTCAGGCCGTCGACTATCGGCGCGAATTTTGTTGAGACACACATTGGTAGCGATGCGAAACAACAAACTCGACGGTGCTGTCCCATGCAGCCGGTCTTCGTGCATGAGCAGACGCACAAAAACATCGTGCATAGCATCGCGGGCTTTTTCTTCGTCTTTGAGCATGTGCCGACACCGGCGTAACACCATCGGACCGTACTTCCGGTAATAGGTCTCGGTATCGATGGCCACGTCTCGAGTGTTCCTCTTGCCTTTGTACTCTTCCTGAACACCAGCCCGCCGGCGAACTGTCACCGCCATTCAAAAGAACCAGAAAAGCTCAACAAAATCAAATTATTATAACAGGTCGACAGGCAGACTCGAGAGCGGGGATGACGACCTACGTCCGGCGCGGAATGTCCATACAGAGCAGAGCGGCCGGCCAATCGATTGGAAAGGCGATGAAGAAAATGATGGGAGGGAAGTCAGGTGGGCGATCGAGGGCGGATCGTCTACGCTGGCTCGACGCGGGAAGCAGGAAAAGGCCGGACCCGGATGCGGCCTTCCTGAAGGTAGCTAGCTAGAAACCCATACCGCCCATACCGCCCATACCGCCGTGGCCGTGGTCGTGGCCGTGGCCAGCTGCAGCAGGCTCTTTCTTGGGCTTCTCGGCAATGAGCGCCTCGGTAGTGAGCAGCAGCGAGGCGACCGAGGCCGCATTTTGCAGCGCAGTGCGGACGACCTTGGTCGGGTCGATGACACCGGCTTTGAGCAAGTCCTCGAACTCGCCATTGGCCGCGTTGAAGCCGAACGCACCTTCGCCATTCTTGACCTTTTCGACCACGATCGAGCCATCCCAGCCGCCGTTCTGAGCGATCTGGCGCAACGGCTCTTCGAGAGCACGACGCACGATCTTGACGCCGAACTGACGCTCTTCATCGAGCTCTAGCCCGTCGAGTTGCTTGATCGTGCGGAGCAATGCCACACCACCACCCGGGACGATGCCCTCTTCCACCGCAGCACGTGTGGCGTGCATGGCATCCTCGACGCGAGCCTTCTTCTCCTTCATCTCGACCTCGGTGGCAGCACCGACACGAATTACTGCAACACCACCGACCAGCTTGGCCAGACGTTCTTGCAGCTTTTCGCGGTCGTAGTCGCTGGTAGTCTCGTCGATCTGTACGCGGATCTGCTTGACCCGGGCCTCGATGTCCGCCTTCTTGCCACCCCCGTCGACAATGGTCGTATTGTCCTTGTCGATGCTGATGCGCTTGGCCGTGCCCAGATCATTGAGAGTGAGGTTCTCCAGCTTGAGGCCGAGATCCTCGGTCACTGCCTGGCCACCCGTGAGAATGGCAATGTCCTTGAGCATCTCCTTGCGCCGGTCGCCAAAACCCGGCGCCTTGACCGCACAGACCTGAAGGGTGCCGCGCAGCTTGTTGACGACCAGTGTCGCCAGGGCCTCGCCGTCGATGTCCTCGGCGATGATGAGGAACGGCCGGCCCGCTTTGGCCACCTGCTCGAGCACCGGCAGGAGGTCTTTCATGTTGGAGATCTTCTTTTCGTGAGTGAGCAACACACAGTCTTCGAGAACTGCTTCCATGCGCTCGCTATCGGTCACAAAATAGGGCGATAGATAACCGCGGTCGAACTGCATGCCCTCGACTACGTCGAGCTCAGACTGCAGCGTTTTGGCCTCCTCGACCGTGATCACGCCCTCCTTGCCGACTTTTTCCATCGCCTCGGCGATCATAGTGCCAATGGTGTCGTCACCATTGGCGCTGATCATGCCGACCTGGGCGATCTCCTTGTGGTCGCGGGTCTCCTTGCTCATCTGAGTCAGCGAGTCCACAACCCTGGACACCGCAACATCAATACCTCGCTTGATCTCCATCGGGTTGTGCCCGGCAGCGACCAGCTTGCTACCCTCACGAAAGATGGCCTGGGCCAGCACAGTGGCGGTCGTGGT
This sequence comes from Pseudomonadota bacterium, assembly GCA_022360315.1. Taxonomy (GTDB): domain Bacteria; phylum Myxococcota_A; class Polyangia; order Haliangiales; family Haliangiaceae; genus JAKSDA01. The sequence goes on from JAKSDA010000146.1 coordinate 29,049, forward strand.
TCCGTCACCAGCATTGTCCGAGGTCTTAGAAGCAACCTCCTTGACCATCTGAGCGCCCATGTTCTCGAACCTGTTTTCCAGCTCGATCTCCTTGGCGACAGTCACACCATCCTTGGTGACGGTCGGGGCACCCCACGACTTTTCTATAACTACATTCCGGCCGCGTGGGCCGAGCGTGACTTTCACAGCGTTGGCCAGAACGTCTACTCCAGTCATAACCCTGGAGCGGGCGTTCTCTTCGAAAACGATCTCTTTACTTGCCATGTCGTTGGTCCTTTGCGCCGTTTCGCGGTCCTCTACACTGGTTTCTCGGTGACTATTTCTCGATGATGCCGAGAACTTCGTCCTCGCGCAGAATCAGGTGCTCGATACCGTCGAGTTTGATCTCGGTCCCGGCGTACTTGCCAAATAACACCCGATCGCCCTTCTGGACGTCGAGAGCGACAAGCGTGCCATCGTCGAGGCGCTTGCCCGACCCAACAGCAGTAACCTCACCCTCCAGAGGGCGCTCCTTGGCACTATCCGGGATGATGATCCCCCCCTTGGTCTTTTCTTCCTCGTCGACACGACGTACGACGAGCCGGTCTTGAAGTGGACGGATCTTCATGATCGTTCCTTGTTGGTTTGTGATTTTCGTCAGTGATTCAAAAGTGAGCAGGCACTTTGTTAGCACTCACCAATAGCGAGTGCTAACAGGGGCGCATGCTAAACCCATTTCTCTGAAGAGCAACAGATAGAATGTGAATTTTTCAAAAAACTACATTGTTGAGTCGAGTAATCTATTGTAGTTTTTATACATACATTTGAATGCAAATCATATAAGCCTCCTACTACCGCAGTAACTGGCTGGAACCACTGGAAAACTTGACAAATCTTGAAACCATCCGATAAAGATCATATGGATGTAACCGCGCATGCAACTGTTGAAGAGTTCTTTCACGAAGTAGTGACCGATGCTCTTGCCCGGGCGGATGTCCAGGCGACCGAGGGGGCCGAGTGTTACCTGGTAGGTTTGCTCGGCGAGTTCACCAAGGCGCGGATTACCGACGATCCACTTTCGCTCAAGCTAGTCGAGAGCCAGGGTGACCCGGCGGCACGGGTCAAGACGCTCAAGGAGGTCGGCGACACCAGTCTCTACGTTGCCGGTTTTTTTGCTGCGTCGCTCAACCGCAGGTTGGTGGATGCAGGTTACTACGTGAATCTGGGTGAGGCGGCGTATAGAGAGTTAGCCGGGCGTCTTTCCGGGGCCAGTTCGATCGGTGAAATCTACAGCGAGTTGGCAGCCAAGTTTCCGCGGTTTGTCGATGTTCTTGCCGAAGTGCGCAAGCGGATCGACTGTGCCCAGCGCGATGTCGTCAAGCTATACGAAACCTGGCTGGTGACCCGCTCGGAATGGGTCGAGCGGCGGCTTCGCGAACTCGGTGTCCTGGTCCAAACGGCTCCCAAAGGGTCGGGGTACCTGCAGTAGGGAGGCACAACGATGGTGTTGCGGCGGCTCCAGCGCGGCCTCGAACAAATGTATCGCATAGACACACGGGTCGAGGTTGGTGATTTTGTCATCGACTCTGCTGCTCGTGACAGCCTGGGCGTGGCGCGTGCGCCGCGCGAACAGCTGTTGCTAGCCGAGAATGACGGAGAGCTCGACATCGGCCTGTTCGTGGACCAGGTTGCTCTCAACAACCTCGCCCACAACGATCCCAGTCACACGCTCGACGACCGCAATCTTCCCGACTTCCTCCTCGCTGTTGAGGGTGTCAGTCACTTCGTATATATGGTTTGGCGAGCTCATGCCGGCCGACCGGTTTCGGCGCTCGAACTCGAGGTACAGGCCGAGGTCGACAAATACGTTGTGTGTCTACTCGTCGCCGATCCACACCTGTCCCGTTCAAATCGTCTTCGTCGCCGGCTATTCGAGCAGTTTCACTTCGACGACGATCTCGACGCCAGCGAACGCTCTCGTTACCGCGCGGCCAATGACAGCGCGCGCCGGTACAGTGCGTCGCTCGAGCGCCGTTACGTCCGATTTCGACGCATTGTCGAGATGCTCGGCGAACTCCGCCGTTTCTACCGCATGTCGCTGCCCAGCAAGCTCGACTTCATCTCCTCGGCCGCGTAGCCAGCAACTGTCGGGGTCGTGCGGTAGGATGGCATTTACTTGGCCAGATATCGTGCATTTGATTGGTATGCAACCCCACTATACTACGACATCGTATTCGATGCCGAAACAGATAAGGAGTGCGATTTTCTCGAGGCGATGTACGAGCGCCACGCGCCCGGCCCGACCCGTCGTGTGCTCGAGCCAGCTTGCGGCTCGGGCCGCCTGGTCGTCGAGATGGCCCGGCGCGGTTATCACGTCACCGGCTTCGATCTCAGCGACAGCACCCTCGAGTTTGCCAAAAAACGCCTCGAACGTGCCCGGCGCACCCGGTCAAACGCAAAAAAACCGGCCGAGCGCTCACCCGGTCGCGTGCGCCTGCACAAAGGGCTCATGCAGTCGTTTCGCTTTCGCGGCCAGTTCGATCTGGCCCACTGTCTGGTCAGTTCGTTTCGCTATCTTCTCAGCGAAGACGATGCCCTTTCTCATCTGGAGTGCACGGCCCGGGCACTGCGGCCAGGCGGCATCTATGTGCTCGGCTTTCACCTCAGCGAGTACGTGGCCGACGGTATCTCGCGCGAGCGTTGGGTGGCCGAGCGTAACGGTGTACACGTGGTCTGCAATATTCAGAGCTGGCCGGCCGAGCGCCACCGCCGCCGCGAGAGTCTGCGATCGCGCCTGGTCGTGTCGCGACGGGGCCGGGTTACTCGCCATGAAACATCGTGGGAGTTTCGCACATACAGCGCGCGGCAGTTTCGCTCGCTCGTGGCCAAAGTTCCAAATCTCGAGCACATTGCCACCTACGACTTCGACTACAACCCGGACAAACCGTGCCGTCTGGGCGCTGAACGACTCGATCAGGTGGCTATCCTGCGCCGCCGCTGAGATCGGCCAAACCACTGCCAGGCCGCGGTTTTCGGGTCAGTCGATCCCTAGAACCGCGTTGTCGATGAGGCGGGTTTTGCCGACAAATACAGCCATGGCCAGAACTGCCGGACGGCTCACTGATGTGACCAGCTCGAGAGTCGTGGCATCGCGCAGATCAACGTAGTCGATACGCGCCAGCTCGGTGTCCTCGATAGGCTGGCGGGCCGCATCCAAAAGGGCCAGGGAGTCGCGTTCGCCGCTGTGAAATCGGGCCTGGGCGGCTTTTAAGCCGCGGTAGAGGCACAGCGCAGCAGAACGCTCGGGCGCAGAGAGATAGGCATTGCGCGAAGACATGGCCAGCCCATCGGCTTCGCGCACGATCGGCATGCCGACGATTTCAATGCCAAAATCGAGATCTCGAGACATCTGCCGAATCATGGCAAATTGCTGATAATCTTTTCTGCCGAAAATCGCTATATGAGGCTGGGTGATATGAAATAATTTGGTCACTATTGTGGCCACACCGCGAAAATGGCCCGGCCGCGCAGAGCCACAAAGCGGCCGAGACAACTCTTCGACGGTCACATAACTTTGATATCCCTGTGGATACATGGCCTCGACGTCGGGGCAGAATATGAGATCGACTCCACATTCGCGGGCTTTCTCGATATCGCCCTCCTCGTCGCGAGGGTAGACAGCGAGATCCTCATTCGGGCCGAACTGGGTCGGATTGACGAAGATCGTTGCGATCAGCACGTCGGCCCGTGCCCGGCCGGCGCGCAGAAGTGATAGATGCCCCGGGTGCAAATAGCCCATGGTTGGCACCACGCAGATACGTAACCCATCGCGGCGCAGATTTTCGGCCCATGCTCGCATCGTGGAGGGCTGGCGAATGACCTCGAAAGGCAGGCGCGAAGCAATCACACCCAGGGCACCTTGCTCACTTGTTTACCGAGGAGTAAAAGCCGGCGAGCTCGCCGGGTAAGTTATCGACTTCCCGGGTGGCTGGATTAGCATCGCCCGGTTCTGGCTGGCACACCCCGGCGAGCGACAACGCCGAGACGTTGGCAGGGACTTGTTTTTGATTGCTGGGCCTCTTGGGCGCGAGAAAAAACGTCTCTTGCTCGCTGGGGAATCCGCCCGAGCGGACGTCGGTGATGTAGGAATCGACCGCAGTTCGAATGCGGGTAGCCAGGTGCTCATAGCGCCGGACAAACTTGGGTTTAAAAGCATCGTTCATACCGAGAAGGTCGTAGATGACCAGGACCTGGCCATCGCAGTGCGGCCCGGCTCCGATCCCGATAGTGGGTACCGCAACAGATTCGGTGATGCGCTGTGCGATCTCGGCGGGAATTCCCTCGAGGACAATCGAGTAAACGCCGGCCTCTTCGAGAGCTCGCGCATCAGCGACCAGGCGGTCGGCCTCTCCGTGGCCCCGGCCCTGCACTTTGAATCCACCCATCTGATGAAATGACTGGGGAGTGAGCCCTATGTGACCCATGACCGGGATGCCGCACGCAACCAGGCGGGTGACCAGTTCGGTGTGTTGAGCGCCGCCTTCCAGCTTGACCGCGTGACACCCGCCTTCTTTGATGAGTCGGCCCGCATTCTCCAGGGCGTTCTCGATGCTCGATTGATACGACATGAACGGCATATCACCGACGACTTGCGCACGACGTGTGCCGCGCACGACCGCGCGGGTGTGGTAGATGACCTCATCGAGCGTAACTGGCAGGGTCGTCTCTTGCCCCTGAATGACCATGCCCAACGAGTCTCCAATGAGCAAGATGTCGATCTGACTGTCGTCGAGGAGACGCGCAAACGTGGCGTCATAGGCTGTGAGCATGGCGATTCTGTCGCCGCGCTCCTTCATTGCTTTCAAGGTGTGGATGGTGACCTTGCTGGTCTTCATTCCGCCCTCTCTTTCTGATTTGCCGTGCCAACGGCTATTTGGGTTGTTTTGCCAGAGCTTCAGCGCTGCGGGCCGGCCGCAAACCCGACGCGCAACAGGTACACCCTCGCAGTCGCAGGCGATCCACGGGGTCATCACGTATCCTGGGACGCTGTGCGTCCGCGCTGTCAACCTGGCAGCTTCTGCGATAGCTCCTCCATAGAGATCTCGCACTCTAACAAACCATAACCAATGACCGAAATATTACAAGCCGTATCGATCGAATAGCCGGCCGCTCCGTGGCAACTCCGCTTCGCACTCCTTGCCAGGACGTCCGCCGACCATTCTCTGACAGAGGGATACCGGCCCGGCTAATCCGAGCTAGCCAGCCCTGGCTGAAATCACGCAGGTCGAACGCATGGTGGCGGGCTGGGGATAAAAGAGATAGTTCGCCGTATTGGGCTGGCCGCCGTACAGGTCGGCGTAGTGCCCGGGGTCGAAGTCAACGGGCGGGGTAGAGATCTCGCCAAAGTCGAGATGTAGGATGTCATAGGCGGGCAGAAGGGCGACCAATCGCTGAAAACGACCCAGCAGCGGCGCGTCATAGACGCCAGCTCGCGGCTGCTCGCGTATGACGTAGTCACCGCCGGTGCAGTCCATGTCTATTGCAGTCTGCTGCACGCCGGCCATGCGAGCCATGTGGCTCAGACACACCCGCAAATATTGCTCGCGGATGGGTTCACCCGAAAATTCTTCGGGCACGGACACATCGCCATCCGGGATCTGCACCAGGCAAGGCTCGCGGCCGATGCACAGGACGTAGATGTAGTCGCAGTACTCCTCGGCTTCACCGGGACGGAAATAGGTCACAGCGTCCAGCTCGGCAGCCAGCTCTTCGGCCAGGGCAAGCCCATCGTGCTCGCAAATACCCGCCTCGAATCGGGCCATATCGTCTGGCGCACCCCACCGGCGCGTGGGATAGAGCCGCACCAGTGCCCGCTCGATCTCTGCGAACATGGTGCCCTTGCGGTCATTACACCCGCTTTTGGCCGCACAGTTAGTACAGGATGCCATCGGCCTGTGGGTATCAAGTCTCCACGAACGCCTTGAGCCGTTTGGAGCGAGAAGGATGACGCAGCTTGCGCAGCGCCTTGGCCTCGATTTGACGGATGCGCTCGCGGGTGACCTCGAAGTCCTGACCAACCTCTTCCAGAGTGTGATCGGACTTCTCACCGATGCCAAAACGCATGCGCAGAACCTTCTCTTCGCGCGGCGTGAGAGTGGCCAGAACCTTGCGCGTCTGTTCGGCCAGATTTACCGAAATCACCGCCTCTGATGGCGAGGTGACGCTCTTGTCTTCTATGAAATCGCCGAGATGGGAGTCTTCTTCTTCGCCAATAGGCGTCTCCAGCGAAATTGGCTCCTTGGCGATTTTCAGAACTTTGCGCACCTTGTCGAGCGGAAGCTCCATCCGCTCGGCAATCTCTTCAGGGGTCGGCTCGCGACCGAGTTCCTGGACCAGATACCGCGACGTCCGCACCAGCTTGTTGATGGTCTCGATCATGTGGACCGGTATGCGAATCGTGCGCGCCTGGTCGGCGATGGCCCGGGTGATGGCCTGGCGAATCCACCACGTGGCATACGTGGAAAACTTGTAGCCGCGCTTGTACTCGAATTTGTCCACTGCCTTCATCAACCCGATGTTGCCCTCCTGGATGAGGTCCAGGAACTGTAGGCCGCGATTGGTGTATTTCTTGGCGATCGACACTACCAGGCGGAGATTGGCCTCGACGAGTTCGGACTTGGCCCGTTCGGCCATGCGCTCGCCGTTGGATAGATCGCGAAAGGTCTGTCGGAGTGAATCGGCGCTGGTCTTGGCGTCCTCTTCAACTGTTTTGATCTTCTTTTGCGCGCTCTTGATGGTCCTGTCCGCGTCCTCAAGAGCTTCGAGGCCAGGAAATCGTATGACCGGTTCCTGCGGAGCAGTGGGATCGGACTTGCCCGGCGCAGCCCTGAGCTCGCGCAATGTCTTGCGGATCTCCTTGGTGGACATACGGACGCGGCTCTCGACCGACCTGACCTCGGCCTCGCCCTTGTCGAGCTTGACGATGAGCGATTTGAGTGTGGCGACCATGCGGTCGACGATGCTCTTGTTGAGCTGCAGATCGGAAAGCTCCTCGAACATCGTCTCTTGATTGGCAGCAACGCCGTCGCGGAGCTTCTTCTTCTTGACCTCGCTCAGTCCGCGCTCGGCGAGTTTCTCGTGCAGCTTCTGGTTTTCTTTCTCGAGCTTCTGAACCTTCTCGATGACCTTGTAGACCCGCTCTGTGTGCCACTTTTCATCGAACTCGACCTCGTCCTCGTCGATGTCCTTGACCACATCTTTTACCCGGATGTTGCCGGATTTGAGCTCTTCGCCGATATCGATGAGCTTTTCCACCGCGACATTGGAGTTGAGCACAGCGGCCAACATACGCCGCTCACCCTCCTCGATGCGCTTTGCGATCTCGACCTCGCCTTCGCGGGTCAACAGCGACACCGAGCCCATCTTGCGCAAGTACATGCGCACAGGGTCGCTGGTCCGCGAGTAGGAATAGTCGTCCTCCTCTTCCTCCTCCTCTTTTTCTTTGGCCGCAATGTCGGCGACCGAGTCGGTCGGAGCAGGTGCCGCCTCGCTGCTGCGGGCATTGGCGCTGTTGGCCGAGTCGACGATCTCGATGCCCTGTTCGCCCAGCACCGAGAGCCAGTGGTCGATCTGCTCCGAGGAGATGACGTCGTCGGGCATGTGATCGTTGACCTCGTCGTAGGTGACGAAGCCCTTGGACATACCCAGTTCGATGAGCTTGCGCTGAAGCGCTTGCTCCTTGGGGTTGCCCGACCTGTCCGACCGATTCGATTTGGCGGATTTGTCGATCGCCCTGGCAACTTCGGTTCGGCTCGCGCCAGTGGCCTTTCCGGAGTTTTTTGACGCTACCTTGGCAGCGTTGCTCTTGGCTCTCTGAGCGATCTTGGCCGCACCCTTCTTTTGAATGTCCTTGACCGGAGCAGCCTGGACCGTTTTGGGCTTTCCCGCAGTTGTCTTGCCCGCCGCTGCTTTGGCGGCTGACTGCGCGGCCGTCTTGACTGGCGTGGGCTTCTTCGAACCTTTCTTCATGGGGATCGGCGTTGCCCCATCATCCGCCACAGCGGCAGCATTGTCTGCCGTGGCCTTTTCTACTGCGGTCTTCTTTGCCGCCTTCGAGGCTGGCTTGGTCGCCGCGCTCTTGACGGCTCCCTTCACAGCCTTCTTCGTGGCTGTAGCCTTGGACGAGTTGACCGCCGTTTTTTTCACGGCCACGTTCGACTTCTGCGTTTTCGCCATGCTCAATCGACCTGCTTTCTTAGTGTCAATATCTCGTGAACCAGCTGCCTCTCGAGCTCCGCGTCACCACGGCGCTTGGCTTCCTCTGCCCGGTGCTGCAAATCGGCCATCTGATGGCGACGGCGTTTGTATCGCAGTCGCGCCGCCACCTCGAGCAGACAGTGGATCGGGTCTTGTACAGTGGCGTAGGCTCCGGAAAACACGTTCTTCGCGATGAATGGGCTGATATCATCTGGGGCTGCGGACAACATGAGAGACCCTTGCCGCGCGGCGCAATACATGTCCCGAAGCCGGGCGTCCGTCAAGAGAGAAAAAACATCTTGCTGTTCAGCTGCTTCCATCAACTGCGGATGATCGGCGAGGAGTGCCATTAGCTGCAGCTCTTCAGAGGGGGGTGGAGGCCCCGGAGTGGCCGGGGTCTCCCTGGCATCCGGAGCTCGATTGTCATGGCGACTACCCATTGGTCCGACATCTTGAGGCCGTGCTTGCTGGCGAGCATTTCGCTGGCGCGCTCCCTGTTGCATCGCGCGCCAGACAACCCGCGGGTCAATCCCCATTGCTATAGCCAAAGTATCTGTAATCAAATCACGTTTTGTGGGATTTGCAACTTTATGTACCAGCCGGGCCGCCTCGCTCAAGGCGTGGGCGCGCCCATCGGCCGAGCGAGCACTCCGCCCCCATACTTCGTGGATGAAATACTCGATTCCCGGTTGAGCTCGATCTACCAGGGTACGCATCTCATCGGCCCCGCCTCGAGCGATTATCGAGTCGGGGTCGTCACCAGCTGGCAGCGTGGCGATCCTCACTGCTACATCACATTCAGCTAGAGTCTCCAAAGCCTTGAGCGTGGCCTGACGGCCGGCACCGTCGCCGTCATAAAGCAGCACCACCTCGCCGGCCAGACGCCGAAGCAGCTCGGCCTGCTCGTTTGTGAGCGCCGTGCCGAGCGGAGCTATCGTTTCTTCGAACCCGGCCTGGTGCATGGAAATGACGTCAAAATTTCCCTCGACCAAAATGGCCTGCCCCGTCTTGCGGAACGCCTCACGTGCTCGATTTAGGCCAAAAAGGAGCTTTGACTTCTTGTACACCGAGCTCTCGGGTGAGTTGATGTACTTGGGCCCGGCCTTTTCTGCCCCGTCGCCGGATTTGTCGGCGCTTTCCAGTAGACGACCCGAAAACCCCGCGATCTCACCGCCAGGCATGATCACCGGACAAACCAGGCGATTCCGAAATCGGTCGTAGTAGCCGCCGGCGCGGGGTTGTCGGGCGATCAGCCCCACGGTTACCGCGATCTCTGCCGGCACCTTGGCAGCGGCGAGCGAGTCACTCAGGCTGCGCCACTCGTCCGGGGCGTAGCCGAGCTGGAACAGTTCGGCTGTCTCATTGTCGACACCGCGCCTGTCGAGATAGCGACGACCAGGGGCACCTCGTTCGGGATCGCGCAGCTGGGCACAGAAAAACTCCGACGCGAGTCTGTTTACCTCGAGCATGCGGGAGCGCTCGCTGCGCTGCTTGCGCTGCATGGGATCGTCCCGGCTGACCGGAATCTCGATGCCTATCTTTGCAGCGAGCTTCTCGGCCGCCTCCACAAAGCTCTTGCCCTCGTATTCCATGACGAAGGTGAAAACGTCGCCCTTCTTGTGGCAGCCAAAGCAATAAAAGTACTGCCGGTCGGCGCTGACGTTAAACGAAGGGGTCTTCTCGTTATGAAAAGGGCACAGCCCTTTATGACTGTGCCCTGCTTTGCGAAGCGTGACGTGTTCCCCGATTACAGAGACGATGTCAGTGCGAGTGCGAATTTCACTGATAACATCATCGGGGATAAAGCCCATCGGATTGCGTTCGAGTGTGATGACAAGAGGCTGAAAGGGATCTTTCGTTCCCTGTAAGCCCCAGGAATTAAAAAGTAAACTATCTAGCACGTGGAGCTGTGCACGGCCGGCCGCTAGCCACGACAGTAAGTATGGCGGGGACCTTCTCGGTGTCAAATGGCGCCGAGAACAGGGATTATGGTGCAGCGACCTCGAATCCGGCGTGGACAAGGGCATAGACCGCGAGTGCAGCGCTCAGGACGATCCAGATACCGAGCATCACCTGGATGTTTCGGGTCGTCTCATGAGTACTGCTCGGGCCGTGATCGACCGCCCCGATGTCGTGGCGGTGTTTTTTTGTGGGATCCTTCGCGGGCTTGCTCACCGGCTTCTCTCCACTGAATCTTTCTGCCAAAGGCGCGGCGTACCATGCCTGATGAGTTGCCCTGCGTCAAGCTATCCGCATCCGTCCACACCCACTGTATGGCTATCAGCGGATCGGGTCAGCGCCGGACTCGAATCGTGGTCCCGGGGCTCTCGGCATCGCTGTGAATGCGCAGCCATCCTGCGGGCAGCCCTGGTTCGGCGAAGTCCCATACCCACTTGGCGTCCTGGGGAGTCAAGTTGATGCAACCAGCGGAATACCGACGGCCGAATTCTCTGTGCCAGTAGGCCGGATGCATGGCAATTCGGCCTTTGAGAGTGATGACCCAGGGGACGTGCACATCCCATTGCCGCTCTGATCCGGGCAGGGAGCGCAACCGGCCGGTGGTCCGCTTCTTTTCGATTTGATATACGCCGCGCGGAGTGGAATGCCCGATGCTCCCGGTCGATACCAGAGTGGCCAGCACCGGATGCTTGCCCTCGTAGGCGACCAGAATTTGCTGTGACAGAGAGACGTCGAGCCATCGCTCGTCTTGCCCCACGTTATCCGGACTCTCTGGCCACTGAATTTGGCCGATATCCCGGGCGCGCACGAACTGTCCGTCGCCTATGCTGTGCAGGGTCATGCCACGGCGGAGAATCGGCTCGCCGATCTCGCCCAGATAGCTCCGCCGGAGTGGTCCAGCTTTGGAGATGCGGCGGCCGTTCACATCGTACAGTCGTGCCCGTTGGCGAACTGCAAACGCCAGACGTTTGCCCCGATCAGCATTGGTGAGAACAACACCCTTGAACCCGATGGGCCTGACCCGCTTGACGTCAGAGCTGGCGACCCAGCCGCGGGGAGTTTTGTAGAAGCGCTTATCACCTCTCTTGGCTATGCGCTGCCTGACGAAGCCTCCAGTGCCGCCGATAATCTCGCTGTCGTCCTCGTCGCCGAGTACAGCCTCATCGAGTGACTTGTAGGCCGGTGCATCCGAGGTGACGATATACGAGTAGGGCAGGTAAGCATTGCCACGCTGGTCGGGAGAAGGCCGGCTGGTCGGAGATTTGGTGGTCGGACGAGTGGAGCGCGCGCAGATCCACGCGCGCTGGTCGATACGCAGCCAGCCTTTTTTACAGCCTTTTGCCTTGGTCCGCTCATATACCCGAAACCGGGCCCCCCTAGCCACGACACCGCGCATGATCCGCGGGCTTGTCGTCGGATCGGCATACACGTTCAAATTTCGCGTCACCTCGATCACGGCTGGTTGCGGAGAACCGGCGGTCGAAGTGCGAGTCTCGGCCTGGCCGGGCCGAGAAATCGCGATCAACATCACGACTGCGCACCACCGCAAACAGAAATACTTGCTGGCTGACGACACGGGCCGACAGTGTAGCAAAGGGCAGTGATCGGTGTGTAGTTTGGCGATGCAAAGCGAGCATTGCGGCGGGTATTTCGGCATCTATTGGCTGCCCATGAAGTCTGTTCGCTGTTTTTTCCGCACCGTAGCGCACGAGGTTTTGAGCTCTCGCGCTGTTACGGTTGACTGGTGCTGTCTGCGTTCTCGCCTGCATTCGGGTTTTCGTCGACCAGGGCATCGAAATACTCGGGCATTGCCGCATAGGCATCGCGGCTGATGATATCGCTGATGCACTGCGCCCGGTCTACAGCCAGAATACCGTCCAGGTGATCGATTTCGTGCTGGACCAGTTCGGCCTCGTTGGGCTCGAGATCGAGCCAGGTCTGCCGGTTTCCCTCGCCGTCGAGATAGGCCACGGAGATGGACATATGGCGGCGCACTTTGACCAGGAGCGACGGAAAGCTCATACAATCGTCCCATAGAGTGAACGTGGCCTCGCTGCGCCAGGTGATCACCGGATTGACCATGACGAACGGAAGGCGCCCGAGGTCGAAAGCGATGAAGCGTCGGGCAATACCGATCTGCGGGGCGGCGATGGCCCGGCCGAATCCCTTGACCCGGCGAAACTCGCTCAGTGTGCGCTGCAGCCGGGCCATGTCTTTTTTTTGCTCACTGTCGTTGGCGCTGACATCCTCGGAGCGCTGCCGCAACCGGGGATCGCCGATCTGCAGGACGTTGTGGCTGCCCACTCGCATGGCCACATGGTGCAGGGGTCGGACGCGGTTTGTCTACCGCGACCGGGCCGGCACAGGACGCGATTGCAATCGCGGTCACGTCTGGCTGCGCTTGCTGATGTACAGCTCCACCGTATCGGCATGGGCTTCGTGCCCCGTGTCTGCGGTATATGGAGCTCCGTCCGCACGATTGTCCGACCCGCAATGGTTGCGCCACCAGCGCTCTGCCCGGGCCGGTGTCCAGGGTGTGGCCAGATCCAGCGAGCCCAGCCGGTGGCTCAGCTCTTTTGCATCCTGCGGCCTGTCATCGGGGTTTTTCTCCAGGCACGCCATGACGACCGCTTCCAGGTCGCTTCCGATGTCGACCTCGCTGACCTCGGACGGCCGGAGTGGCTCCTGGCTCGCGTGTGCTGCAATGGTAGCCATGGCGGTCTTGCACTCGAAAACCACACGACCAGTCAACAGCCAGTACGCCACACAGCCCAGGGCATAAATATCGACCCGGTGATCGGTATTTTCGCCACCACCGGTCGCTATCTCGGGTGCCATGAATGCAGGAGTACCGACCATTCCATCCATGGTCGTGCGCGCGTTGTCGACGGGTCCGCGCGGCATGAGCGTCGCCATTCCGAAGTCGAGCACTTTTACGTAGTCGTGGCGCAGTCCCTTGCGACACAAAAAGACATTCGACGGCTTGATATCCCGGTGGATCATGTCGCTGTGATGAGCGTCGGCCAGGGAATCACATACTTGCTGCAAAATGTACACAGCTCGTTCTGCGGCGACAGCTCCGTATTTATCGACCAGGGTCTTCAGGTCGACGCCGTCGAGGAGTTCCATCACGTAATAGCAATCGCCGTCCTCGGTGACCCCGAAGTCGTATAGCTGGATGGTGTGTGGTGAGTTGAGTGTTGCGGTGAGCTGGGCCTCGCGTTCGAAGCGGCGCATAATCCGGGCATAATCCTCGTCTTTGGCCAGTTCGGGTCGTACCAGTTTGATGGCTGCCGGCCGCACCAGCCACCGGTGTCGAGCACGCCAGACCTCGCCCATACCGCCCATTCCGATTTTGCCCTCGAGCCGATAACTGCCCAGCTGGCGTGCGCGAGCCACTTCCACACTCACGCCGTAGAGCACTCGAGCAGCGAAAACCGCTGTCAGTGTCGAAAAAACTCCGGCCACGATGGTAAAGCCGTATTCTCTGGGTAGAGCCGATGCCCGGTCCATCGCGTCGAGCACCAGGTAG
>JAKSDA010000230.1 GCA_022360315.1 Pseudomonadota bacterium
CTTCGAAACGACGAGCACCGAGCTACTCGCTATCCAGGAAGCCTATTACAGCACCATAGTCCAGCACAGCCAAGCGCAACTTGAGGAATACGTGGACGAACATCCTTGGCTAGTCCAGGACATACTCGAGCAGCGCATTGCCAAGCAGCGACAGGCAGCGGTAGCTCTGTTATTGGCCGAGGAGGACCCAAGCACCGAGGCTACCGAGTTGCGCGGCATGGTTCGCGAAAGCCGTGAGCGAGCCGAGCACGTGCGTACCACCGTAGCGGCGACGATGGTGCCGTTGGCCGTGGTAGCCGGGTTTTTTGCCATGGAGGGTTCATCTGAGGTTTTTCTGGCCTTATTCCCGTTCGGCAAGGCAGCGAATCTAGCCAAGGGCCTCACCAAGCGAAGCAAGGCGGCGCTGGGGCTGAGCAAGACACGTAAGGCCGAGCTGGCCCAAGCGATGGGCGAAACCGAGGCCCAATTCGTTCGCCTGGCTGGGCGACTTGAGCGAGCCGAACTTCGAGCCCTTGAGACCATCGTGGAGCAGGTGAAGACCCCCCAGGTGATCAACTTGCTCCTCGCGCAACGCCTGCGGCGGCACGCGGATTTGCACTGGATTGCAAAACAGCTCGACGACGGCACGTTCGACAGCGCATTTATCGGTCACTTTATGCGTTACGACGCCAACCCGACCTGGAATCAGCTGCGCGGTCTTATCGACAACAGCATGGATTCGGCGTCGCGCGCATCAGCGACGAGCAAGCTGCTCGGTTTTCTCGGCGAAGAGGCTGGAGCCCGGCATGTCCAAAGTGAGGCGTTCAGCCGGCGCTTTTTCAAACGTGGCGAGCCCATGGCGGTGACCCGCGGCGAGAAGACGCTAGATATGATCGCTACCGACGACAAAGGACGGATGCTCTTTGGCGAGACCAAAAACTGGAGCGTGGAGACCTGGAGCAATCCATCCCAGCAACAAAAACTCTTCGAACAACTGGCCAAGCATAACGAAACGATCGACAAACTCGCTGAAAGTGCAGATAACCGCGAGGTAATCGCCAAGATCCTCCTGGTCACCGAGAGGGGTTTCACCACTTTAGCAGCTGACAAGCGGAGAGAGATCACGGATACGGTCAAGGTGCTCGGCTGGATTGTTGAAGTCATTCCCGGCGAAAAAATCGAGTCCATGTCGCAGTTCATCGATCGAATGCGTAAAGGAGGATCGTGAGCACCACCTACTCAGCAGGTTTTTTTATCGTTCCGGCTGGCGAATTACGCCGGCTGCATGAACTGGTAGGCAAGGTGAACAGCCTCCCAGTAAATGCTTCCGACCATGAACGGCATTTCCATCAAAACCAGATTTTTGCTGAAACTCAGAACGTTGCGGTCGTATCCGAAGTCGTTACTGGTACGTTCAAGCCGGCAGTCGAGCCAGAACGCGGGATGGCCTATTTCACAATACGGTCTTGGTTGTGGACGCAGCTGCTCAATAACGACGGCGCTGAATTGATGGAACCTGATCAACTAGAGAGCCTGGTGCGTAAATTCGACAAGACCTCGAGCCAGGAGCTACTGGAATGGTATCGCAAAAATGGTGTCTTTAAATTCAAACC
>JAKSDA010000415.1 GCA_022360315.1 Pseudomonadota bacterium
CCGGTGGGGGTATGCACGCGGGTGTGTCGCTGGCCGCGCGGCGTGTATGTGAAGTCAAAATCACCGTGGGTGAGGCAGCGATCTTGAGCGTCGTGGGTGGCGAGGGGGACGCCGTTGACTGCGTCGAGGCGGCCGTTGGGCAAATAGACCGGGTCGATGACGTTGCCGTCCGGGAAGGTGATTCGACCTGACGATCTCGGTTGTACGTGTAGTGGGTCGCGGGCTGGGCAACCCCGGGAACCTCTGGCGGTGCGTAGTGTTTGGCCAAGTCCACGTCGGTGTAGGCGAAGCGGTGTGTGGGCTGGCCCGGTGGAGTCACGGCAATGAGGTTGCCGGCGCTGTCGTATTCAGTCCGAACCGGGTGACCGATCAACTCCTCGTGGGGCCCACGCGTCTCGACCGTGTGATTGCGCAGATCGTACGTAAATGTCAGCGTATCCTGCAGCGGATCGGTGATGGAGTGCAGAAAACCGCGAGCCAGGCCCGTCGCTTCATAGGCGAGGGATGTGGTGCGGGTGTTCGGAGCTGTTCCCCGGATGAGAGTCTCCACGCGGCCGCGGCGATCATAGTGGTAGGCGCTGGGAGCCAGGCCGGGGATGGCGAGATGGAGCGGTCGGCCGACTTGATCGCTGGTGGCGGTGATCGTACGGCCTTGTGGGGTGGTTACGGTGGTCGTCCGAGTGGTTGCGTCGTACACGGTGGTGAGGATGCGTCCGTTGACATGGAGCTGGTCCGTCTGGCGGATCAGGGCGCCATTGTGATTCAGCTCGACGCTGCGCGATGTTTGCGTGGTTGTCGTCAGTCCACTGGGCAAGACGACGGTCTGGCTGGCCAGGAGCGGAGCCTGCATGCCCAGGCGCGGGTCGGGAATCTGCACCCGCGTTGCGGTGCTGCCGTCGGCGCTGGTATGGACGCTGGTGCCGTCATTGTGGGTAATGCGGGTGGTTTCTGTGCCATCGGCGGCGCGGACAAGCAGGCGGCGGTCGCCGGTGGGCAGGGTGGTGACTTCGTATGTGCTGGCCCGCCCCTCGGTCGAGGTCATGGTGACGGTGTAGCCGGTGTCAGATTCGCTGCGGGTTAGCGTCCAGCCGCCCCCGGCGGGATCGGAGTCGGTGTGCAGGCGGCCCAGCTCGTCATAGGCGAATGTGGTCCTGTGCTGGTTGGGGTCGACAAAGGCGGTCATCAGGCCCGAGCCGTCTGTGTCATATTCGATGCGAATTGTGTCGCCCGCCGGGCTGGTGACAGTCTCGAGATAGCCATTGCCGTCGAGATCGAGCGCTGTGCGCTGGCCATATGCGGATACGATGGCTGTGGGCTGGCCGGTGTCCGGGTGGCGCTCGATGGTGACCACGTCGCCATCGGCGTCGGTGATGGTCGTGAGGCGGCCGCTCTCGTCATGGGCAAACGTGTACAGCGCGGCCATGGTATGCGCATCCACGGTGCGCAGGTGCCGGCCTCGCCTGTCAAAGATGTAGAAGCTGGCGCCGTTGGTGGCGGCAATGCGCACCTCGCCGTCGGACGGGTCGGGCAAGAGCGGCCGGATGCGGCGCACCCGCGCGTTGCTGTAGTCGGCCACGTACACGCTGCCGTCCGGGCCGATGGCGCTGCCCAGGGGGTTCGATACGCGCGCCCGCGCGGCCGGGCCGCCATCACCGGAGAAGCCACTTCGGCCCACGCCGGCGATGGTTGTGATGACGCCCTTGGGATCGACCCGACGGATAGTGTCGCTCGAATAGGAAGCGATGATCAAGTCGCCGGCGGGGCCCACTGCGATGCCCACTGGATTGGCGAGACCCGCCCGGATGGCGGGTTCGCCGTCGCCGCTGTGGCCGAACTGGCCGGTGCCGGCCACGGTGGTGATCGTGCCACCAGTATCGATGCGGCGGATGCGCTGGTTGGCGCTGTCGGCAATGTACAGAGCGCCGTCCGGGCCAACGTCTAGTGATCGCGGAAAGGACAACAGCGCATCCCGGGCCGGGCCGCCGTCGCCAGAAAATCGTCCCGAGCCTCCCTTGCCAGCGATGGTCATGATCGTGCCATCTGCATCAATGCGGCGAATGCGATGGGCGCTGGTCACATACAGGATGCCAGCGGAGTCCACGGCAAGCCCCCGCGGACTCGAAAGCCGGGCTGCGATCGCGGGTCCACCGTCGCCGCTGTGGCCCTGGGTTCCAGTGCCGGCCACCGTGGTGATGATCCCGTCGGGGCGTACCCGGCGGATGCGGTGATTGTCCCGCTCGGCAATGTACAGGTCACCATCGGGACCAAACGCGATTTGCTCCGGGGATGACAGCTGAGCCTCGGTGGCTGGCCCGCCGTCACCACCGTGGCCGCTTTCGCCGGTGCCGGCCACGGTGGTGATAAGTCCATCGAGGTCCACCCGGCGGATGCGATGATGGGCAGTGGCAATGTACAGACTGCCGTCAGGGGCCACGGCGATGCTTGTGGGCGTGACCCGGGCTGCCCGCGCAGGCCCTCCATCGCCTCCGTGATTGGGCTGGCCAGTGCCGGCCACAGTCTCGATGATCCGCGAGAACAGCACCTTGACCCCGCGGCGCATGGCGCCGTTGCCCAGCCACAGGGCGCCCGCGCTGGGTTGATAGCGATGGTAGATCGAGGGAGTCCAGGCACCCAGCCCATGGTGTGGCCCCGGGCTGGCGTGCATCATTCGGCGATAGGTTCTGCGCAGGCCCACCGGCTGAACGCGCTGCCGCTGGCCGATGATCTGCACGCGGCCACCGCTGCTGCGCCCGAATTGAGCAAAACTGCGGGCAAAGTCGCTCTGCGCGGCGTAGTACGCAAGCGGATACTGATAGGTGATCTCGATGGTCGCCAGGGTGTTGCCGGGCAGAAAACGGCCGTAGGCGTCGCGACGTCCCAGGCGAATCGATGGGTCAGATTGGGCACTGGTGGGTAGCGCTTGCGGATCCGCCGACCGGCAATCGAGATGGACAGGTCGATGTGCTGCAGGCTGTCCGGCACCTGCTCGCCAGATACGGGAATGTCCAGAATCTTGTCTGACACTCTGAATAGCCTGCGGGCTGTGCGTATGTGGGCAGCGTAGTGTGGGGAACAAGTGCAAAGGTCAAAGCCGACGGCTAGGGAAAGCCACCAGCTCCCAGCACGCTGCGTCGAAGCCGACGGCGCATAGGAGGGAGTGCTCCTCGCAATCCAGGGGAAGATACAAGCGCAGGCTACCTGTGTTGATCCCCAAGAACTTGCCGCAAAAGTCAGCAAGGGCTGGTCGAGGGAGGCGGACGCGGAGTTGACCCCGTACCGCGGAGCATAGCAACAAATTGGGCGGTGCAGGATGTGGTGGGCTTGGTTGTGGGGA
>JAKSDA010000366.1 GCA_022360315.1 Pseudomonadota bacterium
CGCTACCCGAGACTACGCCCCGTCGCACATCACCGCGCCATCGACCTGGAGCTATCGCAACTACCCGGAAGAGGCCACCTACCGCGACGGCCACATCGGCGTGTATTGGCGCAAGCACCAGAGCTGGCACGACGTCACTGGCACCCGCAGCGGCCATACCCTGGCCCTGGACGAATTTCTGCGGGTCAAAAACCGGGTCACTGGCAAGACCGAGGTTCTCAGCGCGGCGCAGGTTGTGGCTCTGTCCGACGACCATCGCGCCAGCGCCCAGTTCGCCAAGCTGACGCTGATCACCCTGGCCATAGGCGGCGCCCTGGTGGGCACGTCCAAGACCTTGCTGGGCAAGGTCGCCACCGGCCTGTTCGAAATCGTCTTGCCCGCCGCCGGCCAGTACGTGGCCGACCACGAGCACCAGATTGTACAGATGCGCAGCGGTCGCGCCTTTCTGCGTGCCTGGCAGATCTTCAACCTGAGCATGGCTGGCTTCGGTGTGGCCCGCCTGGCCTGGGGCCCGGGCCGGGCTGTGGTGCAGCGGCTGCGCCACAGCGCCGACGAGCTGGCCCAGACCAACCCGGGCAATGCCATCGCCGTCAGCGCAGCGGAGCACGTCCGCGGCGTGGACGACGCGGTCGCCGAGCTGAGCGGCGCCGCCCGGGTGGTCGAGCTCAGCGCCGACCAGTCCCAGGCCACCCGCCTCCTCGATGCCCTCGGCGACGCCGGCATGGATGCAAACCGCCTGACTGCCCTGAGCGATGACGCGGTCGTGGCCCTGCGTGACGCAGACACCGCCATGGGGGCGGGTCAGCTACAGCACGCCTTGCGCCGCCTAGACGAGGCCGGTTTATCGGCTAGTGAACGAGAGGCCGTCGAAGACTCACTCACCGCGGTCCGCGGCGACTTGATAACTGACGCAGCCACTGCTACGGGCAAGCCCACGCTGCCCTCAAGTCATCGTATGCTCTCGCACAAGTCATCACGCCAGCGCGGTGACGCGAAGGGCCAAAGCTCACGCAAGACCGCTGACCGCACGACCCGCGACGCCAACGTAGTTGATGACACGCGAGCAGGGAAACTAGCACGTCAGATCGGAATCGATCTGGCCGATGTTGAGCCAGTCGGATCAGGTGTCTTGCGCAAACCTGGTGCCCCTGTCGACGCAATCGAGGTCGCATTAGCGGAGAGAATTTACTCGCTCACAGGCGAGCAGGTGATTCTTGCGCCGAAAAAGAACCAGCCGGGAATCGACGGAATGCTGAGGGGAGCGGGGCGACCCGTTCAGCTCAAAACGCTGCGAGCGGCGCCAGAAGCTCAGCCAGCTAAAGTGGTTGCTCGGGCGAACGAAGCATTTCAGAAAGCTACCAAATCCGGTTTCTCAGGCGTGGAGGTACATATCCAAGCCATGGGTACAACGAAAGACAAAGTCTTGCAGAGATGGCAAGCACCGAAGGCCAAACCGACCCCAAAGCAAGGGATGAGTACTACGCTACACAGCGTAACTGTGCATGCGTCCGATGGTACATTGAACCTCCCACTCTAGGAGATAGGTAGAAAGAGGCATGTCGAGAACACCTGTTGTTTTGCGAGAAACAGTTGAGGCTACAGCCGATTGGGCCCGAACAGGAGAGTGGGATCTAGTCATTACGAAACAAAAGCACCTTACAGTAAGAGTCCTCGGTGAGGTGTTACAAGGATTCCTTCGGTCTTTCCCCGGCGCCCATCTGAACCGGTTGTCGCTGTTTGTGGAATCAGACCGTGAGCCAGCACAGGAGCTCAGCTACACTGGAGAGACGCTCGTCGAGAGCTTGTTGCGGGAACACGACGATAAAAGGGTTAGCAATGGCGCAGAGGTGGAATTTTCACTCCGGCTTTGGTGGCAGGATGAATTCGGAATGCTCGAACAGTACGACATAGAGCCGGCGGGCCGGATGGCAATAATCGACGATGGTGGCCTAGTTCGGGTAGTGTTCACGGTGTCAGTCAACGTTTATTCCTCTCGTATTCTCCTATACAGCGTCAGCGACCACGGATTAAGAACTCGCGAAGTGCCATTTGCTGCGGCTGCAGAGAAAAACCGCGAGTACCTGAAGCAAGGGATCAAGGCGTGGCAATCTCGAGTGGATGCAACCATCGAGTCGTGGGAGAGCGAGATGCTCAAGGATTCGGGCATCGAAAGCACCGGAATAGCCGCTACCGCGCAGTTGGTGGAATGAAATCGAGGAATGAGATGACGCCCTTATGCAATAGGCGAGCTCTGCGGCGGAGCAACACACCTCCGGCAATAGCTGTGCCTGTCCTAGGACCTCAATTCTTGTCCTGATTCGCCTTCCCTCGCCGCGAAAGAAAATCGCTGCACAATTCTATGAATGTTGGATTTAGCGGTGTCGCCCTCACGAACGTGGATCGGGATCTACCGATCCCTTGCCCGACCGAAACGCGGCAAAGGCGGCGGGATTATCGCCGATCGAATACGGGATCGGGTGTTCTGATGGAGCAATCCGGGTCGAGGGCAACGCGTTGTGGCGCCATGAATGGTTCGCCGTATCGTCTGTTGGGCCTCTACTACCTTTTCACGCGGTCTACGCCGGCATTCGCGTAATGGTTTGGCGAATCATTTGATGAATGGGTCGCCGATACGCCCTTGAGGGCACATCGGCAACAAGTGCACTTACGGTACGGCCAGTTGAGAACCACGTTGGGCTCCACGTTCCCGAGCGCCGCCATTGCTACGGGTGCGAGAGGAGACCACCATGCGCAGCATCAACTCGATGTTATCAGGATACTCTCAACACTGCTCTGGTCAGGGCCGGCTTGACGAGACTCCCGGGGAGGGGCCACGATGAGTCGGTCCGGCGGGCCAAAGCCATGCGGGGACTTTCCATTTGCTGCAGATACGGCGAGAGGCACGACATGCAAGAAGAAAGACATACGGGCATATCGGGCGACTCGGACGCCGCTGGAACAATTGCACAATCGCAGGCGGTTTCTCAGAGTTCTGAGGATTCTGGCCAGTCGCGAGCAATTGGGCCGCGATACGTAGAACTGGTACGTGTCAGTGGTCGTGCCCAGGTAGAGCGAGAGACGCCTGAATCACAAAGGCGAGCACTGGATCAGCTGGCCTGGCGACGGCCAGGGGTTCGCGTTGCACGGATTGAAGCGCTGGCGGTATCTGCGGCGATCCCGCTGGAGAAAACCGCGCAGGGGAAGGAGTTGCTCGCGCTCACCGACAACGGATTCGATGAGCTGCGGCTATGGGATATCGATCGGGGGCTCGGAGCACGTGCTGACGATCCCCGAGATCGGTTGGCGATCTTTGGCATCGCCCGGGAGGCGAACGCGGTCATCGTGGATTGTGCCGGCCGGGTTATCGACCCGAGCAAGGAGCTCGGTGAGCTCGACTATTACTTGCGCACGTTCTTTGCTGCGCAGGAACGGCGCAAGATCGCGCAACGCACCCAGGCCGGACGCAAGCGCATCGCGGCGGATGGCGGCTATGCGGGAGCGGGCTTTGTGCCCTATGGGCTGGATTGGGATCGCGACAGGCGCGAGTGGAGTATCAACGACTCCCGCGCGGCGATCGTGCGCGATGTGTATCGGCGTTGCCTGGACGGGCAGGCCGCAGGGACCATCGCCAATGAGCTGAATGCGCGTGGCGTGCCCACGCAGCAGGGCAAGCGC
>JAKSDA010000068.1 GCA_022360315.1 Pseudomonadota bacterium
ACCGCGACCCGCAAGTAAGTACCCAGTATGGCCGACCAGCCCGCCGATGGCTGTGTTGCTCATCGGTCACGTAGGCCCACTATGCTCCCTCTTCGCGCCTTGCCCTCGACGCGCTGGACCGACCCTACTGGGCACTTACTTACGGGTCGCGGTACTTGGAACCGACTGATGCAGCGCGTCAGACACATCCAAGACATAGGGATGATAGATACTACTAGATCGTGTAAGTTAAAAGGGTTATGGTGAATACATTGTACTGAAATTACTCCTACGCTTTTGTCCCTGTAAGATGGCGTGCGGCACTGTAGAGCCCGGCGATCAGGTCGATTCCGGACCTCTTCCGATGGGGGCAGCCCGACATTCGAATGCTGACTCATTCCGCATCTCAGACCATCGCTCCAGGGCTCACTGTGGGATGTATTTCACTGTGGGATGTATTAATGACGCCGCGGGTTTTCACCGCAACAACCGCTATTTTCGAGTATTCGATCTGACCGAGTTCGAGATCACTGGCGATTTTGCGGCGACGAGGATCGATGTCGGCATCGAGAGAGCGGTATCGAGGGACGGCAACCCGCAGGTTGCAATGGTTCAGCTTCACACTCTGGCCGGATCGACGCTGGTCGAGAACTTCAAATTGCTCGCAGAAACCCAAACATTGATTCCGAATTCGAGCCGGACCATTCATACGGTCGCCAGCCCGGTCAGATTCGGTTATCCAGTCGTTCAGCACTGCTGGTGTGGCTCTCGAGATATTGATTCTGGATTGCCAGCGGGCTAAAAGGCCGAGTTAAAAAAACCAGATATAAATCGCCCGGCCGAGCGAGAAAAGCGCGTATGCGATGAGCAGCAAGCCGACGATCCGAGTGATCCACACCGCCTTGCCGCCGAGGACTTTTTTACCGTGGTTGGCCAGATAGGCGACCAGCGCAAACCAAACGAACGAACCGCAGCTCACTCCAATCGTGGCCGCAATGCCCTCGGTCTGACTCACTTCGGGCATGGACGAGCCGACAATGACGACCCACGTGACAATGGCCGCGGGGTTGAGAATGATGAGACTGAACCCGAGCACGAAGCCCGACCACATTTGAGCTGACGGCTCGGAGGCGCGTTCTGTGACCTCGGTAACCGTGGCGAGCGGCTTGCTGCGCGCGGTGAGCACGCCGTAAACCAGTAGGACAAGCCCGCTGGCCGCGTACAGGATGGGCGGAACGCCGGGATGATCCTCGAGAAACGGACCCATGCCCAAGATGCCGAGCATGGCGTAGAGTCCGTCGCCAATGGCGCCGCCAAAGCCCACTGCAATGGCCCGGCGCAGAGTGTGGCGGTAGGCGGTATCGATTACCGCAACATTGACGGGGCCGATGGGAACGCCGGTGAGCGCACCGATCAGCGCGCCGATCAGGAAATAGGTCAGCACACTGAACTCCGGCCGCCGACGTTCACATGATCTTGACAGCTCGAATCCAAGCTGGTTTCAGCGGCCGTTTCTGTTGTCGTCCCGGTTGCCAGGGTTGCTGCTGTCGCAGACCATGTCATCCCGAGCGGGCGGGCGGGTTGCCAGCAGACTGACCGAACCGGCCGATCGCGCGGTGTTGGATGGCGATCCCGTGCTATATGGATGGCGTGGATAGTGCCAGAGTTATATGGATTGGACACGCCACAGCCCTGATCGAGATGGCCGGTGTCCGTGTGCTGGTCGACCCGCTCGGCCGTCGTCGCTGTCGGGCCGTGGGCGAGTACCACGCAGTGCTCATCACTCACGCCCACGTCGATCATCTCAACCGCTGGACCCTGGCTGTGCTCGACAAGGGAGTTCCGCTCTTTGTGCCCAGGGGAGCCCGTGACATCGTGGCCGACCTCGGCTTTGCCCGGGTGGTCGAAGTCGAGCCCGGCGATCAGCTCGCGGTCGGCAAACTCGATATCGTCGGCGTGCCGACCCGTCACGATACGGGTCGCTGGCGCAAAAACGATCACCCGATCTGTACTGGATACGTCATCGCCCGGGACGGTATGGTCGTGCATCACGCCGGTGATGTCGACATGTCCACGTATGACGTATTCGACGATATTGGCCGTGACTTCGCCGTCGACGTCACCCTCCTTCCCATCGGCGGCATGCTGCCGGTGTGGTATTACCGAATGCGCCAGAAATCCATTGATCGAGGGGTTCATATCGATCCGGATACCGCGCTGGCAATCGCCCAGCGGATCGGCGCACAGGCCATGATTCCGGTCCACTGGGGTACGGTCAATCTGCGCCTCGGGCCGCCCAGTATGCCGCGGCGCCGATTGCTCAAGGCGGCGGAACAGACCGGTCTGTCGGATCTGGTCAAAGTACTGGGCCACGGCGAAAGTCTCCAGATCACCCGTCGCCTTGGCCATCGCTCCGACTCTCCCCGACTCTCTCAGCCCAGGTGAAACTTGAGCACTCCGGCGACGCCGATGGCGGCCATGATCACGCCGATAATCGAGCCAAAGACGCGGTCGTGTCGATCGTCGCCCTCCTCCATGGCGAGGGCGCGGCGCAGGCGCACGATATCGACGACGAGCCAGGTCGCGGATGGAAAGAACACAACTGCGGATACCATCCAGACGAAAGTTTCAGGCGACGTAATCATGACGGTATTGGATCAATGAGCATACGCTTGGCGTCGTGGATAAGGACGATCACCATGAGCGAAGCACAGCTGTAGAAGAAGTACTTGACTTCGTATTTGTTGCAGCCGGTGCCGGCCAAAAAGGCGGCGAATCCGACCAGGCGTTCCATGGCGAACGAATGGTAGTTGGTCGCCCGTCCGGCCCGCCTGACGTAGATCGCGCGCATTGACGAGTTGGTGGCCCCGGCGACACCGATGACGATCACAGGTATCCAGGGCACGTAACCGTAGGAGGCCAGAACGATCAGGAAGAACCCGTAGCAGATGGCGTCGGTGATGGCGTCGAACAGCTCGCCGAACCCCGAAGAGCAGTTGAAGATGCGAGCCACCAGACCGTCGAGCTTGTCGAGCAGACCACACGCGATGACCAGCATGGACGCCCATTGGTAGATGTCGTGGTGTACACAGTAGAGAAATGGCGGCAGGGCCAGCATGCGCGATGCAGTGACCGCGTTGGCGGGATTGATGTAGTCGTTCACAGCGGGCTCAACACTGAATGGTACGGGATCCTGGCAGCAGAAACGCTAGCTGACGCTCTTGGCCGATTCTTCGTCCGAGGTCATCGACGGCATTGGAGTCATGCCGATGCGCGCAGCGGGATCGACGCGGCGATAGCGCTGCCAGGCAAAGGCAATGCGCTGGACCAGGGAGACGTGAGACATGATGGCCACCGCCCAGATGCCCGCCAACATGGGCCGTGGATCGTTCAGAAGGGCGGTGCAAAACACTCCCGCACCGTAGTAGATGATAAACTCAGCCGAGCCGAATATGCCCACGACGTCGACCGGATGACCGATTTTGCCCTCCTCGCGAAACACATCCTGGTGCGATTCGGCATAGAGGGATAGCTTTACGATGACATTGGACAGAGAGCCGGTGATGCCGAAGCCGAGCACGATGAGCACGTGGGGATAATCCGTGCTCAGAGCCAGACAGCCGCCAGCGTATATGATGCCCAGCACCCAGCGGTCCGAGACGTCGTCCATGACAGCTCCAAATGTCGACCGCTGGTTGCGGTTGCGCGCCACATATCCGTCGATATGGTCCATCAGGCCGCGTACCAGGAGCAGGACCAGGCCGAGCCACCAATGCGTGTATAGAAACGCCACACCGCAGATCAGGCCGATGAACGCTCCCAGGAGGGTCCAGTGATTGGCGTGGAGCGGCAGGCGCGCGGCGGACGCCACCAAGGGATGCAGAACCTTGTCGGCGTGCTTGCGAACAGCGAAGAGATTCATCGGTCGTCTCTATTCTCTATGCGTCCCGGCTGACCACAGTTTGGCTCGCCGGGTACGATCAGCCGGCAGTCCGGCGAACTGATTCGAGAGTGCCGCCCAGCGACGCGGCGAATGTATCAAGTTGCTCGGCTGTTATGCACAGCGGCGGCTGCAGGCGCAGCACATTTCCGTACGGACCGCTCACAGTGAGAAGCATTCCGTCCTCCTGCAAGGCATCGGCAATCCGAGACACCAGCTCCCTGGGCAAGACCTCCTTGCTGTGGCGATCGGCGACCAGCTCGACTCCACCCAAAAGGCCCTTGAAGCGGATATCTCCGACCCAAGGATCGTCCAGGTCGGCGACCACCTCGGTGAAATACCGTCCCATATGGGCACTATTTTCGATGAGCCGCTCGTCGATCAGGGTGTCGATCAGGGCCAATCCTGCCGCTGCCGACACGGCATTGCCAGCGTTGGTCGGCGTGGTGCCGCCGTAGAAGCCATCGACCACCTCATCCGATGCAAGGACCACGCTCAGCGAACCGACCCCGCCCGACAGACCCTTGCCGGCGGTCAGGATATCGGGCTCCAGTCCGTAGTGCTCGGCGGCAAACATGGCGCCGGTGCGTCCGAGTCCGGTCTGGATCTCATCGAGGATGAGCAGTAAACCGCGCTCGCGACGCATCTCGTCCAGACGCTTCCACCACGCATCGGGTGGAATGATGCCGCCCACCGACTGGACGGTCTCGGCGACCACCGCGGCAGTGTCGGTATGCTCATCGAGACGCTCCTCGGCCTCGTCGAGGCACTGGGTGGCACAGTTATCGGCGTATTTGCAGCGATAACAGTAGGGATTGGGGATCTGGTAGGTGCGGTCGGACAGCGTCGCGCCACCGCTCTGCCGGTATTTTTCGCTCGCGCACAGCTCGAGAGCACCCAGAGTCAGGCCGTGGTACGCGTTGTCGAGATAGGCGAGTGTTTCGCTGCTCTTGTGCTGACGAGCCATCTTGATGGCGAACTCGATGGCCTCGGAACCACCGGTGGCAAAAAATGTCTTGGCCAGGGGCCTGGGCGTTATCTCGACCAGGCGCTCGGCCAGATTGATCGACGCCGGAGTGGCCTGTTTGCCCGAGACCTGCATCACCCGCCCCATCTGAGAAACTGCCGCCTCGATGATACGCGGATGGCAGTGCCCGGCCTGGTTGACAAAGTATCCCGACGTGAAGTCCAGGTATTCCTTGCCGTGGACATCGGTGACCGTAGAGCCCTCGGCATGAACAATGGTCACGGGAGCTCCGCCAGACCATGGCCGCAACACGTGCTTGGAATCCTTGGTGACAAGCGCATCGGCTTGGGATTTGGACAGAGATTTCTCGCTCACTGGATTCGATTTCTCCTGCGGTATGTCAGGTCACGTGCTGCTCGAGGATCGGCTTGTACCACCGCGTTTTCGACAGACGGCCGCCCTGTAGAACAACGTATTCGCCTCTCACCTCTGGCCATGAAGCGAAGCGTTTAACCGAATCGGCCAATCGTTGTCAATCAGACCCTTGCATCTCAACAATTCTCAGCGGTTATACGAGCCTGGGGGGTGACTTTAGAAGGTTCGGCAAGGTCGTCCACGAACTGCCCGTCGACGGAGTTCCATCTGCGCAGGCGATGGGCCACCACGCCGGGCCGCTTTTCATCGGCACTGCCGGCGATTTCGAAGATGCGGTATCGGGCTGTGCGCTCGGGTCGATTGGCCTCGTAGGTTCCCGATTGCACGCCCAATACCGGGACGATGTCGCCGTTTGGCCCGGGCAATTCGCCACGCAGATCGCGGTGTTCGTGGCCGTGAATGACGAGTTCGGCGCCGGATTCGGCGATGACCCGGGCGAACGCCGCAAAGTCGCGCAGGCCGCGGATTTTGTTGTGGGCGGATTTGCCGACCGGCGGATGGTGAATGGCCACGAGACGCAGGCAGCTGGCCAGCCGCCGGTCTGCAAGCACCGCGCGCAGCCGGTCGAGCTGGGCCGTACCCAGCCGTCCGTAGGCTGTAAACCAGGGCGTCTGCATGCTAGTCGAAAGTCCTATCAGAGCGACATTGCCGCGGATGCGTACAACCGGCCAGGTCGGATCATCGGGCGCAGCTCTGTGGCCGGACCGCGCCGATGTTTCATCGGCTGGCCGCTCCCATTCTGCATCGGCCTTAAAATAGTCCGCAAAGTATTGAGTAAAATATTGATTTCCCTTGGCAATGTAGGCGTCGTGATTGC
This sequence comes from Pseudomonadota bacterium, assembly GCA_022360315.1. Classification (GTDB taxonomy): domain Bacteria; phylum Myxococcota_A; class Polyangia; order Haliangiales; family Haliangiaceae; genus JAKSDA01. The sequence continues at coordinate 6,139 of JAKSDA010000068.1, forward strand.
CGGGAATGACAGTGACCCGGTGTGGGCCGAGTTCGATCTGGTCGAAGAGGGTGCGGGCGAAGCGAAACTCTTGCTCGAGTGCCAGATTGGTCACGTCGCCAGTGCAAATCACATGATCGACGTCGCTGGCATTGAAATCGGCGACCATGGCCTCGAATGCGCTGGTGTGGTAGTGCCGGCCTCGATTGGTCAGCAGGTTCAGCCTACCGATCCAGCGCTTGTTGGCGAAGTCGAGTATCCGCGCCCCCTGTAGCGAGAGAAGGTGCAGATCCGAGCAATGGGCGATTCGCATTGCCTTGAGATAGCACGGTTTGCGGGTCACGCTGTACTCGGGTTGCGCCGATCGGGGCAACTTTGCCGGACAATGCCCTTGCCCCGGCGGTCAGAAGCTCGTCGGCCGTTCGCTCGACGACGCCTGCAATCTCCGTCCGGCGATCACGCCCACGCAGACAAGGGCGGTGAGCATGGTGGCGAGCAGGGCAAAAACCCCGACCCCGACGCGATCGACAAAGCTGACTATGCGCGAGTCCATGGGCTCGATGTAATAGACTCGAAATGGTGCGTGTTCGAGGGGAGCAGTCAGCAGTCCATGGCCGTCCACGATGCCAAACTCGTGATCCGGATGGGCGCGCAGCGCTGATTCCTCGATCGGCATCATGTCCATCAGCTTGGTGATCTTGTTGTCACCCGAGGCGACTTTGCTGGGATAGGCGAGCAGATTCTCCTTGTGATCGACGAGGATCATGGTGCCTCGCCGCTCGCGTCCAAATGCCTCGACAACACTGTTGATGGAGTCGATCATGAGATCGGCCGATACGGTTCCGACAAACTTGCGACCGTCGTAGACCGGCGCGAAGCAGGTGGTCATGATGCCCTTGCCCGCTTCGTCGTGGTACGCTTGGGCCCACTTGACTTTTCGCTCGGGGTTTTCCTCGGGCGTGGCCAGCAGATAGAACTCGAGCTCTCCTGTCTGGTAGATCTTCTTGGCGACGAGGGACATGCGAAAATGGTCCGAGTCTACCCAGGGGTACAGGTTCATGAACTTTTTGCCCGAGGTGTAATAGAGCCAGACCAGGTCTTTCACGCTCTTGTTGGCCTGGTGAAAGCCGTGGTTGAGGTGCAAGGCCATTTCCACCTCGCGGTAGAACAGGCGGCTGCGTTTGCGAAACGAACCCAGGCCGGTGAGATTGCCGCTCTTCTCTTGCACGAGTGACGGCCGGATCTCATCCATGGCGAAGCCGTCACCATCCTGCCTCGGTTTGATCATGTCGAACGCCTTGGATCGGAGTAGCCGCTTTTTTGACTGTTTTCGCGTCTGGCCGAGATGCTCCTCTGCGGTTGCCCGCAGCATTTGCATGTGGTCGGTGACCTTGGAAAAGAACGTGTCCAGATAGGTCACGTACTCGGTGAAGTGCACGCGCAGCGCCGCGCGATCGGCGGCCACATAGCTGGATTCCTGCCGACCGATCAAGTACACGAACAGCGCCAGCATAGCGAAAAAACCATAGACCAGCCTCCGCTTGTTGCGCGCGGAGCGATCGGCCAGGGCAAACACGGCTTCGAGGTAGCTGCGCTCGCGCGCGGCCAGTTCGTCGCGGTGACGGGCGAACCAGCGCCGGGCCTCATCGGCAGCCTCGTCGCGCCACAGGGTGCCCGCGGCGCGGCCATTGGCCTCCCACTGATTGGCCGCATTGCGCAAGCGGGCGCGAAATACCGCGTCGCCCTGGTTCTCGTCCAACCAGCGCTGCAGGGTCGGCCATCCTCCGATCAGTGACTCGTGGACCAGCTCGACCGATTTATCGTCGCTTTCGCGGTCGCTGGTAATGACCAGAAGGCGCGCGTCGGCCAGGAACTGGATCACTCCCTCGACCTCGTCGAGGCCGCCGGGCAACTCGCGCAGCTCGCTCATGCTGACCACGGCTCGCGTGCGCTCTGGGGTGACCAGGCGTTCGAGGATTTCCCGGGCCAGCGCGCGCCGTTGCGCGTGCATGCTGCCGAGCACCGTATCGGCGTGCACGGCCAGCGCGCCGGCCACGCCGCCCATCTGGATATAGCTGGCCTCGGACAGGATCCGGAACTCGCGATCGCGGTATTCCCACAGCTTGCTGGCCGCGAATTGCAGGAGCGGCAGCGCGCTGTTGGTGGCCTCCAGGGCGTCGAGGATGTCCTCGACCATGGCCGGGCTTTCGAACCGATATTCGGCGGCCTCGACCGGTTTCACCAGTGCTTCGCGCAGGCCCCCTCGAGACAGCGGGGGCATGATCATGAGGCCGCGGCTGACCTCGTGCATGAACAGACGATGCTCGGCCAGGCGGTCGATAAAGTCGGATCGCACCGAGATCAATAGACGCAGCGGTGAACTGGCGTCGTCGGCCACGCTGTCGAGACAGTTGACAAACGCGTCTCGTTCTTCCGCGGACGCGCCCAGGGTATAGAGCTCTTCGAATTGATCGACGAAGATCACCACGCGGCGTATCTTGCGCTTGGCTCGTTCGCGCAATGCGGCGCCCATATAGCCGGGCTCGACGCGCAGGCGCTCGGTGTGTTCGCCGTATGAGAGCCTGATGCGCCGTGTCGGGCCGCCGTCGTGAAAGTCGTTCGATTCCTCGGGCAACCGGGCGAGCAAGTTGGCCAGTGCGGTGAGCGGCCGGCGGCCGGGACGGACGACAAAGGCCTCCCAGCCCTCGCCCGACCGTTTCAGCGCCGGTAGTACACCGGCCCGCACCAGCGATGATTTACCGGCGCCGGACGGTCCCACCACAGCGACAAGGGGGGTGTTGCGCAACTGCGTCACCACAGTGGAGATCTCGCGGCTGCGGCCGAAGAAGCGATCTGTATCCGATTCCTGGAACGCCGCCAGACCGGCAAATGGCGCCTCGTCACTGCTCAAGAGCGGGGCGCCATGGGTGGGCAAGAGCGGTTCGAGTTCGGCCAGGAGCTGTTCGGCTGTAGCTGTGCGATCGCTTTTATTCTTGAGCAGGGAGCGGTCGATGATTCCGCCCAGGGTGCCGAGATCGTGACGATTTTCGCGCACGCTCGGCATTGGCATGTCGATATCGGAAACCGACAGAAGCCTCTCGATGGTCACCGGTGAGAGCGGGTGCTTTCCGGTGACCATCATGTAGAGCATGACCCCCACAGCCCAGATATCGGAGCGTTGATCCACTCCCTTGCCGAGCAGCTGTTCGGGCGACATATAGGGCAACGTGCCGGCGAGTTGACCGGGTTGGGTTGCGGACTGACGGACTTCGATCGATCGGTCTGACGTCCGGGTGGTCACCGCATGGACCAGAGGACTCCGAAACATGGCGATGCCAAAGTCGAGCACCTTGACCGTGCCAGACTGGGTCAGAATAATATTCTGCGGTTTGAGGTCGCGATGGATCACGCCCGCGGCATGGGCGCATACCAGGGCGCGGACAACCGGTACCATGAGTTCTATGGCCCGGGTTGGCGCGAGCGGTTCCACAGCTGTATCGGACCCACTGTGCGCGGTGCGCTCGTGCAACCATTCGTGTAGACTTTTGCCCTTTAGGTACTCCAGTACCATATAGGGGTGACCGCGGTGTTCGCCGGCCTCGTAGAGAGTTACGATGTTTTCGTGGTTAAACGCCGCAGTCGCGCGGGCCTCGGTGATAAAGCGGTGGGCGAGTTTGGCGTTTTGTTCTCTGAGGTATTTGATGGCGACCAGCCGGCCCAGCTGCAGATCGCGGGCGAGATGGACCACGCCCATGCCGCCTTGACCGAGTTGTCTGATGATCTCGTAGCGCCCGACAATATCGCCGCGCTTGAGTAGAGCGGCAGAGTCCGCTCCTTCATCTTGCTGTAGCGCACTATCTGTGGTTGAATCGAGCTGGACCGTCGTTTCTTCCACGGGATGCACTCCGGCATGTAGCGACGGGTCGTGCGGCATCTGTTTATTACGCATGGCGAGGGACGTGTTGGGGCTGGCTGAGGCGAGATCGTCGAGATACGCGGGCCCCGGAGAGAGATAGCGCGGACAGGTATAACTGGCGATCCACGATCCACTCTATTGTAACGTTGGGACCCGCGGTGTATGCAAGCATCATCCATATGGTGTCCTTTTTTTTGGCACCCTGGTTCACGCTATATGTGTTTTAAGAGCAGTATTTCTGTAGTGCCAATTGCCACGAGGAAAAGGGGGTCGGCGAGCATTGCCTGCAGCGATCAAATCTGTGAGTTGGCGCGTAACGTTGCGATATGATCTGGCGTTGGCTAGCGCTGTCCGGATACGCGGCGGCGGTGGCTCAGATGACGCGCAATATCGATGAGATCGAGGCCGGCTCGCACCATGTCGACCGGCTTCATTTTCGACCCGGAGACGTCGGACCAACGCACAAGAGGAACCTCGATCGCGGTGCCGGAAGCGGCCAGGAAGCGGCCGAGAAGCTCGACATCGAACGCCCAGCGCGAGTGAAACGGCTCGTCGATTGCTCGGGTTAGCGGTAACCCGGTGCGGAAAAACTTAGCTCCGCACTGGGTATCGTAGATCTGCTCGCCGAGAATGAGTGATGCAGCGCTGGCAAACATCCGGCCGAGGTAATGACGGGCGGCTCGCCTGCGTATATCGGTGCCGAGATAGGCGATGCGCGAGCCGATGACCGCGGAGATATCGGTGCGATCGAGCAATGTGGCGATGAGGCGCAGCACTTCGCCGACCGGAGTGGCCAGGTCGGCGTCGATATAGCCGGTAATGTCGGCACCCGAGGCGACTGCCCGGCCCAGACCGGCGCGTACAGCCTCGGCCTTGCCGCGGTTTTCGGGCAGCGCCAGGATGTCCACGTGGTCGCCCATGCGGCTTCTCAACGACTCCAAGAGGAGCCGGGTCGAATCGGTCGACCCGTCGTCCACAAAGAGCAGAGAAACTCGTGCCCCACTCGGCCCTGCCGCGACGAGGCGACCGAACTGATCGGAAGCCAGACGCCTGGTCTCGTTGTAACAGGGAATGACCACGACTACCGATGACATAAAGCCCATGCGCTCAGCCCTGGCAGTTGCACGGATCGCGCCGCGGCAGCATGCGAGATCGCATTATCCACGCGCAGGGCACTGTACAAAAGAGTGGCGGCGAGCCTGCCGCGTTTCCACGCGAGCGGCGTGTAACCGGCAGCTGACTGGCCATTGTCAGGGTTGCTGACCAGCCGCTCGCGAAGCACCGAGACGATGCGGGGCATGAGCAGCGAATGAAAGAGCCCGCCGCGCTGCTCGACGACAAGGCCGGCCGCCTCGATGACTCTGGTCAGTTGGCCCGGCTGGTAGCGCCGGTGGTGTTGCAACTGTTCATCGTGACGGGACATCAGAGCTTGCCAGGCGGGAACGTTGATGAGGATCCGGCCGTGCGGTTCGAGGTTCTCGCCGACCAGCTGGTCGAGAAAGCCGACATCGTCGGCGACGTGCTCCAGGACATCGAGTGCCAGGATCAGATCGAAGCGTCCGCGCGGGCGCTCCCGGGTGAGCTCGATGCGCGGGTCGTCCACCGCCAGGCGGGCGCGCGATGCGGGATCGTAGCTGCTGTCCCAGCACACGACTGTCCTGGCCATCCCGGTGGGTCTTGTCGAACCGGCCGACCGCGGTGCGCAGTGCTCGAGCAGACTGGCGGCAAACCACGCATCGCCGGCCCCGGCGTCGAGAATCGTCCCGGCCGAGCGCAGCGTTGGGTCCAGGATATCCCGAAAAAAGCCGAAGCGGGCCAGTTCCCACGGATGGCGCCGGGTCGATGTGCCGGGTAGCTCGCGAAGATCCATGCTGCGGGATCAGATAGCCGGCAGCCCGGCCGGGGTCAAGTCTGTGCGCGCAGGCGACCGTGCTGGATGGCCAGGGCGACCTTGGCCATGGCAGTGAAGATCAGCGCACCAAACGCCCAGATGCCGAGACAGATCAGAAACTCGCCGGCCGAGGGCGTGTACTCGACCAGGTCGCCGGTCGGAGTCGGGATGAAACCGGGAATGATGAGCCCCATGCCCTTTTCGATCCACACCCCGAGCACACAGAGGGCCGAGCCCGCGATCAGCCAGCGCCGGTCTCGGTAGAGTCGCTCGGTCGAAAAAATGACGATCGCCGCCCCGCTCATGGCCAGTGCAGACCATATGTACGGAACCAATAATCCGTGGCCAAAGAGGCCGAAAAATAGATACTCGGCCGACGCCGTGTGCACGCTGTCGGTATAAAATTCCTTGAACAGTTCACAGCCGAGCAAGAAAAAGTTGAGCGGCAGCGCGATGGAGATCACCCGGCGAAGAAACTTGAAAATCGATTCGCGAATTTCTATATCTGTAAACCGATCGATAGCAACAAAAACCAGTATGAGAATTGCCGGGCCCGAAGCAAATGCGCTGACCAGAAAACGCGGAGCCATGATGGCAGTATTCCAGAACGGCCGTCCTCCGAAACCGCCGTACAGAAATGCGGTGACCGTGTGGATGCTGATGGCCCAGAAAATCGACAGAAAAACAAATGGTAAATACGCCGCCTTGGCCGGCTGGCGACCGCGGTAGAGCTGGTAAAGCAGATAGCCGGGTACGTGCAGGTTGAGCAGGAGATAACCGGTCAGCACGATGACGTCCCAGGCCAGCATCGAGAGCGGGAAATTGAGCCGGCCCAAGAACGGCAAGAAGTGGATGAAGCGCTCGGGACGGCCCAGATCGACGGTCACGAAGAGAAGGCACATGACGATCGCGGTGGCCGCCATGAGTTCGGCGATGAGGACAACTTCTCTGATATCCTCGCGATGGTACACGTACGTCGGTACCACGAGTAAGACCGCAGCTGCGGCGACGCCGACCAGAAAGGTAAAATTGGCGATGTATGCGCCCCAGCTGACCTGTTGGGTCAAATTGGTCACGGCCAGACCGACGCGCAGCTGAATCACATATACGGCCAGCCCGGACGCGGTCAATAACACCAGTAGTGCGATCCACGCGTAGTAGACATTGCTGCCGGTAAACGCGCATCGAAGCATGTCTCGCCAGTATTGAAAATAGGTCCGCATCGCTCGGTCGCTCGGTGCTGGGTGGCTCGTTCAGTGGTTGTGCTCGGTCAGTCGAAGTAGTAGTACACGCGGGGTATGGTCTTGAGCTCTTCTTTCAGGACGAATACCCGTTTTTCGCGCAAGATCGCGGCCACCTCGCTGTTCGGATCGAGCAGGTTGCCAAACTTGCGAGCGCCGGTCGGGCAGGCCTCGTGACAGGCCGGCTAATGACCGTTTCGGGTCCGGTGCAGGCAGAAATGGCATTTTTCGACCACGCCTTTGGGTCGCACGCGATTGCTCAGGTAACCCTGGTTGGGGTTTATATCGGCTCGCGGCACCTGTGGCTCGCGGTAGTTGAAGCGGCGCGCTTCGTACGGGCAGGCCGCCATGCAGTAGCGACAGCCGATGCACCAATCGTAGTCGATGACCACGATGCCGTCTTTTTCTTTCCAGGTCGCCTCGACCGGGCAGGCCTTGACACAGGGTGGATTGTCGCACTGATTGCACTGCATGGGCAGGTAGACCTTGTCCGCTGCCGGCACCGAGTCGCCCTCGTAATACGCAGTGCCTTTCTCAAGATTCAGTGTGCCGCGGTCGAGTTCGACCACTTTGATGTACTGGATGGCCGGATTGCGGCTCTGATTGTTCTCCTCGACGCAGGCGTGAACGCATTTGCGATTGCCGTTGCACAGCGACAAGCTGATGCAAAAGGCGAACGAGACTCCGTCGAGGGGGCCCGGATCGGATACTGTGACCCGGCGCCCGAAACGCTTCTCGGCCTCCTTCTCGATGCGGGCGAAAACCCGCTCCTTGTCCTCGTCGGTCATCTCCTTGTAGTGTTTCTGGAAGAACGTGTCCCAGCTGGTCGTGCACCCGCCGGTCGCGACTGCCGCAGTGGCGGTCGCGCCGGCCGCGCCCAGCCGCTTCAAGAACCCGCGCCGGTCGATCGGCGTTTTCAGGGCCGTTTCGACCTCGGCTTCGACTCGCCGAAGTGCCCTTGCCTGTGGCCTTTTTTGGGTCGATTCATCAGATATCGATTTACCGGGCATCAATGGGCCTCTTTGCGGATACCGAAATGGGGAAATGACGGCGGTGGATATGCTTTCACCGCCGGCCGTTTCGGGCTGTGCGGATCGTGGCAGGCGGCACAGGCGTAGCGGTGTTTGAGGCCGCGCCAGCTGCCCACTTGCTTGCCGTGAATGCCCCAGTCCCAATCGCGTTTTTGCGCGGGGTGGCATTGGCCGCACAGTGTTTGTGTGTCATCAAACGAAACCAGCTCGCCGGTGAACAGGCGGAGCGTGTCGAGATCGTCGCGGTTGTGGCACTGATAACAGTGACCGGCATTGGGCATGTGGGCGAAGACCAGGTCGCGATGGGGTTCGCGGGGAGGAAGTGTGGGCTCCTGCAGAGTCACTGTGTGGTGGCACTCGGAGCAGGGAAAGGTGTCGAGCGACTGGGTTCGCGGACTGACGTACACCTGGTCTGGCCGGCCGTCCGGGCGATCTGCCTCCAGGGCTGGCGGCGACGCATTGCTCTGCCCGCAGGCGACGCATGCAATGGCCGACATCACTGCCAGGAGGGGCGCCCGGGGCCGGGAGTGCGAAGGCCGCTGGCCGGCCGAGAGGCGCTGGATCGACGTCCTTTTCATGGTTCCTCCCGCTCGGGCGGATCGAGGTCATCGCATGGTGGCTAGTTCTGATATCGCTTTTTGAACTCCTCGGACCGCTTTTGGCGCAGGGCCTTCTCCTCGTCTGACATCTTGTCGATGTACCAGCGGTGTTCGGGGCTCTCGAGTACCTCGTCGAGGCCAGCGCGCAGTTTTTTGGCTGCCTCGACCTTGGCCGGATCAGCAGATTTTTCGTTCTTTTCGATCAGATGTTCGAGCTCCGGTATAAATTTGATGTACCAGTGTTTGGCCAATTCATAGGTGCCGTGCCAGTGGGTCCAATCGGGGCCCTGCATCGAGGCGCCGTGGCGGGCCCGGCGGCCCTCGTGATGCCACAGCTCGAACCAGATGAAATCGAGCTTGTTGGAGAATTTTACCGGCTTGAGCAGCGGCTTGGCCAGACCGACCAGTTTGAGTCCCGGATCGGCATATTTGCGGTGATACAGGTCGATGAGGGCATCGTATTGTAGATAGAACGAGTCGACGTAGGTCTTGGCGTGGCAACTGAGGCAGACATCCTCCATGTTTTTGCGGCGTTTTTGCCACGGTATTGCGGCGCCGGCCAGACCCATCTTGGCGTCCGATACCTCGGGGCGTATCGACTTTACCGGGCGGTTGTTCCACGAGATGCGCAGGCCGACATCGTGAGTGACCGGCTGATTCGAGGTTGCCGACATATGGCAGGTGGCGCAGGTGGGAGCGGCGTCGTAATCCTCGCCGACGATCCACTTGGCACTGTTCATATTCATCAAGTCGACATTGGCCCGGAACGCAATGCCGTGCTTGGATTCCTCGTAGATCTCGAGTTGCGGGTGGTCGGGTCCCATATGGCATTTGCCGCAGTTTTCTGGATTGCGCGCCTGGGCGACCGAAAAGCGGTGCCGGCTGTGGCACGCGCTGCACGCGCCGCGTGAGCCGTCGGGATTGAGGCGGCCGATGCCAGTATTGGGCCAGGTCGCTGGATCGAGCTTGCCCTCGGCCAGAACTTTGACCTCAGTGCCGTGGCACTGCCAGCAGCCGTTGACCGCGGCTGCCGAAATGCCGTCGGGAAAACCGGGCGTGACCATGCCGCGATCACCTTCGACGACTTCGGCCAGAATATTGTCCAGAGAGCCGAGAATTCGTCCACCCTGCGAATGATGACTGTCGGCAAACTCGCGCACTTCTTTTTCGTGACATGCGGCGCAGTCTTTGGGTGATACGATCGTCGCGATGCGGACGTTGTGGTGCATGTAGGCGTCTTTGTCGCCGGGTTGCGCCTGGTGGCACTCGAAGCAACCGACCTTGGCCCGGTAGTGCTTTGACGCGCCCCATTGTTGGACCACGCTCAGACTCTCTTTGCGGTGACAGCTGATGCACGCTTTGGTTTCGGCGCTGAACTCGGTCGGCAGCTCGACACCGCCGTGGGCAGGTGGCGAGAAATCGGCTGCGGTAACCCACAAAGTGAACGCGCCGATGGCAACAGCACCAATACCAGTGAGAATCCAGGGCGAACGTTGCATGGGGAGCGGCCGATGCAATTCGCCTGCCATCGACGTCGTGGCAGTAGCCAGGAAACTGTACACGCAGGATTTGCACGGGGGTGGGGAGGGACGAGGGCAATGCCGGGCAGTGATACTGTCCGGGCAGCGGGACAGGCCACCGGTGAATGCGAATGATTTACGCCGGTCCCGGGCATAGCTGCAGATTTTGCGCAACTGGGCGATCGCCGGACGTCCGGTTTTTCGATCCTCGGGCGGGATGGATTGTTCGCCTGAGGGGAGATGCGCTACACCCGGGGGGATGGGCGATGAGATTTTCACCGAGATCCGCGACTCGATCGCGCCGGCGTGTTCAGACAGTGCGGGGCAAGCTCGGCGGGTGCTGTCGGGCCTGGATCAAACGCTGTCGGACAACGTCGAAAAATTGGCCATACGGCTGGCGGGAGCGCGTCATTCGGCCCGGCCGGATGTGAGTCACAAGCATGTGGTGGTATGCGCGGCCGACCACGGCCAGGGCTCGCATTGGACCGGGCCGACCGGAGCCGGCGCCACTGCGACTGCGGTTCGAATGGTCGTGTCGGGCCACGCAGCGGTCAATACAGCTGCTCGTGCGGCCGGGGCATCGGTCGTGGTGGTCGATTGTGGCATGGCCGACGACCGAGCGGCGCATGCCGGTGTGGTGGACCTTCGCATCGGCAATGGTACCGGTGATATATGTCGGGGGCCGGCCATGACCCGGGATGCTGCCCGGGTATGTATCGATACCGGGATTGCCCTGATGTTTTCTCTGGCCTCGGATGCGGCGACTGATTGTTTGGCGCTCGGACAGCTGGCGCCGGGCAGCCAGGCGGTGAGCGAGGCCGTGATCGCGGCGATGACCGGAATGGAGCCCGACGAGTTCGCGCCTGCCCAGGCCCGAGTGGTGACTGCAGCGCTGGCCGCCAACCGCGGTGTTGTCGGCAATCGCGACCGTGGTGGCGAGTGGGTCATCGACGTACTGGCCGCTCTGGGCGGCCACGAGATTGGCGTGATGGCCGGAATGATCCTGGCGGCTGGCGCGATTCGAGTACCGGTGGTGCTCGACGAGTGCGCGACATCGGCAGCGGCTCTTCTGGCCAGCGGGCTGGCTCCTCGGATCAGCGGATATCTCATTGCTGCTCACGTTGGTGAGAGCGCCGGGCACCGCCGTGCGCTTGCCGAGCTGGGCCTCTCTGCGCTCTTCGATCTCGGCCTGGCCCACGGCGAGGGCACCGGGGCCGCGCTGGCGTTGCCGCTCATCGATAGCGCGGCCAGGCTTCTGCGCACAGAGTCAGTCTGACCATGTCGGACATTCACCTTGCCAGCACGACCCTGCGACCGCGGTCGGACACCATCTGGCAATGGCACGACGCCTGCGACGGCGGTCGGACGCTCCTGCACATGTGCCAGACTGCCTGCGGCCGCCGTCGCAGGTTATTGGACATCTGTCCTTCCTGCCGACGCTGTCGCACAGCTCGCTGCACCGCCTGAGACGCGTCCGGACGCTGTCACAGGGCTCGCTGCTTGCGCGAGACGCGTCCGACCGGGCCCTCGGACAGTAAAAAAGACTGTATTTCCTATCGATGGTTGACCGAGCTGGCCAATAAGATCAGCATCTTGTCGAATCGACAGCAACGAGATATCCGACCATGTCCACACCGGTTGATCGAATTTTTGTGTACGGCACGCTGCGTGTCGGGATGGAAGCCCATTCGCTCATTGCCGAGCGGGTCGTGACCAGCGCCCCGGCCACGATTCGGGGTCGGCTGATCGCTCTCCCCCCTGTCAGCACAGAGCCGTTGGTTGTTTTGCCTGTCGGTTATCCCGGGTTGGTGGAGGGCCACGACAGCACGGTTGTGGGCGAGGTTTTGACAGTCGCCCGCATCGCGACTGTCCTGCCCATGCTCGATGACTTCGAGGGCGACCAGTACGAGCGCGTGCTGCGCCATGTCACCTTACAGAACGGAGCTCAGATGACCGCGTGGTGCTACGTATTCACGGAAAACCCGCTTCAGCGTCGCATCATCGAGAGCGGTGACTGGCGAGAGTATGTTCGCTCGCGGTCGCAGTGACATTCAACCGAGCAGGTGTGCTGCGATGGCCAGGGTCAGAGCGATCAGGGCGAGCGCGATGGTGCCGGGACCGATATCACTTTTTTCGGACGGGGGGTCGTTGTAGTAGGGAGATTTCACGATGTCTCGATAATCGCCCAAGACCTGGTTCAGTCAAGTTTTTAGCAGCATTATCTGCACGTTGGTGTATGGTTCGCCCATGATGTTGCGCGAGACCTTTCCCGTCGGGCCGCTGCAATGCAACTGCACGATCCTGGCCTGCGCGGACACCAAGGACGCGGTGATCATCGATCCCGGTGGAGATGCGCACCGCATTGGCGAGATCGTCGCGTACTACGATCTGACGGTCAAGGCCATCATCCACACCCACGCCCATATCGATCACATCTACAGCACCCACCAGGTCAAGACCGAGCATGGCGGAGAAGTCTGTCTGCACCGGGACGACATGGCGCTGTATCAGGGCGTGGCTGCGCAGGCGACCATGATCGGGGTGCGTCCATGTGAAACCACCCCGGTCGAGCGATTCATCGAGCACGGCGACACCATCGAATTTGGCAAGAGGAATGCCCTGGTCATTCACACGCCGGGTCACACCGAGGGGTCGGTGTGCTTCGAAGTGCACAATGACCGGGACACCATTGTATTTGCCGGCGACACGCTGTTTCGCCGCGGCATTGGCCGCACCGACCTGCCGGGTGGCAACATGAGAAAGATCGTCACTTCGATACGCGATCGCCTGTACACGCTGCGACCCGACGCCATGGTCATTCCGGGCCACGGACCGACCACGACGATCGCCGAAGAAGCGGCCAAAAACCCCTTTGTCACCGCTTGATGAAGGCTCGAACCCCCCGCGGAGGTTGTTGGCGGGAACATCGGCGGCCGCATCTGCTGTCACCACTGCAGGGGAGTCCGGAACCGTGGTGGCAGAACCTAATGCTGGTATTTCGTCGACTAATTCCGATTTGGCAGACTGGCATTCGTGGTCCCCCTGGAGAAGTATGGTCATCATCGACCGTTTGCTACGGAGTGAGATTCGCTAGGGTTTGTTGGACGATCACCCCCGGTTGCTTCGCCTCTTGCCGGTCGATTCTACTGCTGTATGTGGCGCCAAATAGCCCGCATAGCTTCCTCCAGCGAGCCAAATCTCCGGGTAGGAGAATCAGTCACCCACCCATCGTATACCGCCATGATTTCCTCAGCATGGTCGGGAGCAATGTTATGGGCCTTTGCCTCTGCAAGCTGGCGAGTGCGGGGTGTAGAAACGGCTTGCCCATTAACGCGTACGTAACTTTGAACAACCGCATTGTTGGAGGAGAAATCATCGGCCTCCAGTTTGCAACTCCGTACATGTTGATCGGCCTGATGAGGGGGTCGGGGTTTTGAGGCGGGGTCTTGGAACGCCTGTCCTGGACCCGATGCGTGCGAGTGCACGGATGTCGACACCGACGACAATGCCGCCTCTCCGCACGCTGCTTTTGCCCCCATGTCGTCTGCTTCCCGTTCCAGAGTTGAGTCGTCATTAACAGCCACCCCCTTGACCTGAGTTGTTGCAGCGACCCGACTTTGCCTCTGTTGCACCACATGAGTCAGCTCGTGCCCGAGAAGCTCCTGTCCCTGCCGGCTATACGGCTGATGCTGCCCGGGCGCGAAATGCACATTCGTCCCTTGCGTATACGCGAGTGTACCAATTGCAGGCAATTGCGACCCTTCGTGAATCTGCACGTCGGCGAAATCCGCGGCAAATGCAGCTTCCATCTTGCTCTGTATATGCTCGGAGAGTTTGGCGCCGTTGACGGTGGTTGGTACCAGCCCGGGGCCTTTTGTTTCCTGTTCGGCGTCTGCGGCCTGAATTGTCGCGGCTTCGTCAGCGGTAGAACGCTGCATCACCGGCTTCAATTCGGGGGTCGAATACAAATCGGGGCGAAACACCACTCGGGTCCAATCCTCCTTCCATACAGGGACGGAGTCGCTTGCCTTGCGTTGCGCCACCGTGGCTAGGGGCGACCGAGTCGAGGCCGTCACCGCCCTGCGCAGCGGCAAACTCATGATCAAAGTTCGCTGACCAGGTGAAATGGCGGGCTTGGGGAGCTGGCCGTCTTGGTGGCGTTGGACTTCGATCTGCAATCTCTGATCTTGTGATAGCCGACGCTCAGACACGGACTAACTCCTTTCGGTCTCTCCGCTTTCGATCTCTCCTAATCTAATGCAGCACCCATACCAATGCAGCGTGCCGCGTGCGGGTGGATCGCGCACGCCAATACTGTGTAATCACGAAGAGCGGCTTGGGTCGCAGCAATGGCATGCACGTGATGCACGCCGCTGCATGCAGCTTGGCTTGCTGCTATTCCCCGGCGACAAAGCTGCCGAAGAAGGCGCGTACTTCGATCCCCTGCAGGCAACCCCGCACGCGCTCGAATTGCCGCTCAAGACTGGACATCAAGATTTGCACATTGTCGATGCGACGCTGAGACGCGGTTGGGCTGGCCCCAGCGCTGCGCAGATCGCACGAGAGTTCGATGTCGTCGATGAGCTTGCGGGTCACTGCAGCCACGCATTCGCGAAAACGAATCGACGTCACGTCAGGCTGGAGCGTTCGACCTCGGTAGCAAGCTCTAGTCTGTCCCCCAAAATCACGGCATCGACGAGGTTTGCGTCGAACTGGCCAAGATGTTCGACGCAGGTGGATCAGTTGAGCGCGCGCGTGGGCGAGCTTCTGCACCAGCTCTGCGGCCGAAAGTCCGAGCGGGTCAATCCCAATCAGCTGAAACTGGCTCTGGCCCAATTTGACCGGGTACCGGAGACCGACAAGAGGGTTTAAGTTCGGATCGAGACGTAGCTGCGCGGTACTCCGGCCCTGGAAAACACAATCTGCCACAGTTGTGCGTTGCCCGCGCGAAAGATACCCGCGCAGAACAGAAAATAGTACTTCCACGTGCGGTAGATCCGGTCGTCATAGCGATCGGCGAGCCGTGACCAGTTGCGGTCGAAGTTGCGGTACCAGGCCAGCAGAGTCGAGATGTAGTGGGTACGCAAGTTGTGCAGGTCTTCCATCACGAATAGTCCCTCGGCGGCGTCTGCGAGCTGTCGGATGGATGGCAACATGGCGTTGGGGAAAATGTGCTTGTCCAGCCACGGATCAAGGGATCGCACAGAGTCGTTGGAGCCAATGGTCTGGACCAGAAATAAACCACCCGGGGCCAGGCATCGGCTCACGACCTCCATGAGCGTGCGGTAGTTTTTGTAACCCACATGCTCGATCATTCCACACACGAGCACCTTGTCGAAGGTACCCGTCATGTCCCGGTAATCTCGCTTGCAGAGTTCTACCGAAAGGCCCTCGGTGAACTTGCGCGCGTAGGCCAGTTGCTCCTCTGAGACAGTGATCCCGGTGACGTGGGCGCCATGGCGCTCGGCCGCGAACCTGGCAAAACCGCCCCAGCCACAGCCGATGTCCAGCACGCGCTCGCCGGGCTTGATCTCGAGTTTGCGGCAAAGCAGATCGAGTTTGTTTTCCTGGGCAACTGCGAGATCATCCGTGTCCTGGAAGTACCCACAGGTATATTGGTTGTACGGGTCCAGAAAGGACATGTAGAATTCGCTGGGAAGATCGTAGTGTCGTCTGGCAACGATACCGGCACGAGAGCGGGATTGCATATTGTGGAGAGCTCCCAGCCACTCGAGCATATGAAAGCTCACTCCCAGGCCTACCGTTCTCTCGACGTGCAAGCTCAGTAGCCGAAACATCAGCTCATCGAGCTGAGCGCATTCCCACCAGCCGTCAATGTAAGCGTCACCGAGCCCGACCGAGCGATCGAAGAGCACCCGGAGAAAAAGGCGGTCGTCCCGGATCTGCATGTCCCAGGGTCGGTCACCATCGATCCGCACATCGGCGGCATCGAGAATTTCCTCTAACCTTCGCGATAGAAGCGCGCCCAGCCATACAGGGAGGCGAGGGAACAACGCGCTCAGCGGGTCTTTGAGACGTGAGAGTCGCACCCTGAGACGGTATCAGACATCCCAACTCCCGGACCAGTGTACACACCGCCACATTCGAGAGGATTCAATGTGACCGTCGGCGGCCCGACCGCTTTGACGCTCGGGCTATCACTATTTTTGGCAAAGTCCCTGGCCGACCCGACCCCCGTCCGGCTCGGCCGTTGGCCTCGCAAAAGAAACACCCTGTTTGATCTACAAACCAACGTGTTTCTGAGTCGAGACTCGGAGCGCCCGCGTCACAGCGATGCTTCGGCGCCGGGACGGCCGTGACATTTTTTGTACTTCTTGCCGCTGCCACACGGGCACGGGTCGTTGCGGCCCACCTTGGGTGTAGTGCGCCGCACGGTCTTTTGCTTTTCCACCGCTTTTTTGCTGCCATCGGCCGCGTCACCGTAGGCTGCCGATGCACCCCCGCCATCAGCGGCCGGGTGGACCGCAGTCATACGGCGCCGCTTGGCCTGTAGCTCGGGGACTTCTTCTTCGTCGTCGCGCTGGATCTGAACCCGGAACAGATTGGTGCACGCATTGGCCTGAATCCGCTCCATCATCTCGGCAAACAGCGAGAACCCCTCTTTCTTGTACTCTTTCTTGGGGTCTTTCTGGCCATAGCCGCGCAGGTAGATGCCCTCGCGCAGGTGGTCCATGGTCTTGAGATGATCGATCCACTGCTGGTCGATCTCCTCGAGATAGAAGTGGCGGGCAAAATACATCAACCACGGGCGCGACAGCTCTTTTTCCCGATCGTCTATACGCTTTTCAAGCTGCTCCCACACCCGTTCGGCGACCTGCTGCTGGGTGACATCGCGGGTCGGGACCTCGATGTCGGTGTTGAACTGGTCGCGCAGGGCGTCGTTCAGGCCGTCGAGATCCCAGTCATCCTCGTGCGTTCCGGGCGGACAGTAGGTATCGAGGTGCTGCCCGATCATGGTTTCGCAAAGATCGTAGACGCGTTCGCGTTGCTGGATCAGCGACCGGGCGACGGAATCGACCACGTAGTCGTAGAGTTCCTCGCGCGGCCCATTGATGCGTCTTTCGAGGTCGCACAGGCATCCGGTGGTGCGCCACAGTTCGGCCCGCAAGAACCGCCACAGAGGTAGGGTATCGTCGTCGATCAATCCCTCCTCCTGGCGTTTCTTGCGGTCTTCTTCGTAGTGCTCGATGACGTGATCGATGAAGGTCACGTTGTTTTTGCGGATCTGCTCAGACAGCGACTCGACGGTCCAATCACCGCTCTGGGTCGGCGGCTCGGGTTTTTTGCCCGCCTTGATCTCGTCTTCCGAGAGCTCGGGTTCGTAGCGCCCCTCCAGGATCTGCCGGCGCAAGCTGTAGATGGTCTTGCGCTGTTGATTCATCACGTCGTCGTACTCGAGGACGTTTTTGCGCTGGTCGAAGTTTCGCCCCTCGACTTTCTTCTGTGCGTTCTCGATCGCCTTGGTCACCCACGAGTGCTCGATGGGGACATCCTCTTCCATGCCGAGGCGTTCCATCAGTCCGGTGATGCGCTCGGCACCGAAAATGCGCAAGAGGTCGTCGTCGAGTGACAGGTAGAAACGCGAGCCACCCGGATCGCCCTGGCGGCCCGAGCGGCCGCGCAGTTGATTGTCGATGCGCCGCGATTCGTGCCGTTCGGTGCCGATGATCCTGAGCCCGCCGGCTTGCAGAACTTCTTCGCGCTCCTTGTCGCACTGCTCGGTGTATTTGGCGAAGAGCTCGTCGAACCGGCCGTCTTCGTCGAATTCCTCGACTTCGATGTCGCCGCCGCCCTTCTTTTTCTTGCTCTGCGCCTTGCGCATCTCCTCGACGCGGGAGGTGTACTCGGCCATCTCCCGTTGCACCGCGGTTTTGGCCATGACCTCGGAATTGCCGCCCAGCACGATGTCGGTGCCGCGGCCGGCCATATTGGTGGAGATGGTGATAGCGCCCTTGCGCCCGGCCTGGGCCACGATACCCGCTTCGCTCTCGTGTTGCTTGGCGTTGAGCAGGTTGTACTGCAGGCCGGCTTTCTTGAGCTGTTCGGCGACCACTTCAGACTTTTCGACCGATACGGTGCCGACCAGGACTGGCTGGCCGCGTTCGTGGCTTTCCCGGATGTCGTCGATGACTGCGCGGAATTTTCCGCGCTCGTTTTTGTAGACCAGATCGGGCGCATCGTCGCGGATGATCGGCTTGTTGGTCGGGATGACCGAGACGTCCAGCTTGTAGATCTGGTGGAACTCGGCGGCCTCGGTGTCGGCTGTACCGGTCATGCCGGACAGTTTTTCGTAGAGGCGGAAGTAATTCTGGAATGTAATTGTGGCCAGAGTCTGGTTTTCTTCTTCGATCACCACGCCTTCTTTGGCCTCGATGGCCTGGTGCAGGCCGTCTGACCAGCGCCGCCCGGGCATGACCCGGCCGGTGTGCTCATCGATGATGATGACCTTGCCGTCGCGCACCAGGTAGTTGACGTCGCGCTTGTAAAGGGTGTAGGCGCGCAGTGCCTGGGTGACGTGATGGTTGTAGGAGATGTTGGCCGGATCGTAGAGATTGTCGAGGTCGAGCAGTTTTTCCACCCGCTCGACGCCCAGATCGGTGAGCATGGCTGAGTGGGCCTTTTCGTCCACGGTGTAGTCGATGTCGCGCTTGAGGCGGGGAACCACTTTATTGACGGTCCGGTACAGATCTGCCGATTGCTCGGCCGGGCCCGAAATGATGAGCGGTGTACGCGCCTCGTCGATGAGAATCGAGTCGACTTCGTCGACGATGGAGTAGTGCAGTTCGCGCTGCACCATACGATCGGGCGACATCTTCATGTTGTCGCGCAGGTAATCGAAGCCGAACTCGTTGTTCTGGCCATATGTGATGTCCGAGCGGTACTGGCGCTGGCGACCGTAGTCGTCGATGCCGTGGACGATGACCCCCACGCTCAGGTCGAGAAAGTTGTAGAGTTTGCCCATCCACTCGGCGTCGCGTCGGGCCAGATAGTCGTTGACTGTGACCACATGCACGCCCCTGCCGGTAAGCCCGTTGAGGTAGGCGGGCAGAGTCGCGACCAGGGTCTTGCCTTCGCCGGTGCGCATCTCGGCGATCCTGCCCTGGTGCAATACCATGCCGCCGATGAGCTGGACGTCGAAGTGCCGCATACCCAGAGTGCGCACGCCGGCCTCGCGCACCACGGCAAAGGCCTCGGACAGGATATCTTCGGGTGACGCGCCCCGGTCAAGGCGCTCCCGAAACTCGGCGGTCATGGCCTTGAGCTCGGCGTCGCTCTTGGCCTTCATTGTCGCTTCGAGCTCGTTGATCTGATTGACCGCAGGCCGGAGCTTCCTGATCTCGCGTTCGTTTTTGCTGCCGAAGATTTTTTCGATGATTCCCATGATGACGCGATTCCTGAGCGGCCGGAGTTGGCGCGAAGGCCGAGCCTCCGGTGTCTGATCGTGGATGGGCCTCTTCTAGCACAGCCAGAGGCCACCTTGTACGAGCGGCCACGCATTCGCCCGAAACTAGCCGGTTCCCCAGGACATGCCCTGGCCTGGCTGCACTGTGGGCAAGGGCACACAGATAGCAGAATATGCGGTAGCTCACACCAGGCCGTAGCGCTTGCGGAACCGGATATCGACTCTTTCGGCCTCGGTGGGGTCCATGCCCAGCCGTCCGGCCATGGCCATGACCTCGGCGTGAATTTGATCGTCCCGGCGGCCACCCGGATAGGCCCGGCCGAGGGCCTGGTCGACGAGATAGATCTGCGCGTAGGAGCGCAGCTCGTGGGCTCGTTCGGCGGTGATGGCCAGACCGGTGGCGTACTGGTCCAGGCGCATGGCCTCGTCGGGCGCCAGGTTCTCGTCGGTGAGGGCGAGTGCCCAGGCCAGCATGAGCATGGTTTCGCGAGTACCTCCCTGCGAGGTTTCGATCAGCTCGGCGGAGGACAATGTTGGCATTTGGGCCAGCGAGTCCACGGTGCCGAGGTCGGCAGTGATAAAGCCGGTCAGAAACTGTCGTTCCTCGGCGCCCACCACCCCGTCGGCGCAGGCGATCTCGGTGAGCATGCGGGCGAGGATGCCGCGATCGTAGGGGGCGGTCACCGGGGCGGCGTTGAGGATGCGCGTGAAGTCGATGACGACCTCGCCGGCGGCCTGGGTCGAGACATAGCGGTGGTTGTGAGGGTCCCACACGAACATGTTCGCCACGGACTCGAAGGCGCGCACGATGGCAGCTTGCTTGTCCGCCTCGGAGTAGCTCTGAGATTGACCCAGGTCGTCGGTCGCGCTGCGGGTCATATCTGCCGCGACCCGGCCGACAATGTTGTGCCCGAGAGCTCGACGGACGCTCCTGGTAAGCGCGTTGCGCAGACTGTACATCAGACTGCGCTTGGCGCTCTGAGTGACGCGACTGCTCAAGTTTTTGGCTTGATGGATCGGCGCGTTTGCCTCCACGATCTGGCCGGAAACCGGGCATCGGAAAGCCACCTGCATGCTGGCTCCCCTCTGCTCGGAATGGTGGACAAGCGGCTGGATGTTCTCGAAAGGGATCTGCGACATGGGCCCCATGGTAGGCTTTACGACGTGATGCGGCAACGCGATCGGGCGCCTGTCCGCGTGATGCGGCAACGCGATCGGGCGCCTGTCCGCGGCCGGCGCTCTGTCGCTCGAGCGGGGTCCCGGTTTGCCCGGTCCTGTTGTATAGATAACCCTATTACAATGCCGGTACTACGCGTGCCGCCGGCGTGGATAGGAATACCTTGAGCAACGATTATCGCGATTCAGACACAGTTGCCGTCCTCGAGGCGGGCGACAAGACCTACTACCTTATCGGCACGGCCCACGTCTCGGAGGCCAGTGTCAAAGAGGTCCGCCAGGTCATCGAGGAAGTCCAGCCCGATACGGTCTGCGTCGAGCTGTGCCAGGCTCGATACAACGCGTTGACCCAGCACAATGCCTGGAAGAATCTAAATATTTTCAGAGTCATAAAAGAAGGCAAGACTCTGTTCCTGCTGGCCAACCTGGCCATTGGGGCCTATCAGCGCCGGCTCGGCGAAGAACTCGGCGTCAAACCGGGTGCAGAGCTTCTGGCCGGGATCAAGGCTGCCGAAGAAATCGGCGCGCGGGTCGAACTGATCGACCGCGACATCCACGTGACCCTGAAGCGTACCTGGGCCAATCTGGGTTTCTGGACCAAGGTGAAACTGATCGGCGCGGTGATGGGAAGCATGTGGAGCCGGGAACAGATCTCAGTCGAGGACATCGAAAAGCTCAAACAGCAGGGCAACCTTTCGGACATGCTGTCCGAGTTCGCCAGAGAAGTTCCCGATGTCAAAGAGCCGCTGATCGACGAGCGCGATCAGTATTTGATGTCCGGGATCGAGAAGGCCGAGGGCAAAAAGATCGTCGCTGTGGTCGGAGCGGCGCACGTTCCGGGCATGCGCGAGAACTTCGGCAAGGAGGTCGACCGCGCAGCTCTCGAGCGTTTGCCGCCGCCGTCCCGGTTTGTCGCCTCGCTCAAGTGGATCATCCCCCTGGTCATCCTGGTGGCGTTTTCCTACGGATATTCACAAGACCGCGACACCGAGAACATACTGCTGGCGTGGATTCTGCCCAACTCGATCATGGCCTCGTTGTTTACCGCGATTGCGGGCGGCAAGATTCTCTCGATCATCACCGCGTTCATCGCCTCGCCCATCACCTCGCTCAATCCACTGCTGCACGCGGGAATTGTCGTGGGCTTGCTCGAGGCCTGGCTGCGCAAGCCCACCGTAGAAGATTGCGAAAACATCAACCAGGATGTGCAGAGCGTGCGCGGCATCTACCGCAATCCAGTGACCCGTGTCCTGTTGGTCGCTGTCATGGCCACCCTGGGATCTGCTACAGGGGCGTGGATCGGCCTGGGCTCTGTCCTCGGCGAAGTCCTGTAAGATCGAACAAAGCGCTTCTGTTGCACTTTGCCGGGCTCTCAAGTTTTCCGGCGATGCACCGCTTTCATGGTTCGAGCAAGCGCATGAGCTGTGCCGAGTGATCATCATGAAAGCTGTTCTATTGTCTGTCCTGGCCGCTGCGACTCTCACCGTTGCCTCCCCTGCCCATGCCCAGGAGCGCCACTTCGGAATCATGATCGACGGCGGACTGCCCGACGGCGCCAATGCCTCGCTGATATTTCGTCCGATCTCCAACATTCGCCTGCACGCCGGCGGCAATTACAACGCCATCTCTGCTGGGTTTCGCGCCGGTCTCACGGTTGCATTCGACTGGCTGGTCAGCCCATCCCTGACAGTGGAGGGAGGGTGGTTTCTTCCCGGTGACGCCAACTCACTGATTCAGCGGCTGTCGGGCGATCCCGAGTGGTCGATGTCCGCCCTCGAGCAGTTCCGCTACAACTACGCCAACGCACATCTCGGCCTCGAGCTCAGCACCTGGCGATTGACGCTCTATCTCCATGCCGGGGCGAGCATGGTCAGGACCAGTTTCAACGACGTGTCCTTCGCACTCGAAGGAGTTTCAGACCAGTCGGACGCCCAGGACACGTCCAACGGATTCACTCCCACCGTCGAGTTCCGGACCGCTCCGCGGCTCCGCATGTTTATCCCCTCGGCGCAGATTGGCTTGGTGTTCTATCTATGAATCATCTTCCATCGACTCGTCGTGCAAGCGTTCCGGTCGCCGCGCATCAACTGGTACCGACAAGCCCGCTCGCGATGAACCCATTATCGAACAACAAGGCCAGCGCAACCGGCGAAAGAGGAGTGTCGTGAATCTCGGTCGAGTTACTCGAGTAATAACAATCGCAGTTTTTGCTCATGTCCTGGGCGGTTGCGGCCTGGACGTTGTGATCGTTCAGGCCGAGGCTCAGGAGGTGTGTATGGCCGACCTGGTCATCGAAATGGGTGGCGCTGGAGGACAGGCCGCAGTCGAGAGTACAATCGAGGAAAAACCGGAGTTCAGTCTGCCCGAGGAATTCTCGGCCGACGTTGCTCTACTCGGAGTTGACCTCGTCCCACTCGACAACATCTCCGACTTTTCGTTTGTCGAACGCGTGCGGGTTGATCTGGCCAGCGGCGACTCGGACTCACAGTTGCCGCCCATCCGACTCATCGACTACCAGCGCCCCGAAGACAATATCGGCCCCATTTCGGTCGAGGGCAACTCGCTGGACAATCTCCTCGAATACCTACAGTCCGACGTGATCCAGATCGGCGTGGAGTTTCGAGGAGACCTGCCCGACGAGCAGTGGAGCGTTGTGGTCGATACCTGCTTCTCGGTCTCAGGCGAATACCGCAAAGAGCTCCTTTAGCTCTGCTCGGGCCATGCGAGCACGGTGGGATGACCACCCCCCCTCCGCTGGGGTCGCAGATCATCAGCAAGCCAATCGAGTTGACCGACAAAAACCGCGAGAACCACTGCGGGCTTGATCCGGTCAACAGTGGCATATGCGTTGCAAAAGCAAGTAATCGAGGATATCGACATGAATGAGACACATTTGATAGATACAGACTTTGGCGATGTTTCGGATTGTTTCGAGGACGATGTCAGCGAAGAAGCCTGGGCCTGGGCCATTTCCTATGACGATGATCTTCGCAGCGAGGGATTTGCGATCTGACACTCGCGTCCTCTGCTCGGCGCCAGCGATGCTTTTGGGCAACCCCGGCGATGCTTTTGGGCAACCCAAGCAATGCTCGCGGGCAACCCAAGTGATGCTTGCAGCCACGTCATTTTGACTGCGCACAGTTCTGGTCAGTACACCTCGTACGATCTTGCGGTCTCGGCCCCATGACCGGCTCGACCAATTCGCAAAAACTGTAGCGATTCCACAACCCGTTCGCTGCATTCGAGCTCCATTTGGCTGCATTGCCAGCTGGTTTGCAGTGGGATGTGATTTGATCGAGCGGAGTGAGCAGTGGACGGCATATTCCGGGCTGGGTTTCCCGCTGGCTCGTGTTCATTGCGATCTGGTCCGTGCCCGGGGTGGTGTCGGGCCTGGGCCTCTACCACAGCAGGCCGGCCATATCTCTGGCTGACGCGCTGCTGTCGAGCATGTTGTGCTGGTACATATGGGTGCCGCTGACGCCGGTGGTACTGTTTCTCGCCGGTCGCATTCCGTTCGATCACGGCCGGCTCGGTGTGGGTATTGCGTTGCACAGCGCGGTGGCTCTGGCTGTGGCGATTCCCCACGCGGCCCTATCGGTCGTCGTCGACCAGCTGATCGCCCCGTCGAGCCAGGGCGCATCGGTTGTCGGACTCGCTGAACTGGTCAGCCCCCTGTTGATGGATGTCCTAGCCTACACTGCGGTGGTAGCCACGGGGCTGGCCCTCGACTATCGCCGTCGTTTCGGCGAGGGGCAGGCGCTTCTGACCACGCTCGAGGCCAAGCTATCCCGGGCCCAGCTGCAAGCTCTCAAGATGCAGCTGCACCCGCATTTTTTGTTCAACACGCTACACGCGGTCGGCGTACTGGTCCGCAAACGCGAAACCCGGGGCGCCTTGCGCATGCTCATCGGATTGAGCGATCTCTTGCGCATTACGCTGGATAACGCTGGCAAACAGGTCGTGACCCTGCGCAAAGAGCTCGACTTTCTCGACCGTTATCGGCGGGTCGAGCAGGTGCGCTTTGGCGATCGCCTCGATATCGACATGAAGATCGATCGGGACGTCCTTGCCGCCATGGTGCCCAATCTGGTTCTGCAGCCAGTTCTCGAGAACGCCATTCGCCACGGCATTGCGCCGCGCGATGCGTCCGGTACTATCACCGTCTCGGCTCGTCGGGTACCCGGTGAGCGACTGCTCCTCGAAGTATGCGACGACGGCGTCGGACTGGCCGAGGACAGTGCGGAACTATGTGGTATGGGGTTGGCAAACGTTCGTGCGCGTCTCGATCAGCTCTACGGCAGCGAGCATCGCTTCGACATTTCCGACCGCGAGGATGGCGAAGGCGTGGTAGCGAGCATCGAAATACCGCTATTGTTCGAGGGCGACGCGAATTCTCATGACTGACAAGGCCATTCGAACCATCATCGTGGACGACGAGCCCCTCGCCCGTGAGGGAATTCGCCTCTTGCTCTCGGCTGACCGCGAGATCGATCTGGTCGGCGAATGTGGCAGCGGGCCTGACGCGGTCGATTCGATCCGCCGGCTCAAGCCCGATCTGGCCTTTCTCGACATCCAGATGCCGGGCATGAATGGCTTTGACGTACTCACCGAACTAGCTCCTGGCAAATTACCGGCAGTGGTTTTCGTGACCGCGTACGACCAGTATGCCCTGCGCGCCTTCGAGGTCCACGCACTCGATTATCTGCTCAAGCCCTACGACGACGATCGGTTTTTCGAGGCCCTCAAGAAAGCCAAGCAACAGCTGCGTATGGCCGAAGTATCGGCGCTCAGCGAGCGCCTGCTCGATTTGCTGGACAACTACGAGCCGCCCAAAAAACGGGTTAGCCGGCTGGCTATCAAGTCATCCGGTCGCGTGGTGTTCCTCAACGTGGACGATATCGACTGGATCGAAGCGGCTGACTATTACGTCCAGCTTCACGTCGGCGACAAGACCTATTTGCACCGGCAGAGCATGACCAGCCTGGAGAAGCAGCTCGATCCGGAGGCATTTCTGCGTATCCATCGCTCGGCCATCGTGCATCGGGACCGCATCCGCGAGTTGCGCCACCAGGGCCGGCGCGAACTGGTCGTCGTACTCGACAGCGGCGTCGAACTGAAAGTCGCGCGCAGTCAACGCGACAAGATACAGGGGCTCTTGTAGCGGCGCCTCTGGTCTGCCGCAACCGTTGCCCCACTAGTGCTGGTTGACACGCGTCACCGTGCCGTTGGACGCTCCCGGGGCCCACTCGAGCGATCCAGTTAGCTCATCGGAGAAAGCATGTCGAAAGCCGTCAAATACTCGCTGGCGGAAGACCAGATTCCGGACCACTGGTACAACATCGTTGCCGACTTGCCCGAGCCGCTGCCACCGGTTTTGCATCCCGGCACCGGCCAGCCGATCGGCCCCGGTGATCTGGCCCCGCTCTTTCCCATGGCGATCATCGAGCAAGAAGTGGCCACTGCACGCGAAATCGCCATTCCCGGCCCGGTCCGCGATGTGTACCGGATGTGGCGGCCAACGCCTCTCTATCGGGCTCGGCGGCTCGAGCAGGCAATCGATACCCCGGCCAAGATTTTTTACAAGTACGAGGGAGTGAGCCCGTCGGGCAGCCACAAAACAAACACTGCCGTGGCCCAGGCTTTTTACAACAGGGAGGCAGGAGTCGCGCGCATCACCACCGAGACCGGAGCAGGCCAGTGGGGCTCGGCGCTGGCCATTGCGGGGTCGCTCTTCGGTATCGACATCAAGGTGTTCATGGTCCGGGTCAGCTACGACCACAAGCCGTACCGCAAGGCGTTCATGCAGGCCTACGGCGCCGAATGCGTGCCCAGTCCGAGCGACGAGACCGAGGCCGGTCGCGCGATTCTGGCCGAGCATCCACATACCACCGGCAGCCTCGGCATCGCCATCAGCGAGGCCGTGGAGATCGCGGCCAAAAACGACGACACCAAATATTCACTGGGCAGTGTGCTCAACCACGTCCTCTTGCACCAGACCGTGATCGGCCAGGAGGCACTGGCGCAAATGGAGATGGCCGGTGCTTACCCGGACGTGATTGTCGGCTGCACCGGTGGTGGCAGTAACTTTGCCGGTATCGCCTTGCCATTTCTCGGCCAAAAACTCCGCGGCGGCAACGACGTGCGTATCGTGGCATGCGAGCCGGCTGCGTGCCCGTCGCTCACCCGCGGCAAATACGCCTACGACTTTGGCGACACCGGACATCTCACCCCACTGGTCAAGATGCATACTCTGGGCTCGACCTTCATCCCGCCCGGATTTCACGCCGGCGGCCTGCGCTACCACGGCATGGCCCCCCTGGTGAGCCATCTTCTCGCCCTCGATCTGATCGAAGCTCGGGCCTTTCATCAAAGAGCGTGCTTCGAGGCCGGCGTACAATTTGCCCGCACCGAGGGCATCCTGCCGGCGCCCGAGGCAAATCACGCTGTACGCGGCGCGATCGACGAGGCACTGGAGTGCAAAAAACAGGGTGTGAGCCGGAACATCCTGTTCAACCTGTGCGGCCACGGCCACTTCGATATGACCGCCTACGATGAGTATCTCGCCGGCAACCTCACCGATCGCCACTATGATCAGAAGCAGCTCGACCACGCCCTGGGCGCCCTGCCGCGTGTAGGCCCTTGATCAGCTTGCCCCAGTGACATTCGGGGTTGTCCCCGATTCGGTCTCCGATGAATGAGAGGTCAGCATGTCCCGGGTGAGACCGTACCGGCGGCATTTATCGCAGCTTCTCGCGACCAGGCGACCATGTCGCTCTAGCAGCGTTCGGGAAAAATCCCGAACGCCGCTACCATTATTGGGCAAAGCCCTCCGGCGGACTCCCGCCGGGCGCCCCATGTGCCCGAAATCGGCTAATCGCCGCTCTCGGCCGGGACGCACGCAGATTCGGGAA
>JAKSDA010000430.1 GCA_022360315.1 Pseudomonadota bacterium
CTGAACCACCTCGCCGTTCGCCAAGCCCACGTGCATCCCGGCTCAGCCCTTCGGGCTCTGAGCTGGTTGCTGGCGCACGCCGGCACACCGGTCGACCGAACCGTCAAAAAACGTCGGATCTGCGCTGCCGTCTACAGACTTCGGTCCTTGGCGCGTTCTGCGCGGCGCCAACGATGCGACCATGGTCGTGTTTCATCAGCTCGGAGTGGACGAGGACACGGCCAGGGAACAAGCAAGACTCGGTCACCAACGCATGAGTGGCGACGAAGAAGGCGGATTCTTGTCGTCGATATTGATGCTGAGAAGTGAGTTCAACGCCATCTACGAGCCCGGTCGTCGTCAGCTGCGGGTGATCTGCCACGAGGGGCGCAGTGTCTCGCAGCGTGAGATGAGCGATGCCTGCTTGGTCCACTTTCACAACACCCTCGATCCCGAGCACCTCGCACAGTTTACCCGGCGCGCCAACACCTACGCCAAGGCCATGACGCGCTTGAAAATGCCATTCCAGATCGCCGACCGATTCGGCCCGGACCAGCCCATCGAATCAGTCGCCTACATCTTTGTCAGCGAAGCTGACGCGCGCAAACACTTGCACGAACTCTGGCTACGTGAACTCGAGTGCTGGGCCTTCGTCGATGGCAAAGAGATCCGTCTCGATCTCGATTACCGGCCAGAGCCTCCCTCGCCACCCGACTGGGTTACAAGCGATCGCGGTGCCAGTGCATAACCTAAATCTCAGGAGTCACATTGCCCATCCTAGCGGATACAACAGTATCACCCCGACCCATCGTCACTGTGGAAGATGCCGTCGTGTGCCCGCATTGCAACCGGGAATTCCCCTTGAATACCAATGGATTACAAGGGGCACCGTCCGCTAACCGATAATCCTTCCCGTTCTTGTCGAATATGGGAACGCCCTGCTCCCAGGCTGTTCGCGTGACGCTATCTGCGTCCACACCAGGCTTGAATTGTGACTTGCCCGGCCTTCCATTGGTGTGCAGTCGCTGGCGGGGACTGATGGGCGGATTGCGGCCACTAAGAACCGATCCAAAAACTCATAAGGTCCGCTGAAAGGATATAAGGGCACAGGCCAAGTGGACGAGGCCAAGATAGTTCTCGGCTTTTCGTTCCCAACGTATCAGAAGAGCCCGGAAGCGATTGTGCCAGCTGTTTGTTCGTTCAACGACCCATCGGCGTGGCTTTCCATGAGCAGCACCGAGCATGGCCGGTTCGCCACGTCTCCGTATGTGTGGTTGGATGCGCCGCTTTTTGATAGCTCGCTCGGTGTCTGCATAGTCATAGCCCTTGTCCAAACAGAGATGCTCGGGGCGTCTTGGGCCGCGAGGAGCGCGCAAGACAACAGCATCGAGGGCTTGCTCTGCCATCTTCTTGTCATGGACGTTCGCGCCCGAGATGACCGCGGCCAGTGGAATGCCAGCAACGTCCGTGACAATGTGTCGTTTACCCCCCAGCTTTCCACGATCCGTTGGGTTTCAGCCCGTCTTATCCCCCTTTTGGGGCTTTGACAATCGCGCTATCAAGCGAGCACCAGGTCAGATCAAGACCTACGTGCTGATCGTAATAGTGTAAGAGTTTCGCGATGATCTTCTCCAAGACACCAGCTTTACACCATGCCTGATAGCGGTGGTGAACTGTCGAGCCTGCGCCAAATTCTCGAGGCAGGGCCTTCCATTGGCATCCTGTTCGTAATCGGTACAGGATTCCGGCAAAGATTGGGCGATCCGGTAGTCGCGGCCGGCCACCACGTCTACTGGGTGATTTCACGGGCAAAAGCGGCTCGATCTGTTCCCATAATTTCTCAGGAATTTGTTCGAACTTTGCTTCCATGCAATCCAAGCTAACCACATCAGATCACCTCAGTTCAACCCTACTACTCAGGTTTTTGGATCGGTTCTTAGAGCCGGTCCAAAAACCTCGGACCGAGCCAGAGCGACGAGGCGCGCCGCCAGTGGGTGCGCGCGGAGGGGAGAATACTCGTTGTAATTGACCGACGAGCAAGCCCGCTGGCGGTGATGGATCGGCGCTCTGGCGATGCGGAGAGTTTTTGGACCGGCTCTTAGTTGCCCGGCTGGCCAGCGCCGCTATTGGCGCCCGGTTGCTCCGAGCTGGCCGCATCCCGGTCAGGCGGCGATGGCGGCGCGTCACTATCAGCGTCTTGCGCGGGCGCTGGCATGCCAGCAGATTGGCTCTGCAGCTTGGCCTGGGCCACTTTTTCCATATAGCGCTTCTCGATCTCGCGCAGGTATTTCTCGTCTTCAACACTCAGGACCTTGCGTTTGCCATCGGCGACCACTTGCGGTATGCCGGTGCCCTCAGACGTGCTGGGCAACAGAATCGTCGTCTTGTTGGGCGAACTGGCCAGCTTGCGATAGACCTGAACGCCGCGCCACTGCAAGTACAGCGGATCGAGAGTCTCGCTGATGATGCGCTGCTTCTTGGCCACCTTGAGCGCCTCGAGCACTCGAATGGCCGCCTCCTTGCGCGTACTCTCAAGAATGAACGCCTGGCGCTCGAGCTCCTGTTGCTTGGCGTTCTTTTCGTTGATCGCCTGGCTCACCTCCTTGGGAAACTCGAAACTACCGATGTCCACGCTCTGGATATCGATCGGTGTGTCCTTGTACTTTTCGAGCAACGCGCGCTCGATTCGCTTGCCGATCACATTGGTCCTGAGCTGAATCCCAGTGGCCGATACCTTCATCACCTCGCGGCGGACTATGGTGCGCAGCGGCTCCTTGACATTCCACGAGTACCATTCCTTGCTACCCCAATCCTCGACAATCTCCTTGACCGTGTTGGGACGGAGCCGAATGCGCGTCGAAACCTCAAACGAAACCTTGAGATCGTCACTCGATAATAGCTCGAACTCCTCGCGATACGTGTTCTCACGCATGTCGATGTTGATGGTGAACAGACGCCACGACACACTGGTCGAGGCCGGTCCCTGCAACGCCCGACGATACTCCATCTTGCCGAAAATCAGCGGGACATGGTGAATATACCCCTCGTAGCCCGCCGGCACATCCGGGTTGGTACACGCGGTGGACAGGCCAGCCGAAATCAATGCGGCAATAATAAACTTCTTGGTCACGGCAAACCTACCCTATTTGTCTATGTTGAGAATGAACGGCGCTTTTGCATCGCGGCCAAACGGCACCATCGTGAACGTGGTATTCTGCGACCCCGCCAGCTGCTCGATGGCCTCGAGAGCCTCGTATTGCAGAAACATCGGGTCAAGCGTCTTGCGAATGATGCGCTGTGCATCAGAGATACCATCGGCCTTGGCGACCTCGATCTCGATCTCGCGCTGGGTGATCTCCAGCTCGATGTCCTTGCGCTGGTTTTCCTGTACCGTGACAAACTTCTTGATCACCGACTCCACAATGGTCTGCGGGTATTGAATGTTGCCAATATCCACACTGATAAACTCGATAGGCCGCTCAGCATACTCTGCCTGCATCTTTTCCAGAACGTATTGCGCGATCTCCAGCGATTGGTTTTTAACCTCGAATGGATCGAGTTTTTGCACTTCCTCGCGAACCGCACGCTGAAACGTCCGCTTGACGTTGTTGTCATACCAATCCTCGCCACCGAGCTTCTCGACGATCTCCTTGACCCCGCTCTCGCGCAACTTGATGCGCGCGTGGGCGCGGAATTTGAGCTCGGTACCCTTGCTGGTGCGAATGCTCATCTCCTCGCTGTAGGTGCGCGGGCGCATATCGATGTTGATAACCCCCTGCCGCCATACCCATCCGG
This sequence comes from Pseudomonadota bacterium, assembly GCA_022360315.1. GTDB lineage: Bacteria > Myxococcota_A > Polyangia > Haliangiales > Haliangiaceae > JAKSDA01. Next base: position 3,775 of record JAKSDA010000430.1, read on the forward strand.
TAGACGTCGGGCCTTTCTGAATGCCCACAAAACTGCCCGCCCCAACCAATGGCTTGGAGCGGATATATCCCTCAAACCCCGGTGGAGTGTGGTGGTTGGCGCAGCCGACCTTGGAAAGGCCGGCTACTGAGAGAATCGTCAAAACCAAGACCGCCCCGATAACCGGGCCGATCCGGCCTATAATCCTGGTGGCGTTGCCAAAGCCGCCGGTTCCGTTGCCGTTCACGTGTAGTTCCTCCTGCGTGCAGCTTTGTACCCCGGATCAATGTCTCGTTCTAGCCTGGCCTGGCTCAGCCGCGATTGATGCAAAGTCAAAGCCCTGATGAACCCGGATAACGCGTCGCGTCAGCAGTATTGCGGCAAGCGCACGGAGCATCACCGGACCGGCTCTCATTCTGCGGCACATTTCACAGAATAGCCACTCTTCGGTGGATGGATTCAAGAGCCTGTCCCCCCATTCTGCGGCACAATTGGTAAATGGCCACTACTCTGCACTCCGCTATACGCAGCGTGATACGGCCGTTCTGAATGTGGAGAACGTCACGATGAAGAGGCTCGTATCAATTTCGGCCGCGGCTGCGTTTGCCCTGGCCCTGTCTGCTGGCGCGGCGTCGGCGGTCACTGGAACCGGATTCAAGCAAAAATCTTCGCTCGATGTCGCCAGTGGCCCCAGCGCCCGTCCATACGCCGCCGTGACCTGGCATCGCGTCCCACGCTCGGCTTCGCAGGCGTGGAACGCTTTTCTCGCCCAGGCCGGAGGCACATGGCAAGTCCTGTGGGATTCGGACACCGGCGTGCCCAGTCGAATCTTCGGCAGTGGAATCTCGGTGCCGGGCAGCGTGGCCTCGCCGGCAATTGCCGAGACCTATGCCCGCTCGTTCCTGGCTCGCCACATCGACCTCCTCGCCCCGGGCAGTCGGGCCGAGGAGTTTGTCCTGGCCAGCAATCACCTCGATCACCGCGGTATGCGGACTGTCGGCCTGATACAGCACCATCACGGTATGCGCGTGCTCGGTGGCCAGGTCAGCTTCCGGTTCAAAAACGACCGACTGTCGGTCATCGGCTCCGAGTCCTTACCCCATGTGCGCACAACTCAGCTGTATTCCTCGTTGGATTCAGCTGTTGCAGAGGACCGCGCGCTGGCCTGGATCGAGACCGAAGCCGCCGGCGCTGGTGTAAGCGCACTCGATGGCCCCTATATCCTGCCTATCATCTCTCGTAGAGAGGTAACGTATCATACGGTCCTGCGAGTGACAGTAGAAGCCGAGACACCGATTGGGTTGTGGCAGGTGTATGTCGATGCAGCGACCGGGGATGAGATTGCTCGCCAGCAAATGTTGTTATTTGCCAGTGGCACAGTTCTCTACGACGTGCCCAAGCGCCACCCGCGTTCGATCCGTCACGCCTATCCAGCACAGAACGCCTCACTGGTCGTCGACGGCATCTCGAAGACCAGCAACTCCGATGGATTGGTCAACTGGACGGGCGATCGAGCAGTGCAGATCGGTACGACCGTGAAGGGCCCACTGGTGCTGGTGGACAATGTTGCCGGCGACGGCACCGAGGTGACCAGGTTGCTCGATATCGAGCCCGGCGGTACGACAACCTGGACCGAAGGCAGCGACGAAGTGAAGGATGCCCAGCTAACCACGTTCGTCCATGCCAATCTCGCCAAAGAATACAGCCGCCGGTTCGCTCCCAACCTGGAATTCCTCGATGATCCCCTGCCCGCCAAAGTGAACATGAGTCAAAACTGCAATGCATACTGGGACGGAACCGCCATTCATTTTTTTAGCAGCGACGGCCGGTGTCAGAACACCGGCCGTCTGGCCGATGTCATCTATCACGAGTTTGGCCACGCCCTGCACACCAATTCCATCATCCCCGGGGTCGGCGATTTTGACGGTGCATTCAGCGAGGGACTATCTGATTACCTGGCCGCCACGATAACTGGCGATCCCGGCATGGGGCGGGGCTTTTTCTACGACGACAGCGCTCTGCGCCATCTCGACCCTAGCGACAAGGAGTACCGCTGGCCCGATGATATCGATTACACCGACATTCACATCACCGGAAAGATCTTTGCCGGTGCCATGTGGGATTTGCGCAAAGAGCTCATCGTCGAGTACGGCGCTGAGCAGGGTGTGATCCTGGCTGATCAGCTGTTCTATGCCGCGGTGCAGAGGGCGACCAGCATTCCCACGACGTACGTCGAGATCTTGGCCGCCGACGATAATGACAATGACCTCAGCAACGGTACGCCCAACGAATGCATCATTAACAAGGCCTTTGGATTGCACGGACTGCGCAAGCTCACTGCCGATTTTACGCCGCTCGGCACCCAATCGACCGACCGCGACGGATACGATATCAGTTTTAGCATACGGGGACTTACCGCTCGTTGCCCCGATGACGAGATAGCCTCGGCGACATTGCACTGGGGCCGGCGTGTTGCAGGGACCGAGAGCAGCACTCCCAACACCATTCAATTCGAATCTTCGGGGGCCGGTATCGACAGTACATTTTCCGGCCGCATTCCCGGGCAAGATGCCGGTACCGTGGTGCGCTACAAGCTGGTCGTCGAGCTCAAGGATGGCACGGTGTGGAACTTTCCCACCAATCTGGCTGACCGGGCCTACGAGTTTTATGTCGGCGACGTGATCGAGCTCTACTGCACCATGTTCAACAGCAATCCATTTGACGAGGATTGGACCCACGGCGTCAGCCGAGGTGATGCAGCGACTGATGATTGGCAGTGGGCCATACCCGGAGGCGTCCCCAACGGCCAAGATCCCGTTGTATCGTTTACAGGTGATTATGCTCTGGGCAACAATCTGGACCGCGACATATCCGGTCACTATCCCAAGGACATGACCAATTTCGTCAAGATGCCGGTGATCGACGTCGGCCGGTACTCGGACGTGAGGTTGCAGTACCGGCGCTGGCTCACAGTCGAGGATGCAAAATACGACCAGGCCACGATCTATGCCGACGACAAAGTAGTCTGGCAAAACCTCGAGACCGAGTCTGGCATCATTCATCACCTCGATGCAGAATGGGTGTCTCACGATGTGCTGCTCAGTCGTGGAATCTTCGACGGTGACGTGCAAGTGACATTCGAGCTGACCACCGACAAGGGATTGGAATTCGGAGGCTGGACCATCGACGACGTGTGCATCGTGGCCCGCCCCGACGCGATTTGCGGCGACCGCAAGGTGGTCGGCGCCGAAGAATGCGACAACGGAGACGACAATAACAACGACAACCCAAATGCATGTCGTACCAGTTGCCACAAGGCGTTCTGCGGTGACGGCGTCCGGGACAACGATGAGGAATGCGACGACGGCAACCTCGATCCCGACGATAATTGCAGCAACTTCTGCACCAGGTTGCCTGGAGCCGACTTCGGAGGGTGTGGCTGCGCGGTCGGACAGAACAGTCCACCGGCCGCCCCGCTGTGGCTGTTTTTGGCCTTTGTTGCCTTGCTGGCCTGGCAGCGCGGCAGCAAGGGTCGCTAAGTACCGCCAAATCGTACCAGGCCATTTCCGATCGCGGCGCGACGACTCCTGGCCTCGAGACCAGGCACCGACCCGGACCTGGCGTGGGCGGTGCCTGCACCACAACCCAGTGGCAACGCGTTACTATCGCATCATGACTCTATCGATTTACGACATTGCCGTACCGATGTTTGCTGGCGGCCTCGCCGCTCTCAAGGACTATATCAATATGGCCGCCACACATGCGGAGGCCAAAAACATCGACCCGCGTGCCCTACTCGATGCGCGGCTGTATCCAGACATGTACTCGTTCACCCGGCAGATCCAGTCCGGGACCGACCAGGCCCGCCGCGGTCTCGACCGGCTTGCCGGAAAAGAGCTGGGCCACGTCCCAGACCAAGAGCAGACCTTCGCCGAACTGGCTGCGCGAGTCGATTCAACCATCAATCACGTGCTGGCCTGCGATCGCTCATCGCTGGAGGGAGCCGAGGATCGGGTGATCAGCATGCCCATCGGTCCCAAAGGGCATACCGACTTCTCTGGCCGCAGTTATCTGCTGACCTTCGCGCTGCCCAACTTCTTCTTTCATGTCGTCACCGTGCACGACATCCTGCGGCACAATGGCGTGGACGTGGGCAAGCGCCACTTTCTGTGGCCGTTCATGACCGTCCCCGAGGTCTGACAACCCTTCCCGCCGCTTCGTCTGTCCCCTACAAATCGCGATAAACCGGCGCAACACTGGTCGCGATCGACCGACCTACACCCTTTCAAGTTGGAAAGGCTCCAACGTGATCGTGCGCGGGCCGACCGCTTCGCGCTCGGGCTATCATTTTTGGGCAAAGCTCGGGTCGCGGCAAGAATGCCATTGCACCAGGAATGACACCGCAGCGTCACAGAGCTGCCGATTTCGGAGTGCCACGGTAGCCGTGCCGGTCTATTGTAGCCATGCTGGAGATTCACCGTGCAGGCCGGTTGGTCATGAAGGAGCCGTCACGTGTTGTTGGTCAGTATCCACGATGTCGCGCCGCCGTTTTTGCCCCAGGTGCGTTGGCTGCGAGATCGCTTGCACGAGTGGGGAGTCGCTCATACGACCCTGCTTGCGGTGCCCGATTTCCACCGCCGCGGCGCTCTGCATCGAGACGGCGCAACCTGTGCGTGGCTGCGCGATCGCGCCGCCGCAGGCGACGAAATCGCGCTCCATGGCTATTATCATATCGAGCGCATCGCCATCACCGGGCCGGGCTCGAGGTTGCGCAGCCGTTTGTTTTCCGCTGGCGAAGCCGAGTTTCTATCCCTCGATCCCGAGACGAGCGAAGACCTCTTGCGCCGGGGCCGCGCACAATTGCAAGATATCCTCGGTATCCCGATACGCGGTTTCGTGGCACCGGCGTGGCAAGAATCGCGATTTCTATCCCAGCAGCTCCACGCGCTGGGATTCCAGTGGCACGAAACCAACCTCTTTGTCGCGCCGCTGGCCGAGGACAGCGGGCGCATATTTTCGCCGGTCATCGGCTTTGCCACCCGTACTCCGCTGCGCCTTGTCAGCTCTCTGCTGTGGGGGCGGACGCTGACCCCCATTCTCGAGTGCCGCGCCCGAATGCGGCCATCTCTCATCCGGGTAGCACTGCATCCCGGCGATCTTACAAGCTCCCGGGTGATGTCGTGTGCCGAGTACATCATCCGCCGGCTGGCCCGCGGGCATCGCTCGGTCACCACCGAATTTGCTCTCGCTCAGCTGGCCCCGGGCAACCTCGTGGCAGCCTGGCGTCACACCCGGCCCGGCCGCAGAGCATGATCCGCTAGGCATGAGCACAGACCAGCGAAAGAGCGGATTCAACCCCGACGATCGCGCCCGGGTCTCGCTTGCGGTGGTCATCACGCTGTTCGGCAAGCTGCTCGAAATGTCGCAGGGGTTGTCGGTACTGCTCGCTCTGCACCTCTTCGGCGCCGTGGTGTTTGGCCTGTTTGGCATCGCCTATAGTGTGGCAGAGATTCTCATTCGCTTTCTGCTCGGTGGATTCGGCGATGCAGTGGTGTTTTTTGCCGCTCGCTACGCCGGCCAGCCCGACCTCAAAGAGGACAAAGAGCAGCGCCGGCAGCGCGAGGGCGCTCTCTACCGTTCGCTGGCCACCTGCATATGGGTTCCTCTGGCCCTCTCCCTGGTCATCGTGGCTGCCCTGCACCTCGGTAGCCGGGCCATCTACGACTGCTTTTTTGCCGCCCAGCAACCGCCGGAACTGATCTCGCTGGTCATCACGATGAGCTGGATCTTGCCGCTGGCCGTGCTGGTTCGGCTGCCAGCCGAGGCGACCAAGGCGTATCTGGACATGCGCTGGGCAGTGTTCATCTCCGACGGACTGATTCCCGCAGCCACTCTGGCCGCAATACCGGTCATGTGGCTGCTCGATTACGGAGCAATGGGCCTGGTCTATGCCTTTCTCATTCCCTACGGCCTGGCCCTGCCGCTGGCCTGGTATGGGTTCTCGCGCCATTTCCGGCTGGGCCCGACGTTGGCGGCTGTGATGCGCTGCCAGGTGCATCTGCCGGTGCTCGGATTTGCCGCGCCGCAGAGCCTCAACATGATGTGCAACTTCGGTCTGGTCCGCATTGATTCGCTCATGCTGGCAGTCTGGTATCCCCCCGAGCGAGTGGCGATCTACATCGCTGTCAGCGACCTCTTTCGCGCCATCCGCGCCGCTCAGACCTCGTTCGCCACGGTCTTTGCCCCGCTGGTCAGTCGCTACCAGGCGCGCGCCAACCGGGTGGGACTGAGCGAGGCCCTCGACTCGATCGCTCGAGCGTCGGCGGCACTCAGCATACCGATCGCACTGGTGCTACTCGCTTTCTACAGCGATCTCATCGCCGGCCCGGGCAAGCCGTGGACCGAATCGCGCTATTTTACCTGGTTGCTCGCACTCAGCCCCCTTTTGAGCTGTTTCTACGGCTTTGCCGGCAACCTGCTCTTGATGACCGGACACCCGCGTCTGCTCTTGGGCAATTCGTCGCTGCTGGTCGCGGTCAACATTGCGCTGAACGCCCTGTTGATTCCCGACCACGGTCTGGTTGGAGCAGCGCTTGCCACGGCCACGTCCAGCGCCATGCTGGCCGCGGTGCAGGTGTGGCAGATGATGGTACTGGAGGGCATCCGCTTCGCTGCGGGCCTGCACCGACGCACGATCATATCAGCGCTTATGCCCACAATGGCCGTGGCAGTCCTGTCCTTGCCCGGGGTTACCGAACTGCTCTACGGCCATGGGCTCATACTCGGGCTCGCCATCAAGATCGCCCTGGTCTTTTTCTGCGTGGCCGTCTATGGGGCCAGTATGTTGGCCTGGCCAGCGCCCAATCCATTTCGCACCTGGCTCGACGAGCGGCGGCGTCGGCGGGGCCGCTAATCGCTGCCTCGGTGACATCGATTCGTCACAGAGAAGTCATTGCAATGTCTCTGTCCGCCTCGACATTGAGACCTCTCATGAGAGACGTGCAAGCCAGTGATGAGCGCGACGCCGGGGCCGGCATTCCCTATCGATTGATGTTCGTATGGGCGGGAACGCATCTCCCACTCTTCGCCCGCCTGGCCGTGGAGTCGGCGCTGCAAACCAACCCCGATGCCGATATCGAGATACATCTGATCGGCGCCACGCCATTGCACGGACGCCACCTGCAAGCGCTCGCCCGCCGACCTCGCGTCACGCTCCATCGGGTCGATGTCGATAACCTATTTTCCGGCCTCGACGCTCCAGCCGAGCGCTACCGCGATCTCCTCGAGCGAATCCCGGTCGACGCCCACAGCGCGCGCAGCAACCTCGTGCGCCTCGCTTTGCTCCACCGTCGCGGCGGCGTGTACCTCGATACCGATATCCTGTGTGTACGCAGTCTGGCTCATCTTCTCGCCCACGAGTCATTCATCGGCGCCGAGCGGGTGTGGCGCGTCGATGAAGCGCGGGTGGCCGGTCGCTATGGCGCGTGGATGATCGCGCCGACCGTGGCCTATGCACTGGCGTACGGTCTGCGCTGCTTCGATACGAGACTGCTGGGCGGACGGCGCTGGCTCGAGCCGGTGGCGGCACGAGTCGACGATGCGTGGAGCGAGATCGCGCTCAACAATGCCGTGCTCGGTGCCAGGCCGGGTAGCCGTTTCGTGCGCCGCCTGCTCGCCAGGGCCCTGGGTGCGGATCCGCGGCGCCGCTATGCTCTCGGGCCAACCCTGGTGACCGCAGTGGCACGATACGACCGCTCGGACGTCACGGTATTGCCACCCGAGGTGTTCTACCTCGAGCCGCCCAGTTACAGCTTTCGCTTCTTTGCCGGCCGACCGGCGCCGTTGCCAGAAGAGACCGTGCTCATTCATTATGTGGCCAGCAACCATCGACGCACCCTGGCCACTCTGTGTGAGTCCAGGCTCGTCGAAGAGCGCGAACGCGGCCTGTTCTTTCGCCTCGGCGCCGCGGTGCTCGAACGGGCCCACCAGCACTCGTAGTCCCCAGGTAATGAAGTCCATTGGCCCGGCCCGGAGCTCAGCTGGTTGTCGCCGAGCCGGGTCAGACTTCTTCCCGGCTCGGTGGGGTTACTCGTCGGCTATGCAGCTCACTACGCTCCCTTCTCGATACCTCGCCGGCGACGCGCTGGATCGACCTTACCCGGGTATGTATCTCCGGGAAACGGTACTGAGCCGCGGCCGAGGACCTCGCCGTAAACTCGGTAGATGCGCGCAAAGACACGCCGCCAGGTGAGATTCTCGACGACGTAGCGCCGGCCGTCGTCGCCCATGCGAGCTCGCCGTTGGGCCGGTGCGGTAACAATGTCGATGACCTGCCTGGCCAGGGCATTGGCATTGCCCGAAGGAAACGTTACACCGCCGCCCGACCGCGTGACCAGTTCTGCGTTGCCGCCGTGATCGGCCGCAATGACCGGTGTACCACAGGCCAGAGATTCGGCTGCTGTGAGAGAAAATGTCTCGTAGGGACCGGGCGCGATGACGGCGTCGGCCCGAGCCAGGAGACGTGCGACCTGCTCGGAGTTATCGAGATAACCACACAGGGTCACCTGGGGTCGAACAGCGGCAAATAGCCGCGCGTCGGACATGAGCGGTCCATCGCCGACAATGAGCAGGCGCGCGCCGGCTCGCGCGTAAATGTGATCGTAGGCCGCGAGCAGCACATCGAACTGCTTGTCGTTTGACAGGCGCCCGGAATAGACCAGGAGCGGTGCCTTTTTGGAGCGGCCGCCCCGCCAGGCAGAATGGGTATTGCCGGCGATGCCATGGGTATCGCCGCGAGGGCCGCGGGGCCGAAATTGCTCGCTGTCCACGCCCAATCCAACCCAGCGAACCCGGGGAATCTGCGCGCTCACGAGCTTGTCGGCGATATAGCTGGAGGCGACCAGGGTGGCGTCGTAGCGGGCGTGCTGTCGCCGCACCAAATGCCACGCGGCGGACACCGCAGCTTGCTGCACACGGGGGAAGTTGGCCAGCGCTGGCTCGACATAGGTCGCCGGGAAATCCGAATGATAAAAGCCAATGATACGCGGCTGCGGGCGAATATCGCGAACGGCGCGAACGACCAGGTCGGGCAGGACATAGTGGCTGCCGATTTCGATGATATCCGGCGCTAGCTCGCGCAGGACGCGACCGAGTTCGGCCAGGTCACCAAATACGCGGTAGTGGCGGTTTAACGGCGGCCCCGCCACAGTATGCAGTGTGCCGCCAGCGAATTTCTGCGCCGTTGTGCGTCGACCCGGTACCACAAAATGACAGCGGATGCCCAGGCGTGGCAGCCAGCGGGCTTTCTCCCGGTAATAGGTCTTGATGCCCCCGCAGCTGTCGGAAAAAAAACTAGTGACGTCGGCGATGACCATAAATCGCTCGCAGTCGCCGATAATTGCGGTGTTACGCGGCCCGTACCGGCTCTGTCGCCGCCGCGTGGTCGCCGCCTGTGGGCTCGCCGAACAGGGCACGTACGTACTCGCGGAACGTACCCCGCAGCGCATCGGCCATGTTGTACCGCTGCGCGAACTGGTGGGCCCGAAAACTCATTTGATACCGCAGCTCGTGACTCTGCAAAAGATGCTCGAGCGCCCAGCACAACTTGCGCGGGTTTTTGGGGTCGACGACGAGCCCGGTGACCCCGTCGCGCATGTTCTCACAGGCTGCGCCGCGGTCGGCCACGATGACCGGCAAGCCCGACGCCTGTGCCTCGACCACTGTATTGCCGAAAGTCTCGGTCTCGCTCGGGGAAATAAACACGTCCCCCGACGCGTAGAGTCGAGCCAGCTCTTCGCCCTTTATCGGACCGGTAAAAACCACCTTGTCGGCAGGGGTCATGGCGGCAAATTCCGCCGCAAAGGGACCGTCGCCGACCATCACCAGACGGGCCGACGGCATGACTTCTGATAACAGCGAAAACCCCGCAGCCAGGTGGTCAAGTCCTTTCTCTCTGGACATGCGTCCAACGTAGAGAAGCTTGGGTTCGCCGCCGAGACCGTATCGGGCAAACGCGCGCTCGTCGCGGAGCTGAGGACTGAATCTATCGAGATCGATACCGCGGGGAATCCTGCTGATCTTGCCCCTGGGCACCCCGAGGTCGATCATCGTGTCGGCAACCCAGTCCGACGGCACGAGAGTGCGATCCATGTTGCGATAGAACCAGGCCACAAACGACCGCATGATGGCCGTGACCGTCGGATCGCCGGTGAGTCGCAGCGTGTATTCGGGTACATCGGTATGGAACTGCCCGATCACCGGGATACCGGTGAGGCGTCCAGCGAGCAGGCCAGCAAGCCCAACCGGCCCCGGGGTCGAGCACTGCAGGAGATCGATCCGGCGATCCGAGACATAGCGCAAGAGCGCCGGCAGATGGGGTACCTTCCACGCGTACTGCGGATATTCAGCCAGGCGGTGCTCGTACACGCTCGGCAAACGATAGATACCGTCATCGTCGTAGTGGGCGTTTTCACACTGGTCGGTGCTCACTAGATCGAGCTGTACGCCCCAGCGCGCAGCTTCGGCGTGGAGGCGACGCAGGCCGATGGCGACACCGTCGATCTCATCGATCGTGTCGGTGAGAATGGCAACACGGAGTCCGCTACTGTCCGGCCGATTGAGCTCGAGTTCCTGGCACAAACGGGTGGCGGCATCGCGATCGCGTACGTGCCAGCGGTGGGCGAGCACATAGGGAAGCTCGAGCAAGAGCGCCTTGATAGTATCGGCCACAGCATCGGCGGCCTCGGCGATTCGGCCCTTGCCGAGTGAATCGCCGAGGCTGGAAAGGGAATGGCGCCAGCCCGATACCAGGGCCGATCCGGCCTGGTCGTATAAACGGTCCTGATAGCTGCTAGTGTGACCATGGGCTACCAGGTCGTCGACCGAGAATTGCCCCCCGGCGTCCTCGAGCCGGCGCTTGCGGTCGGATAAGAGCGAAAGCAGAGAGACGCTGAGACCGAGTTGGTCGTCGTTGTTACCACCACTGACACTGGCCCCGTTGCTCTTCTGAGCAGCCCCACCGAGTTGGCCACTGGCGCGGAAAAACCCGGCGCTGACTCCATAACAATTATGGGCCAGCGTTGTTCCTGTACCGGCTTGCCCGCTCGGCCTGGTCTGCCGGGCCTTCAGCGCCGCGCGCAATCCAACCCCAGATGCATCGCCGGCAAACCTGGTGAACGCCCGGGCAATGGCTATCCCACCATGATCGTCGCTGCCGCCGGTGAAGGCGTAGAGACTGTCGAGGTTGATGGGCGGAGTCTGTGGGTTCTTCTCGGCCCAGCGGCCCAGCAGCGCTGGGGTCATCCGTTCGACCAGATCGAGCAGCCGATTTTCATGGACCTGATCCCGAGTACCGTTGCGCAGCTCCAGAGCGCGAAACATCAAGAAGCAGCGCTCGAGATGGCTCCGCGTGAGGCGATGATTTACATCGGAAAGAGGATGACACCAGAAATGGGCGATCTCTTCCCCGTCCATATACGTCACCAGCTCGTAGATATTCCGTCTCAGCCGCTGCAGTTCCTGGTGCTGAGCTTCGCTGATATCGAGGGCGATGATGTGCACAATGCACCCGTCCTCGGGAAAACGCGCCGAGATCTCTTCACTGATGAAGACATTGTCATGGCGCGCGGCCAGTTCAAGTGCACCCGCGATGGTGTCGTGATCGGTCAGGGTGACCAGATCCATGCCGCGTCGCATCGCGGTCTGGTAAACCGTCTCGGGTGACGTGTAGCACTCAGCAGAGCCAGCGGAGCGCAAGAACCAGCTAAATGGCTTATCCGAGTACGAAGAGTGAACGTGGAGATCGATGGATACATCATTATAAATTGCATTCACGCCGTTACCTCAGCATGTGAATTGGCGGCACAATGCCATGACAAAATCGACAGTACTGTTCGCGCTGAGCAACTTCTTTCAGCCTGGAAGGTGACATTGCCGTGGACCCGCCCTGGGGCGCTTATTCGCAGCTGGCCGAGGACTCGCCCGCAAACCCCGATGGATACTGCCCCCGCGACCGTGTCGAGCCCGGTCCGGAGCGACAGACCTCGATCCTACACGCAATCAAATTGGAAAAAACGCAAAGCGATCGTGCGCGGCCCGACCGCTTTGCGTTCAGGCTATCATTTTGGGCAAACCCCGGACGGCCCTACTGCGACCTGGTATCGGACCGCGCGCAGCGCAGGCCGGTATCCCAGTTGACACTGCCCGGCTCGTTCCAATACCGAACCGCCGAGCGCAGATCTTTGGGCTCGTTGCGAAACGAACCGCCTCGCTGGACCCGCCTGGGCTTGTCGTGCCTGGGCCCGGTCGGATCGAGCTGGGCATCCTCGGGATAAAACCGTTGAAACTGATCCCATACCCATTCCTGGACATTGCCATGCATGTCAAAGAGACCCCATGCGTTGGGCTTCCTCGTCGCCACCGGGTGTACTCGCTTGTCCGAGTTTGCCAGGTACCAGGCATGGAGTTCGAGAGTCGCGGGATTGTCGCCAAAACTGTAGATGGACCCGGTACCGGCTCGCGCTGCGTATTCCCATTCTGCCTCGGTCGGAAAGCGATATCCGGTGCACGTTCGCCTCCACCTCACTCGGGTACCATTGCGCCGGTAACAACGCGATAGTCCCTCTCGCTTGGATAGACGGTTAAAATACTCCACCGCGTCGAACCAACTCACATTCTGCACCGGACTGCTATCGCTGCAGCCGTGCCTGCAGTCGCTCGGCCTTGTCCGCATGACCGAGTGCCATTGTGCCTGAGTCACCTCGGTGCGGCAGACATAGAATGGTGATAAGGTCACCTGATGGCGCGGCGTTTCGTCTTTGGAACGCCATTTTTGTCGGTGGGGGCTGCCCATCCAAAACGTGCCGCGCCCGATCGAGATCAGTGCCGGCCGGTACTTCGTTGCCCGGCTGGCAATGTCTGCTCGCCATTCTCGCCCAGCCGATGCGGTAGCAGCATCGCGCTGTGGTGAGGCAATTGGTGCAAACGTGGTCGATTGAAAACTGTCGACCATCCAGATCATTAGGTAGATAAGGGCCCCCACGCCAAATCCGATCAAGAGCCCGATCTGCAGGAACCACATGATCCGACTGTGCGTCAGCTGAGTGATCCGTCCTGTGGACAGTATCGACTGGGGTGGAGGTGCCACCGGCTGAAGCGAGTCCACGGCCTGGTTGGCGGGAGGCCGCACTGCCTGGGCCCCGCTGTCGGGACGGCTCTGCACCGATTGGGAAGCCGGCCGCGTCGATGTCGGCCTGCGCCTGGCATCAACCGGCATCCACAGCGCAGTCAACTCTGCACTCGCAGCCGCCGAGACATCGCTGGCGTGCGATTCGACAGGCCGAGAACCGGCCGTCACGGCCTGTGACCTGGCCCGCGCAGTCTGCCGCCTGGCCAACACATTGGCCGGTCTCGCCGGGGCGAACTCTTGCGTGGGTGGGGCGTCGTCGTCGTCGTCAGAAACGGTGTGGTCGACTCGGCCGCGACCGAGATGGACGTCTCTGTCCGTATCACTAAGCGCCCCCACATCAGCCAGCTCGGTGTCTGCGCGATCGTCCGGCAGCTCGGTCGGCGGCGAGGATTTGGGTTGGCGTCCGGCGAGCTCCTCCGGCATGATCGGTGCACGGCTCGAGGCACGGGCGTACGCCGCCAAGGCACTGTCCAACGCGGAGACGAGTTGTCGCGCGGTCTGATAGCGATCACCGGGCTCCTTGGCCAAGAGTCGCCCGATCAGAGCGTCGAGATCGGCCGGGACAGACGTGTTGATCGAACGCGCAGCCGGTGGTTGCTGGGTCAGATGAAGTACGATGAGCTCACCCGCGGCCTTGGTGTCAAATGGCGGCCGGCCGCACAGCATCTCGAACAAGATGCAGCCGAGCGCGTACAGATCGGTTCGCTCATCGACGCTGCCGGCACCACGGCACTGCTCCGGTGACATGTAGATGGGCGTGCCCATGAGCACACCACTGCGAGTCACTATGCTGGACGGCTTGCGATCCCCCATGAGTTTGGCAATACCGAAATCGAGGAGCTTGACCCGCTCGCCGCCGCGCACCAGTGAGTCGGGCACCAAAAAAATGTTGGCCGGCTTCAAGTCGCGATGCACGACATTGTTCTCATGCGCCGCACCGAGAGCATCGGCCGCTTGCCTGGCAAACAGCATTGCCCTGGCGACCGGCAACGCGCCGACCCGGTCGAGGCGATCGCGAAGACACTCGCCGTCGAGGTACTCCATCAGAATGTACACGCTGCCGTCTTCGAGCTGGCCGCGGTCCATGACGACGACCACCCCGGGATGTTGGATACTCGCGATGGCTTTCGCCTCGTTGAGAAATCGCTTGCAGATCTCGGGGTCGGAAAGAAGGTGACGACGCAATACCTTGACCACCGCCTTGCGGGCCAGCTTGAGATGCTGGGCCAGATAGACGATCGCCATACCGCCCTGGCCGATTTTGGCAGTAATAGTGTACTGCCCGAGCGTCTTGTCCAGCATCAGGCTCAGTGTAACATCTGGCAGTGCCTCCTCTCGGCAGGTATGTGGGGTCCCCTACATGGCATCCATGCCCGGTGCTGGGCAAACGTTCAGTCTGCAGTCGAACGGGCACATGCGGGGGAGCCGTCCACAGTCTTCCGAGCAATCGCCGTATCGCATGTGGATTTGAACGGAGTTCCATTGGCTCCTTTCCAAGCTGGCCATGTGTAATAGGTGCTTTTTCGAGTCTCGCCCAGAGCGAGCAGTTAAAACCGGCCAGAAAAACCAGCCCGGATTGTTCATGAGGATGGCGTTGCGAGGGTGCAGCTAGCGGTGATGGATCGCGGGCTTTGCTCGGGCCGTGGTGAATCGAGTCCAACCTTTCCCTGCAATGAGGAAGCTGGGAGCATCCATTGCGCGGGCCGGCGTGTGATACCCTCTCGGCCATGACGGCCAAATTTCGCGTCGGACTGGTAGGTGCTGGCGGGATCAGTGAATATCATGTCTACGGTGTACGAGCTGCGCCGCAGTGCACCCTTGTCGGCGTCTTCGACATCGACCAGGCGCGCGCAGCCGAGCTGGGAGACCGGCTCGGGGTCGACACATTTCCGTCGATGAAAGCGATGCGCGATGCCGGGGTCAATGTCATCCATGTGCTCACGCCGCCGAGTACCCACGTCCCGGTGGCGCTGGAAGCGCTGGACCTGGGATGCCACGTCTTTATCGAAAAACCGCTGGCCGAAGACGAAGGCGAGGCCGAAAAAGTACGCAAAACTGCGCGGCAAACGGGCCTGGTGGCGAGCGTCAACCACTCGCTTCTGTTTGATCCACAGGTGATGAGGGCGCTTCAGCTCGCCCGCTCGGGTGCGCTGGGCAAGGTCATCTCGGTGGACATTTTGCGCGGGTCGGAGTATCCGCCGTACGAAGGCGGTCGTCTGCCGCCGCACTATCGCGGCGGTGCTGGCTATCCGTTTCGCGACCTGGGTGTTCATTGTTATTACTTGCTGCAGGCATTTCTCGGCTCGATCGAGCATGTCACCGCCGAGTGGGAGAGTCTTGGTGGCGATCCCAACCTGGCCTTTGACGAATGGCGCGCGTTGGTTCGGTGCAAAAACGGCCTGGGCCAGTTCCAGATCTCGTACAACACCAAGCCGATGCAAAGTCAGCTGATCGTGCACGG
Source organism: Pseudomonadota bacterium (assembly GCA_022360315.1). Classification (GTDB taxonomy): domain Bacteria; phylum Myxococcota_A; class Polyangia; order Haliangiales; family Haliangiaceae; genus JAKSDA01. The sequence continues at coordinate 19,401 of JAKSDA010000430.1, forward strand.
CACCAGGTCGGTTCTGCGGGTCGATCTATTCACGATGTTTCACGCTCGGCGCTCGAATACGCCGCTGCCCAAGGCTGCCGAGCGATTGGTCAACGCCATGACCGATTCGATTCAGCCAATGATCGACGTGCCGGTCAACGTGGTCCGCTTCGTGCGCAAGAAAGTGCAGGCTTATCAGGGCCTGCGCGATCACATCGCCGCGTTTTACCGCGCGCTCGAGGCCGGGCAACCAGCCCCGGTATCACTCGACGACGCGATCGAGGTCATCCGATGGACCGAAGAGGTCGCGCGTGAAGCCGAGAAGGACCACGCTGCGCGGCTGGCTCGCTTCGAGCTTTCACCGCGGGTTCCGGTTCTTGTAACCGGCGCATCGGGATCGTTGGGTGGCGCGGTGGTCAGGCGTCTGCTCGAGCAGGGCAAGCGAGTGCGCATCTTCGTGCGCCGCATTCCCGAAAAGGTCCCGGACGGTGTTGAGGTCGCGTTTGGCAATCTCGGCGACCCCGACGCTGTCGACCGGGCAGTCGCCGGTGCCGAAATGGTCATCCATGTCGGTGCGGCCATGAAGGGTGGGCCGCTCGATCACCACTGTGCCACGGTCGTGGGCACACAAAACGTGCTCGACGCCTGTGAGAAGCACGGCGTCGGCAAACTGGTCCACATCAGCTCGATGTCGGTGGTGGACTGGGCGGGTTCTTCGGACGGCTCTCCGGTCTCCGAGTCGACCGAGCTCGAACCGCACCCAGAGGAGCGCGGGCCCTATACTCAGAGCAAGCTCAAAGCCGAGAATCTGGTCGTAGCGGCAGCCGAGGCGGGCAAGGTTGCATCGGTCATCTTGCGACCGGGCCAAATTTTCGGCGGAGGTATTCCTGTATTGACCGGCGCGGTGGCCCGCCGGGCCGGCAGCCGCTGGCTCATCCTGGGCGATGGCGAGTTGCCGCTGCCGCTGGTCTATATCGACGACGTGGTCGATGCCATCATGGCGGCGGCGGACAGCGACCTGCGCGGCGGTGAGATCGTTCAGATCATCGACACCGAAGTGCTCACGCAGAACCAGGTACTCGACCTCATGGACGGGAAATCGTCGGTCTTGCGCATCCGACGGCCGATTGTTTTTCTCGCCGGTCGCATGTCGGAACCGGTGTTTCGCGCCCTCGGTCGGCAATCGCCAGTTGCCCTGTATCGCTTGAAGTCGGCCATGGCCAGGCTGCAATTTGCCGGCGATCACGCCCAATCCCTGCTGTCCTGGCAGCCCAGGGTCGGCGTGCGCGAGGGACTGCGCCGCGAACTGGCCGCTCAGCAGTAGCGGCAAACGGCCCCGCTGGTGCGGCGGGAGTCGCCCGAGCGGGCAATATCCGTTTCTACTGGGACGGGGTATATGACTCGAAGGTGGCTACTGCGCCGAATCCCTCTTTGGTTGCACCACCCGGGATATAGAGCTTGCCATCGTACCCGGCTGCCCCCATGCCGTGACGCGGTGTGCGCATGGGCGGTAGCTGAGCCCATGTATCGGCTGCCGCATCGTAACTCTCGACCTGGGGAAAAACCCCCGAAGACGCGGCGCGATTTCCTTCACCCCCGACAACCAGGATCTTGCCGCCGACCACCCCGGCAGCCATTCCGCCGCGCGGTGTGGGCATGGCTGCGCGGGTTGTCCAGCCGTCAGGGGTAGCGGGATCAAAGGCAACAACCTGACCGGTGATGGAACCGATTGTGCCATCCCGGCCCCCTATGACATAGAAAACGCCATCTACAACGCCACCGACCAAATGATCACTCGGCTGTGGGAGATCGGGCAGTTGATCGTCCCATTGATCGGTAACCGGATTGTAGACCGATACGTTGTTTACAGCAGCGCCGTTGCGAAATCCCCCGGCGAGATAGATCTTGCCATCAATGACACCAACCGCGGCTGCACCACGAGCGTCAGACGGGCTCATGCGGGCGAGTTCGGTCCACTCGTCAGCCATGGGATCGTAGGACCAGGACTGTCCAGTCTGCGAGAACGCAGTACCGAGAAGTGCACCCAACAGATAGACCTTGCCGTCGACCGAGGCGACATTGGCGTGGTGCATGGCCTGCGGGAGTACCGCTGCGTCGCTCCACCTATCGGTCTCCACATCGTATACGCGAACCGCTGTCACTACCCCGAGTGTCCCGTTGAAGCCACCTACGACGTAAATCTTGCCAGCAAGCTCGGTTACACCGATCTCCTGGATCGCTCCACCACGGACGCCGGGTAAGACCTCCCAGCCATCGACCAGTCCACTATCGACCCCCTGGTCCGGTGATCGAGCGTCATCACTGCCGCATGACACCCCCCCTGCCAGGAAGCACAACAGTACCCCCGTGATCAGTCCACGCGAGGCGGGTATATCGGCCGGACGTTCCAGATACACCTGCCTTGCCGACGCGCAGCGCAGCGCAGCGCAATTGCGCATTTTTTGCCGGACCGTGCCTTTCCAACGCAATTCGATCGCTTTGAGCATGCGTCATGATAGCGACCACCACACCCATCCGGCCACCTGATCACGACGCCACGCGACCAAGAGATAACGCTCGTGCGACACGACTGTGACGCCGTCGCTCAAAGCTCTACACACCCTCACCTCAGCAACTTCGCGACAGCGCCGTGATTAATGATTCGGGTCTGGCGATTGCCGTACTCGCTCCAACAAAAAATAGTTTCTTTTATTTGGGTAGGGAGCAAATGGCAGTTGCCAGAAGCGTATCCGGCCGATTCGACAGTGCTGCTTTGGTTGCCGCGCTGTGGCGAATTGGCCGGAGGCTCAATCCGAGTCGCCAGTTCACGACTTTCCCATACTGGCTTGTCGAGTGGTCGATCTCGGTGGCTAGCTTTCCGGCCAGCTGGCTAGGCCATTGGCCAGTGCGGTGGCATTAGCAGAGCGGGAAGCTGTCGGGAAGGGTGGCCAGTTTCTTCGCAGCAGGATCGAGACAATGCTCGGGAAGAGCAGTCTCGACAGGTTCCGCCGTATCCTCTGGCGGCGAGGAAGTGGCTGAAAATGCATTCGACTGCGACAAAGACACGAGTTGGAACACCAAAATCGCTGCGACCAGGATCACGAAGAAAAAGTCGCGAACATGGTTCACACGCTGACGCTCAGCAACATTGTTGAGTCGGTTGGTATGCATGGTTTCTCTCTCCTATTTTTAAGTAAAAGCCGCCGTAGCGGCATTGGGATTGGCTGTTGGGTATGCAGACTAAGCACCGGGCCCTTATTCAATTCGCAGGCCAACAAGGGGCGATCGATTCGGTTTTTCAGGGGGTTCACCACGGGAAATTCCTCGCGTCGGCCAGCTTGCTAGTAGCACGTCTCGGGTAGTACGCCACTTCTCTCGACGAGAAATGGCCACATCCAATGAGTCGAATTCTCCTGCTTGACGAGCTGTATGCCGTTTCTCTATCTGCGCCAGCACCGCTCTACGCTTGTGCCGCAGTCTCTCGGAACTGCCCTACAGCTTGTAAGTCGGTTTATGAGCCGTGCAACAGCGGCACAGGCCATAACCGATCAAATAGTCCATCTGCCGGGACGTCTACCCACGATCACATTGGAAAGCATACGCAGTGCGAGAGCTCACGAGTTTGCTGACCAGTGCTCATGGCATGCCCAGACTATCCGCCACCAACACCTGCTTCGATTGGCCCCTGGTGCGGCCCATCTGCTCGCGAGCGCTTTTCCGGTAAAAGCCAGTGGCCTGAATTACTTCATTGTGTTCGGAAGCTCTCGGCATCGAGGCCGTAGCGCTTGATCCAGCGCTGAACCTGGGAGCGCACTTTGCCCATCGCACGCGCGACAGCGCTGATATTGCCCTGATGCTCGCGCAGAAGCTGGATGAGCTGTGCTCTTCGATGCTCTTGCTCGGGCGACAATGGCTGCCGAGAGTCTCGACCGGTGGGCGTTGCCTCTCTGTCCTGGCTGTGCTGCTCGTCGAGTGCCTGGCGTACCGTGGGGCCCAGATGATCGAGTTCGACCATCCTGTTCCCCGCGAGCGCGATGGCGGTCTGCAGGCAGGTGCGAAGCTCGCGGATGTTGCGCGGCCAGTTGTAGGCCAGAAGCGCCCGCGCCACGTCGTTGGACAGGGCGATCTCGGCCGTGGAATCACGCTCCTCATTGAGCTTGCCGAGCAGCACGCCGATGAGGATGCCCATGTCCTCTTTGCGCTGATCGAGTGAGGGCATGTCGATGATGAAACCGGCCAGTCGGGCGAGGAGATCTTCGCGGAAACTGCCGTCCTCGACCAGGGCTTCCATGTTGCGGTGGGTGGCGCAAACCAGTCGGAAGTCCACAGGAATGGGCGAAGTAGCGCCCACAGGAGTGACTTCCCGTTCCTGCAGTACGCGGAGAAGAGCGGCCTGAGAATTGAGCGGCAGGTCGCCGATCTCATCCAGAAACAGAGTACCTCTGTCGGCGGCCAGGACCAGACCCCGACGGTCGTCCGAAGCGCCGGAGAACGCGCCTTTTTTGTGACCGAAGAACTCGCTCTCCACCAGGGAATCGGGCAGGGCACCGCAGTTGACGGCCACAAATGACCCGGCCCGGCCCGACAACTTGTGAGACGCCTTGGCGATGACCTCCTTGCCGGTACCGCTTTGCCCGAGAATGACCACTGACGTATTGCTCTTGACTACTTGTGCCAGCTCGGCGAACCGCTGCGCCAGAGTTGGAATCAGCGAAAGCAGCCCCTCCGGGGCAGTTATCTCTGAGGCATCGAGATACGGCGGTTCTTGCTTGGTGGTGCGAACCGACGACCGGTACAGAAAAAATGTCTGACCCAACTCGATGATATCGTTGTCCTTGAGCGTCACCGATGAAGCCGGAGCGCCGTTGATGACCGAACCGTTGGTCGAGTTCTCGTCGGCGAACGTGCACAGCGTGGCGCGACGTTGGATTCGAGCGTGGGTCGAAGACATCCATGGATCGGGAACCCGAACGATCAGCCGACGGATCCCATCTTCAGCTCTGCGCTCGACCGAACGCGTCTTGCCGCGGCCTATGACCACCTCGTCCACTTCGGCCAGCGAGTAACGAGCCGACAACGCATGAGGGCGCCGGCTCTCTAGAATCAGAAACAGGTGAGGGGTGGCTGTGGGCGTCGACATTGACTGGGCGCCACCCTTTCTCACCGTATTGACAAGGGTTACGTCCACATCGTGCATATTAGTAGGTCAGTGCCGACAAATCCATGCCATCTCCTCGAACTATCTGAAATCAGTTAATTTTGTTCCGACAATGCGAGATTCTCGGCGCTGATGCACGAGCCTGTACAAATTACTCTGAGCCAGCTCGGGCTGGCCAGCCTCCAGCCACCGAACCAAATCACCCGGGCAAGGTTTCCAGGTCAGGCAGAGCCGCGTACAAACTTGGTCGTGGTCGGTTGCGAGTGTCGCCCCAAATAGCGAACAATCCGCAATGCTCGCCTCTTTCGAACTGCGCCGCGATGGCAGCGCTCGGCAATAGCGCGAAACCACGGCAGTGGATCGGCGCCAGCAACATACTGTCCTCGACAATAATGTATTTTTAAAAACACTTTTTCGAGGAGTTTATCAGCTAAATCGGTTTTCTTGCCCGTAAGATCCTGTAACACTTGTTGCAAATACGGCCTGACCTGTCGATACAACTCGTGAAATGCACTGACATCTCCAGCCAGATAGCGATTCATCAGCTCGCCGAGGCGCTGTGGTTCGAGTGCATTGAGTGTATCGGTGGCGGGGGAGACGGATATATCCGTCGAGAGGTCTGCGGCGACAAGTGAGTTTGCGTCTGCGATTACAGGTCTCGTCATATTGTCCCAGCTATAACCCGATGAGTGTCTGTATAAGGAATGGTAAGCAGGGATGCCCTGATAGCGTTGTACAACTTTTGGAATGACCCGTTCGAAAATTTAGAATTGCCGGGCACTGGGAGTCAGTCACTTCACTCCACAGCGGTATTCCGTCACCTGCCCTGCACTGTGGCCAAAATCAGCTGGCCGTAGGCTTCGAGTCGGCTGGGGCCAATGCCCGGAACGGCAGAAAGTTCGTCTGTCGATGTCGGGCGTGCCCGGGCAATGGCTTCCAGGGTCATGTTGGAAAACACCACGTATGCCGGCACCGATTTCTGTGCAGCCAGTTCGGTGCGCAAGGCGCGCAGGCGTTCGACCAACTCCGGATCGAGAGGTTTCCCCTGCGCGTTGTCGAGTTCAGAGGACGCTTTCCGCCCGGCCGATGTGGCGCGCCGGGATTTTGGCCCGACCTTGCGAGTGGGTAAAAGCAAACCAAAGTCGTCGAGATCGACATCTCCGTCGAGAACCTGCTGGCCTCGGGCGGTGACCGAGACGACGGGATACTGGTCGCGCGATACTTCGACAAGACCGCCGCCGTCGAGTGAACGCATCAAATCGAGCACGTAGCGGTTGCTCTGACCGCGCAGAGCACCGCGTTCGGGAATGTCGAGAAAACGCGCATCATCGTCACTGGCGTTGGCCAACCCGGCCAGACGAGTGCGGCCAAAGCGCCCGGATAGGCGACGAATCAGCTGTAAAAGCCGCTTTACCTCCTCTTTCTGAGTGTCGCTGAGAGGCTGGGTTTGCCCGGTTCCCAGACAATTGTCGCAACCGGAGCATCGCCGATCGCGGCTTTGCCAGTCGGCGTCGCCAAAGTAGCTGAGAATGAACTCGCGCCGGCAGCGCGGGTAGTATGCGTATTCGATCATGGTGCGCAGTTTGCGGCGCTCGATCTCGCGCCGATGGGCCAGTGCTTCGACGTCGAGCGGCGGATATTGATCCGGGTCGGCCGGCCGGGTCGCCGTTACATAGTGGCCTTCGTCGCGCAAAAAGCCGTGACGAGACAGTATGCGGACCGACGAATGCACCGTGCTCTGGTGGGGCGGCCCGGGCAGGTGGCGACTCAATCGGTTGAGATCACCGCCGAGTTCGGGTCGATCGCGCAGGACTTTCCACAAGCTGCGCATGACCTCTGCGGTGGGAATCGACGAGTCGATGAGGAATTCCTGGAGACGCGCATCGGAGTGGTTGAACAGGAGTAGACAGCCGGTCGGATCGCCGTCGCGGCCGCCGCGACCGGCTTCCTGGTAGTAGGCCTCGGGGCTGCGCGGCAGGTCGGCGTGTATCACCAATCGGATATCGCCCTTGTCCACGCCCATTCCAAAGGCATTTGTGGCCACGATGGCATCCAGTTTATCGGCCATGAACGCCTCTTGTGCCGAGATTCGAGCTGCGTCGTCGAGACCGGCGTGGTACATGCGGACGCGCAGGTTGGCCCCGGCCAGGGCATCGGCGTGGCGCTCGGCGTTCTTGCGGGTAGCCACGTAGACCAGGGCAACCCCGCCTTTCCGCCTCTGGATGTGCTCGATGAGTCGGGTCGATTTGTCGGCAGTCCCGCCGGTGCGCTCGACCGCAAAAAAAAGGTTCGGTCGATCGAAGCCGCGGACATGAAAATGCGGCCCGCTCATGTGCAATTGCGTGGCGATATCCTGCCGGACCTCGGGCGTTGCAGTGGCGGTAAGCGCGATGATGCGGGGGGGCTCAAGCTGGGCAATCACCTGGCCGAGGCGGCGATAATCCGGCCGAAAGTCATGCCCCCACGCCGAGATGCAGTGAGCCTCATCGATGGCCAGAAGGCCCAGGCGATCGCCGATCTGGCCGAGCGCTTCGAGAAATCGCGGGCTGCGGAAGCGCTCGGGCGCGACATAGACCAGGGTGTAGAGCCCGGCTCGAATGCCATTGAGAATCTCTGCCTGCTCGCCTGGCCCGGCAGCACTGGTCAGCGAAGCCGCGGCGATTCCCCTCGCCTGCAGTCCATCGACCTGATCCTTCATGAGGGCGATCAACGGCGAAACCACCAGCGTGACGCCGCCGCTGTTGCCGAGAAGAACTGCCGGAAGCTGGTAGCACAGCGATTTGCCGGCCCCGGTCGGCATGACGGTTACGACAGGGTGACCGCTCAATAGGTCCGTTATGACCTCGAGCTGACCTGGCCGCAGCGAGTCGAACCCAAAGGCCGTGGATGCGGTGAGCTGGATTTCCTCCGAGCTAACCTCCAGTGCGGATCGAGGCGGCATCAAGCCGATTTTAACCCTCATTTTCGCAGCATACGAAGCCTACATGGGTCTTTTTCAGCCGTGTCCCGTCATCGTGGAAACCCGCTTGCAGTTCGCGATACACAGTGCTCGGCCGCAGTGGTTACATGGTAAACTACCCAACCTCAAGGTCATAACTGTTCGCGATGACTGATGTGCTTTGAGGGGGGCTCGTGGATACACAAGACTGGGCTGATCTTCAGCGATTGGCAGCGATGTTGCTCGACGGCGGCAACGACGCGTGGCCTCGATTCTGGGGACGCCTCCAGCCAACGCTGGAAAACTGGGTGCGCAGCCCGGGATTTCTCGGCCGGATCAGCGCGCGCGAAGACTACTGCCGCGATATCGTCATCCTGGCCTGGGAGAAGCTGCAAGATAACGACTACAACAAGCTGCGCGCCTATTTTCGCCGCCATGTCGACGCAACGAGCAGAGGACCCTCGGCATCCAGCTACCGGGCTTTCGGCGCCTGGTTGTTTCGCGTATTCAAAAACATCGGCATCGACTACATGCGCAGGCTGCCCGAGTATGTGCGCCCCAGAAACCGCACCCGCAGCGGCAGCGGGAAGAAAGACACCAGCGAATCGGAGTCAGGCGCCCACTGGCAGGCATTGGTCACGCTGCAAGGTGATGAAGAACCGGTCGAGAGGTCGTTCACATCGAGCATGACGGCGCGCCAGTTGCTCGAGTTTCTCGATACTTCGATTCCATCGAGACAGCGCCGGGCAGCTCTTTTGTACCAACAGGGCGCGAGCTACGATCGGATCGGGCGCGAAATCGGGCTGGCCGATCATCGGGACGCACAACGCGTCGTGCAGCGCAGCGTCGATCGGCTCAAGTACCGCCGGGCCGTGGAGCTGTGGAGTCAAAACTACAGCTCCACCGAGATCGCTCAGGAACTCGCCTTACAGGATCCGCAGCACGCTCGCCGCATCGTCAAAGCGGCGCAAGAGTTTCTCAAGCGACACTTTCGCCCTTGAACTCGACTCCGCTCGCTCTTACTCGCGGTAAGACCTTGAGTGCGGGCCGCGCCGCGACCACGATGGTACAGCCATGAACGAAGTACGATCTCCCGAGGAAGAACCCCAGATCACCAGCGACAGTGAACCCCGCTTGAAACTGCGCCATCTGCGCCCGACCGATTACGCCGAGCTGGCTCGCATCATGAACCTGGTATACTCCGAGGCGGACGGGGCGTGGAGCCGCCGACAGTACGCATCTCAGCTCAATCGGTTTCCCGAGGGTCAGATCTGCATCGAGGACAAGGGCCAAGTGGTCGCGGCAGCGCTCAGTCTGATCGTGGATTACCGCAAATTCGGCGACGGCCACACCCACGACGAGATCACTGGCTACGGCCACCTGACGACTCATGATTCGAATGGCGACGTGCTCTACGGCATGGACATCTTTGTCAGCCCCGAGTATCAGGGCATGCGCCTGGGTCGCCGGCTCTACGACGCGCGCAAAGAACTGTGCCAGAACCTCAATCTGCGGGCGATTGTCGCCGGTGGCCGCATTCCGGGTTATGCCAAGTTCGCCGACGAGAAATCACCCCAGGAGTACATCGAGCTGGTTCAGCGGCGTGAGATCTACGATCCCATCCTCAGTTTTCAGCTGGCCAACGGCTTTCACGTGCGCCGCGTATTGCAGGGCTACTGGCCGTCTGATCGAGAGTCGCGCGCCTACGCCACACTTCTGCGCTGGGACAACATCTATTACGAATCCGAAAAGGCACCCCTGATCGGCCAGCGTGAGCCTGTAGTCAGACTCGGCACAGTGCAGTGGCAAATGCGCCGGATCGACTCCGTGGAGGAGTTGGTTCAGCAAGCCGATTTCTTCGTCGACGCACTGGCCGGTTACAACGCCGACTTCGCCCTGTTCCCAGAGTATTTCAGCGCGCCGCTTCTGGCCCAGTTCCAGCACCGCGCCCCGGCCGAGGCGATGCGCGGCCTGGCCGCATACACCGAGGAAATCCGCGACCGCATTGCCAAGCTGGCGGTGTCCTACAACATCAACATCGTGGTCGGCAGCATGCCGCTCTACCGCGACCAGAAGCTGTACAACGTGTCATTTTTGCTCCGCCGCGACGGCACGCGCGAGGCCCAGTACAAACTGCATATCACACCCGACGAGCGCAGTTATTGGGGAGTCGTCGGGGGGACCAGGCTGCGGGTATTCGATACCGACATTGGCAAGATAGGTATCCTCATCTGTTACGATATCGAATTTCCCGAGCTCAGCCGAATCCTGTCCGAGCGCGGTGCGCAAATTCTATTCGTGCCGTTTTGTACCGATACCAAAAACGGATACCTCCGGGTCCGGCGCTGCGCCCAGGCACGTGCCATCGAAAACGAGTGTTATGTCGCCATCACGGGCAGCGTCGGCAGCATGCCCGAGGTCGAGAACATGGACATTCAATACGCACAGACCGCGGTATTCTCGCCGTCTGATTTCGCCTTTCCGGGCGACGCAGTCATGGCCCAAACCACACCCAATACCGAGACGACTCTGATCGTGGACGTGGATCTCGACAACCTGAAAGAGCTGCGCAGTCAAGGTTCGGTGCGCAACTACCAGGACCGGCGGCGCGATCTATATCGGGTCGATTGGCTGGGCAAAGTCGATTGACCCGGCGAAAGGCCAGCACAATAGCAAAACCCGCTTTATGGACGGCAACGCGGGAATATTGAAATATTTCGATGGGGATGGACTCTATGGTCTCGCTGCGACCGCGTATATCTCGGCTGTCAACTCCGGCACGTGGTTGCCGAGAGCCTGGTAGGCGGCAACCAGTTCTTTGGGGAGTTCGTGCATCTTGGAGTTGGGAATCGGCTTGAACATGATTCCTCCGGTCGTGCGTACCCGCAGCCCGGCCAGCTGGAGATCCATACGCAGCCGTTCGACCGTATGAGGACGTCCTATCGGCTCATTACCGCCTCTATCCGGCCGGGACAGGCGTTGCGGGTTGGGCCCGGTGAGCGGGCTGTCGGCTCGTCCGTGGGCCACGATAGCGACCAGGACGCCGTCATCGGTCAGCCACTGGGGACAACGCGATAAAACAGCGACCGGATCATCGAGAGATTCGTAAAGACAGGCCGAGACGATGGCGTCAAAGCGGAGCCCGTCTGGCGGCTCGAATGTCTCCAATGGAGATAGATAAACGTCCACGGGGAGATTTTCCGTGGCCTGTTTTGCGCGCGCCACCTGGTCTGGATTGCAACCCACCGCGACCACGTGCGGGTGGTAACGAGCCAGTTCGCGGGTGAGCAAACCGTCCGAAAAGCCGAGTTGCAACACCGTCCCCGGTGAGAGAAGAACATCGAGCGCCCGGGCACGGCAAGCCGCTAGTCGCGGTGCCAGGCCGGTTCGCGTTGCGCGCTCATCGCTAGCGCTATCGGGTAGATCAGTAGAAGGCCGCGTCATTCGAGCTCCTCAGAAGCACATGCCGACCCTATAGTCACTTCGAGGGCCAAGCCGAGAGAGCGACAGATAGAAATGATCATAGTGTCAGTGCGTGTCACGTCAAGCAATGGCCGGACCTGATATTCTGTTGTCACATAAATCGGAAAATGGAAGCCAGAAAAGCTAATTCCTGTCCATAAAAGTTGCCATATCCGTATCGTATCGAGGCAAGACAGCCCAGGCTCGTTGCTCAGGCCGGGTTGCCACAGCATCGGGCTCTGCTGCCTGGTATGTTTCGTTGCGGGGTGCGACAGTCTGCCGCGTTGGTTGTGTTCACCTACAGTCGGGGCAGGGAGCCGAGCGGTAGTCGATGTCGGATACGCAGACCGTGAACGCGCTACTCAATGCCAATTGGTTGCAGCCATTGGTGTACTCTATGCAGTGTTCGGGCACATGAGTTTGCTACACTGGGTCCGATGTCCGAAGTCAAGACCCGGATCATCCACCTCGAGGGCGGACAGCAGCGGCAGGAAGCGCAGAATACCGGCACGCTCGCGGTGGTTTATGACCAACCGCTGGAACCCGAGTCGTTCCGCAATCTCTTCATCCGCAATTACAAGACCATCCGCCGCAAATGTACCCGTTTCTCGCAGCCGGGGCTGGCGATCTTCGCAGTCGATGCCTACACCGGCGAGTTTGTTGGAAGCCTGTGTGTGGCAGCCAAGGTGGACCGGGCCAATTCGGCCATTATCGGCCGGCACGGCATGACGGATCTGTATCTCGATGGCGACTCGAGTTTGTCGCTGCGTCATCTGGCTATAGTTCTGTGGCCGCTTTCGAACGGCTGCGAGGTGCGTTTTCGCATTGTCGATCTGCGTACCCGGGTCGCGTTCCAGGACGAGCACAGTCGCCGTTTTGAATCGATGGTTGCCGAGGGGCCGATCTTCGTCCGCTGCGGCAGCTACGTGTTGTTTTTTCTGATCACCGGTGATCGGATCGCCTGGCCCGATGCGGCCAAAGACGGCTGGGCGTGCATTCCCGAGCGGGTCTATCTCGAGGCCGGCGAAGCCGAGCCCGATCGCTGGCAGCGCAAACGCTCCATACGCGAGTCGCGCCATTCGGACAGCCATTCATCTTCGTACGATGTCGAGGAGGCGCGCAGCGCGATCACGCTGGTACACAGTGCCCCGGGTCCAGTGCGGGCCCGCACCCGGCTGGTCACCGCCGGAGAAGAACCGCTCGGCACCTTGCGCATCACTGCCGAATCGGGCATGCAAAAGCTGATCATCGGCCCGCGTGCAGCGCACGGCGGCATATTGCTCGGCCGCTATAGCCGCTGCGACGTCGACGGCTCCAAGATCTTGATCAACGAGAGTATCTCGCGGGTGCACGTACTGATCATGGAAATCGACGAGCACCTCTACGCCATCGACACGGCGAGTACGCACGGCACCTGGATCCGCACCGAAAGCCGCGAAGTTCGTCTGATCCGACTCAGTGCCAGACAAGAGCTGACCATGGGAGAAGGCCTGGCCCATCTGCTCTGGTATCCGAGGTGATCGACTCTGTCCGTCGACTCATTCCGCCACGCCGGGGTTGGCTGGGTCTCACGGCGGCTCCGTCGAGTTACCTTCTCATCGCCAGTCTGGTCATCGTGGGCGCGGTCAAGGCGGCTGCCCTGGTCAGCCTGGGAGGACTCACTGCGTGGCCTCTGGTATGGCTGTGGGCCATCGGACTGGACGCGCTGGTCCACGCCGGACTGGCCGCGCTATTCGTCGTAGGCGAAGCGCGCCGTCCGTGGATCATTGCGTTCACGATACCGCTGGGGTTTTTGGTCAGCGCTACAGCGGCAGTCAACGCCGCCTATCTGGCGGTGTCGGGCGAGCAACTCAGCTGGGAAGCGGTCGAATACGGATTGGACAGCTGGGACGAGCTGGTCGGAGTGGCCGCCGAGATCGGCAAGAGTGGCCATGGATTTCTGGCCATTCTTGTGTTGCTGGTCCTGATTCTCGTTCCCTGGGCAGCTCGGCGTGCGATCCGCAGGCGGGGCGAGCAGGTGCCTTCGTCCGATCGAAGAGCCGACCGATCGGCCGATCGAATCGTCGGCCCTCCGGCCGCGCATTGTGCCGCGGCTCTCGCCGGGATAGCGCTCCTGGGTCGGCTCCTGGCGCCGGCTCCCGATCTTTTGCCCGCCGCTCGACTCGGCCACAATGCTGTCCTCGACACCTATTGGGGGTGGCTCACCGGCGCGGATCGCCCACAGGCCAGATCCCAAAAACCTCGCCAGTTCGCCGGATACCATCCCCACAACCTGGTCGACCAGGATGCGATTCGGGCGTTTGCCAGGGGTCCGCGACCGAACCTGGTCGTGCTGATCCTCGAATCTACTCGCTATGACGCCACCTCTCTCGCCGATCGACCGGGGCGCTCGGGCAATCCCGATACTCGGCCGCCACATCGGCCGAATGCTGCTACCCCCAGGCTGGCCGAGCTGGCCGACCGGGGAACCTCGGTCCCGGTGGTCCGCGCCACAGTGCCGCATACGACCAAATCGGTGTTTTCGATGTTGTGCGCCCGCCTGTCGCTGATGAGCCGGGCTCCTCTCGAGGTATCGACCACAGTCCGCGTCCAGTGTTTGCCGCATATTCTCAGAGCAGCTGGATATCGCACCGCTTTTTTTCAAAGCGCACTGGGCACGTTCGAGCAGCGACCGCGCCTGGTCGCGCAGCTGGGCTACCAGCATTTCGAGGCCTGGGAAGATATCGGAGGTCAGCCGCTCGGCTATCTCGCCTCAGACGACGAAAGTATGAGCGCACCTATGGCACGCTGGCTCGACCATGGTGCAGAGCCCTTTTTTGTCACGCTCTTGACCTCGGCCCCGCACCATCCGTACCGCTTGCCCGGGGTCGATCCAGCTGTTGCGCCCAGCGATGATCAGACTCGCTACCTGCGTCTGATCGAAGCGGGCGATCGCCTGCTCGGTGCAATACTCGACATCCTGGAGGCGCGCGGCTTGCGCGACCGCACCATCGTCGTTGTCGCCGGCGATCACGGCGAGGGTTTTGGTGCCAAAGGCGTCCGCCAGCACGACAACAATTTCTTCGAAGAAGGCCTGCGCGTTCCCCTGGTCTTTGCTGGACCGGGTGTGCCTCGCAACCACATCGAGGGCAATGCCAGTTTGATCGACGTGACTCCGTCGATCCTCGACCTTCTCGGCATGCCGGTGCCCGACCTGCCGGGGGCATTCAGCCTCTTTACCGGCCGGTTACCCGAGGTGCCGCGTTTTTTCGCCTGCTACTACGCGTCGCGCTGTCGCGGTTTCGTGCTCGGCGATCACAAGGTGATTTACGTGCCCATGGCCAACACGACCTATTATTTCGATCTGGCCGCCGATCCTGCCGAGCGCCAGGTCGGTAAACTGGCCATTGACGCACCAGAAGCTCTGGCCAAAAAACTGGCGCCTCACATATCCGAATTACACCGAGTCATGGAAGCACACCGCGCTGGTCAAGATTTTCAACTCTTGCTGGGCGAGATCCCCGGTTACGGCCAATGGCAGTGCCCGGTTGGCCAGACGTGCCGGCACCCGAAGTCGCCCGAGGGCGCATTTTTCGAACCTCCCTGACCGCGCCACTGACTACTCGATTATATACCAGAGTTGATTCGAATTCGAATACCCGAACTCGCTACCCGAATATGTGATCCGAATCCATTCCCGAATATCAGGATCCGCGGTCCGAATATGACATCCGAATGCGACATCTGGATCCGAGACCTGGATGAAGCGGCGCGCTTCCGGCCCCGCGCAGATGGAGTTCGAACCAAGAGCTGACCGGTTGGCGAGTTGGTAAAACCGATAGGCTCGTGCGAAACGCCGGTACTCGGGTCAGCAACTGTTCTGGAAGAGGTGTCGGAGAAGACCATGCGATGGATGCCTTTCTTGAGTTGTCTCCAGGTATAGCTCATCCATGTTTCCAGCATGCTACCAGCGTGTTTCACCTGATGACCGAGGGGTTTTTTTTTCCGATTCGGGGCTTTTTTCTCACCTGATCCACACAGCCACTATCCTCCGCGGCGACGACTGAGCGTCAGCGACGGCGACGCCGGGCAGTGGCGTTTACAACACGAGGATCTCATTGCCGGGATCGTCGGCGCCGTACTGCTACCGAGGATCTCGGCACCGATGTTACGATAGAGCGAGCCGACAGACAGGTGCTCTCATGAATTGCTCCCGGCCATTGCGGATCCATGGCAACGCTGTGCGCGCTGTCATGGTGCTGTGCATGTGCAGTCCGCTCTTGAGCGGTTGCGGTGATTCTCGCCAATCTGGACAATCCGCGGCCCCGGACCTTACAGAGGTACCGACGCCCATCGGTGACAACGCCGCGGCTTCCCCGACTGCAGCGCAGGTGCAAAAGCTCCGCGACCGGGCCGAAACACTGCGCCGAAGACGTGATGGCCAGGGATGTCTGACCGCACTCGAGCGGGCCGATTCCCTGGCTCGGAGCAGCACAGCAGTTGCTGACCCTGCGGCCGACCATGTCTCGATGGGCTGGACCCGCGCAGCATGCCAGATTCTCGCCGGCCAATGCGACGAGGGCGGGCGGGCGATGATGCACTATTACACCGCCAACGCCGGCATGCCCCGCGAGCAGGCCGAGGCCAGGGGCCGCGAAGCAGTTTTGCTCATGTGCCCGACCCACATCGGCCCGTGGAGTGAGCGATTGCACCGAATCGACTTTCAGTCCGGCGAGGCGTGGAAACGCAAGGCGGTTTTATGGTGCAAGACCCAGCTGGCAGATCTCGACGAGGCCGAGGCCGAGGCCGGGCGCAACCTCGATCAGCAATCGCGCGGCCGCGCCCGCCGCAGCCGGCGTCTCTTGCGCCAGTGCGTCGCCGCGGCCGCAGATAACGCAGGCGGACGATAACAACGTCGCCGGGATCGAGTAGCGGGCGGTTCTCGTACGAGCGGCGCCTTCGGCCCGGTCACATGCCGGGACCATACATATATTGATTCATATATTGAATCTGCTCTTCGTCTTCGGCGTACGCACTCTGTACCAGGTCGCGCAGTGATACGATACCGACGAATTTGCGGTTTTCATCGAACACTGGCAGGTGATGGACGTGGCCATTGACCATGACATTTATGGCCCGTGTGATGTCGTCGTCGTCGACTGCCACGATGAGGTCACGCGACATAACTTCTCCCACGATCGTACTGTCGAGATCTTTGTATCTGGCCACGTGAGTTGCCAGGTCGCGCTCGGTGAAGATGCCGCGAACTTCGTCTTCGACCATGACCGGCAGTGCACCGACGTAACACTCGACAAACATCGCTGCAGCGTCTCGTAGCGTCATCTCCGGGCCGATCGTGATGATGGATTGCTCATTACTGTCCAGGAACGTTTTCAGCGTCGTCATGGGAAATGTACGGTTTGCAATCGACAAGCCAACCCGGAGATCGGGCAGGGTCAATCGATCAGACAGGCGCATGGAGCAATCGATGAGGCGGACGCATGGAGACGGCCGTCAATCGATGAGGCGGACGCATGGAGGCGGCCGTCAGACCTCGCAACAGAAACACCTCGTTTGATCCACAACCAATTTGTTTCTGTGCCTGCCAGACCGAGCACACCGCAGCCTCGGTGCTTCGCTGTCGGTGCTTCGGTGCTTCGGTGCTTCGGCGATCTGACGCAACCTCGCCCAGTTAGGCACCCTGTGAGTTGGTACGCAATGTGCTTATTTCACGAATATTGCTGCCAGGATTACTTTGGAGGTCCTATGCGTACGACTACTATTTTTGTCGCAATTGCGTTGTTTGCTGGCTCGACTGCATGCGGCTACGACTATGAGCCATCCGAGGGCAACGAAGGTGAAAGCACTGAATTGAGCGGTTTGGTGATCGATTTCCAGGGAGGTAGTGCGATTACCGAAAAGCCGAACGTATCTGTCATGGGTTTAGAGCCGGAGCCTTCGGTTACCGTCAATGAGGCCGAGTTCGAAATGCGGGGCGTGCCGCCAAACAGCGCTTTCTATCTCGTGGCCGAGAGCTCTCCGACCTATCGCAAGACCTACAGCCCGCTGATTCAGGTCGGCGAATCGACTCCCCAAGAGCTCGAAGCATTCGCAATCGCTGAGAACTATCTGGAAACCCTGGCAACGGCCGCGGGCACCACTCTGACTCCGGAGGTGGCGATCGTGATCGCCCAGGTGCGGAACGAGGCGGGACAACCCGCTGCTGGAGTTTCTCGCGACGAGCTGATCATTGCCGGTCAAACTGCGCCCACAGCGACCATTTTGCTCGACGCAGACAAGCGCCCCAACGCCGCACTGACTGCGATCAGCTCCTCGGGGTACGTCGCGTTCTACGGCGTCACTCCCGGCCAGCTATCGATCGCAGCCCGCCAGGGCAGCGATTATGCGGTGGAATCCGCGCTGATTCCAGCCGAGGCAGGTGCGGTGAGCGTGGCCGAGATCGAGCTCAAAGAAGCTACGGACGTCGATTTACCGCAAAACGTATCATTTGCAGGCGCCGTGGTGCCCGCGTTCGCAGCTCGCTTCTGCACCAATTGCCACGGTGCGGCCGAGCCGATCGACGACGACGCTCCAACCCCTCCACTACCAGCTGGCGGGTTGCCGCTGGCCGGCGACGTGGAACTCATTTACGAGGCCATCACGACGACTGTCGGCACCCCGCGCATCAACCGTCAGGTCCCCGAGCAGAGCATACTGCTCACTCTTCCGCTACCCGATCCCCCGGGCATGCCCGACGGTCACCCGGTCGACGTATTCAGTGGCCCGACCGATGCCGCATACCTCACCATCTTGGCCTGGATCCGCGAAGGCGCTCGGCTCAACTGAGGTCGCTGCGTCGCGCCGCTTGCAGTCCACAGCGATGTGGACTGCAAGCTACTGGTTTTTGTCCCTTGCCGCCGCGGGGGGACAGCGACAGCAATTCCAACCCGATGTGGTCTCAGCATAGATCCGGTTGGAATTGCTCGAGCCTGGCCGCGAGACGCAGTCGCAGCCGTATCGGTCAGTGGAACCGCACTCCAGTCGCAGTCGTAGCCTGCCCCGGCCTGCGCGAGGAGTGGATGCCAAAGCCGATGCGGCTGCGGCTGCCGATCCCCATCTCTCTTCTGCGGCTGCCGATCCCCATCTCTCCCCTATAATTCGACACGCGCTGCTGAAAAGGCGATCACCGAGTTCGCTCCTGCGCCGAGCAATGCCCGAGCTGCTGACGCCATGGTTGCGCCAGTGGTGATCACATCGTCGACCAGGAGTATGCGCCTTTGGGCCACGCGATCGCGGCGGCGCGGTACCACGGCAAACGCGGCGGCTACATTGCCAGCGCGCTGCCCTGTGTCGAGCCCGCTTTGCGGCAGGGTAGCGCGCACCCGGCGCAGACTGAGCCGGTCGAGCGGAATGTCCAGGCCACGCCCGGCGTGGCGCAAAAGCAGCGCAGCTTGATTGAACCCGCGCCCGCAAAAGCGTCGCCAGTGGAGCGGGACCGGCATGGCGACGTCTGCATGGCCTGCGGCCTGTTGCAGAGCCGGTGCGATCAGCGGAGCCAGGGCGCGGGCGATCTCGGCTCGGCGCTGGTACTTGAGCCGGCGCAAGGCCACGGCCAGTTCGCCACCGTACCGGTAGGGAGCGTGGGTCGACACAACGGGCGGCGGCGTTCGCCGGCAGCGAGCGCACACGATCGAGCGCGGACCGGCGATCGGCTCGGCGCAGCGCGGACACGCCGAATCGAGCGGGTACAGCGATTGGGTACACGCCGGGCACAGACCGGCCCGCGTGCCCACCTCGGGTGCGCGCGCATCACAGGCCGGGCAGTGAGGCACAAAGAGAAGATCACAGAGAGCCTGCCACATGCTCCAGTTATCGTTCCGGCATGCCTTGGGTTGCGCATTTTCCCAGCATGGCCCCACCCACGCTGGCCGGTCTTGCGCTCTCGGCCGGGGCGCACGCAGATTCGGAAAAAACGATTTTTCCCGAATGCTGCTAGGCACCTCGGACTCGCTGAGCTGCGTCGCGGTCTCGCGGTTCACACCCGAAGTGCGGCTGATGGTCGTTTTGGGTTCTTTGAGAACTGAAAAATTCAGCGCCTGGTCGTTTTAGATTCCTTGAGAACCGAAAACCCGACTTGTGGTCGATTTGCGGTTCTTTGAGAACTGAAAAATTCAGCGCCTGGTCGTTTTAGATTCCTTGAGAACCGAAAACCCGACTTGTGGTCGATTTGC
>JAKSDA010000189.1 GCA_022360315.1 Pseudomonadota bacterium
ACGTAGGCCCACTATGCTCCCTCTTCGCGCCTTGCCCTCGACGCGCTGGGCCGACCCTACTGGGCACTTACTTACGGGTCGCGGTACTTAGCCTGGCATTGCTTGCCGGGAGGTCCGGACACACCGCCGGCGTGAGCTGTTCGGGAAACGTACAGGCCATCGGTATGGAGGCTTGCTCGGCAGAGCCGATATCGAAGTACGCAGCTCCAGCCACCGCCGGTTGGGGGCTGATCGTCACCAGCGGCTCGCCTCGCAGGTCGAAGATCGGTTCGCGCAAACAGTGCCGGTCGCCGAGCACATCTTCACGCCAGATCGCCACCTCCAGGCGGGCTGGACCCACGGGAAGAGGCCGAAAGTCGAATTCGATCTGCTCGAGACCACACAAATTGTCCATGGGAGGGGTTGAGACACAGCGAAAGTCGTATTCTGTGCGCGGATCATCTACGGCGGAGATGCGCACACCGAGCTTGGCATTACAGCTGATCTCGTAGGCATCGCAGTCCTGGCGGCAAGCCCGAGGCCCGCCATTTTGAGCGCCGAAATCCAGCTCGAGACGAAACGGATGATACGAGCCTGGCGCGCAAGCCGCGACCGCGACCACCGCCAATGCAGCGGCCAGCCGACAGCGTTCTTTGTCCACAGCCCATCCCAAAAATCGGACCGAGCCACGGTCGCGAGGCGCAGCGCTGGCAAGGCGCGAGCGAGGAGCCCGCGCAGCGTGTTGAAACACGTGAGCAGGCACCGCTGCGAGCAACGCTGCCAGCACTGATGGATCGCCGGCCTGGCGATGGGAGTTTTTTGAGATGGGCTCTACTAACATGGATTCATTTGGTCGCTGGACTCACAGTGCAACAGGTAGATCCCGACACGGTCTGGACTTGGCTCGTCTGCCTCAGATGGTAAAGCGACACACCCACCACGGAAGCGATGACACCGAGTGCAACGCTGGCCTTGACCCGGGAGGGCGTCCACCATCGCTTGCCCGGAGAATCGGACCCGGGATCGGTCGGGGCAATGGAGTCCGGCCGCAGAGGCGGAAGCGTGATCAGTCCGAGTTGCCAGAACACGTCGCGCGCCTCCCCGTTTCGCTTGACTCGCCGCCATTTGCCCAGCCTGCCCGAGCTGGCCTCGTACAGACTGGTCCACAGGACACCGCCCTGGTCGTCGCCGACAACAATGACGACCTCGACACTGCTGAGTGCCGCCGCTCGACTCGCCGCCTGCCTCACCGCCTCGCCCCCAGATGGCGCGATGGGTGCACCGTCGAGCAGTTGCCGCCTGACGTAGCGAGCGCGGTCATCGACCGTCACGCGGGTCAAACGCAGCTTCACCGTGACTGTCTGACCCGGGGCCACAGTGACTCGCTCGCCGATCGCGTGGTCGCCGGGGAATATGCCGGTGACATAGTGCACACCGGGCGATACATATGTGAGTGCTGGTGTCGAGCCCGAGCGGAGTCCATCAATGTACACTGTGGCACCGTCAAACGCCGCGGTCACCCGCAATGCTGCGGTGGGCGAAACCGCGGTCCCGGCGATTGCAAACAGGCGCACAATCTGAGGAGGGTATCGGCTCGGATCGAGCTCGGGTCGTTGTGGGTCGAGGCGGCGAACCGCGCGCAGCTCATCGAGCGCCTGAGCAGTCCGATCGTCGCGCAGAAGGACGATGGCGCGCAGGAATGCCAAATTGGCCAACCGCCTCGACACGTCGGGTCCGGGCGCAACTGCCAGGAGTAGCTCTTCGGCCTCTTCCAACTGGTCGAAAACCCGCCTGTATTGCATTCGCACCAGCGCATCTGTCGCCCTGGCGGCGGTGCTCCGAGCCGCGGCGAGTCGCTCTTGCCGGCTCGCCATGGGCGGTAGCGACTCTTCGAGCGCGCGAGCTAACTCACCGGCGCGCAGTGGTCGGAGCGCTGTTTCCATGTCCAGCGCAGCGCGCAGGTCCCGTGCCAGCTCGGCTCCTGCGTTCTGATCATGTGCGCCGTTCAGAATCGCCACCGAGCGGGGCGCGGCCACGGCCGAGCTCACAATTCCGAATGTCAGCAGGAATGGCCAAACAGCCAGATAGGCATACACCGCCTTATTATATCTCAGCCTTACCGGACCGCAGTACTATATGCCAGCGTCCATGTCCGACTTGCCGAACAGGATTCTCGAACGCTACGACCTCGTGGAGAGGATCGCGGTCGGCGGCATGGCCGAAGTATTTCTCGCCAAAGCTTACGGTCCGCACGGATTTGAAAAGACCCTGGCCATCAAGCGTATCCTGCCCGAGCTCGCGGCCAGTCCGGAGTTCGAGGAGCGGTTCATCGACGAGGCCAATCTGGCCGTCAAGCTCACCCATACCAATATCGTCCAGGTCTTCGATTTCGGCCGATTCGGCGACTCGCTGTTCATTGCCATGGAATACGTCGACGGTCTCGACCTGGCCGCACTTCTCAAAATCTGTCGCGAGCGCGGCGAACAGTTGCCCCTGCCCGCAGCGTTTCAGATCGCCATCGACATTGCGCGCGGACTCGATTTTGCCCATGCCCACGGGGTGATTCACCGCGATGTATCGCCGTCCAACATTCTTCTGTCGCGGGCGGGCGAGGTCAAGATCGCCGACTTTGGCATCGCGCTGGCGGGAACCGAAGAGCTGGCAAAATCGGCCCATCGCCGCCGCATCATGGGCAAGTGGCGCTATATGTCGCCGGAGCAGACCCGTGGCGAGTCGCTGGAGACCCGCTCCGATCTGTTTGCCGCTGCAGCAGTGATGTACGAACTATTTGTCGGCGAAAAACTATTTCCGGGCGATGAAGTCGACGAAATCGTCGAAAACATCCACCAGATGGAGATCCCCGATGCGTCGGCCATGCGGCCCGGTATGCCGGCACAACTCGACCAGATCCTGCGCCGTGCGCTGGCCCGTCCGGTTCACGAGCGGCCGGCGCATGCGGCGGAGATGCAGCGCGCCCTGACCGAGATCAGCTATGCGAGCCGTATCGTGGCCACGCCGCTCGATGTGGCCGAAGCCTTCTCCCGGGTCTGGCAGGACAGTCCATCTGCGAGCGACGAGAAGCGCGCCCCCCGCAAGCAGCCGATCGACCATTTCATCCGCCGACAACTCGCATCGGTCGACGGCGATGGTGATCGTCAGACCGCGGTTTCTCCGAGCGATCCCGGCGAAAACCCCAATCCGGAGCCGGTCGAGCGCAGGCCGGCCACCATGGTGCGAACCGGAATCGGCGAGGACGGGATGCCGGTGTGGAAGCTGCGCGATGGTCCTCAGACGCAAAAATCTGCCACTGGGTCGGACGGAGAAGCAACCCGAAAACTGGCTCGTGAGGCACGGCGACGGTATTTTCTCGCGTTTGCCATGCTGGCCGCGTTGGCCTCGGTGGCGTGGATCGTGCGGGAAAACGGCAGCTCGGATGAAGCGCTGGCCGAGCCGATCCCGATGATCGACGGCAGTGTGGAGCTGCCGATCCCCACTGCCGAGCCCGGCATCCTGACCATTACATCGGAGCCTGCCAGGGCACAAATATGGATCGATCGGGACAAGCTCGATGCGATGACGCCGACCTCCACGCCGGTCTCGCCTGGCCAGCCGCTCAGAATCATGGTCACCATGGCGGGTTACCGGCCAGAAATACGCGATGACGTCATTGTCGAGGCGGGCGATAACCGTTCACTGAGCGTTCAGCTCGAACCTCTCCCGGCCTCGCTCATCGTGCGCAGCCAGCCACCAGGAGCCCTGGTAAAACTGGGTGGGCACACGGTTGGGCGGACACCGACTGTGATCGACAATGTGGACCCCGGGCCGGACCAGCTCCTCACGCTCAGCAAAACAGGCCACCAGGTCCTGTCGCTACGGGTGGATGTCCCTGCCGGCGGTCGCGTCGTGGTCGAGCGGACACTGATTCCGCTTTCGCGTCCGCGCCCGCCTCCTCAGCCAGTTCGCCGCGGCTATATCGATCTCCACATACAGGACAGCTGGGCCGTAGTGTATCTGGGGACCAAAAAAATCGGCCAGGCTCCTGCCAAAGGGCTCGAGCTGCCCGAGGGCACACACCGGCTCAGACTGTACAATCCAGTCAGCAAACGGCAGCGATTCATCGTCGTCGAGGTTGTCGCCAATGTCTCCAAGTACTACAGCGTCGGGCTATAAACAGAAACACCTCGGTTGTGGCAAGCGTCATGGTCCAGTAAACAAGCAAGCCGACGTCGACGACAAAAAGCACCCGCGGAGCGATCGCGACATGCAGCATGACTAAGTACCGCAAGTAAGTACCCATTATGGCCCCCGCGGATCGGGCTGCCCAAGCGTGCCGTGCATTGCCACTCCGTTCCACATCGTTCTGTTTCACCGATCACTCAGATCGGCGACCATGGATGGGAAAGGACCGGGATGCGCAGCGCAATCATCGTATTTTCAGCCGCGTATACACTCTGTGGTTGCGCATTCCTCACCATGCAGGCACCCGCGACAAACGATCCATCGCAGCGTCCGCGCTGCTCCGAGGGCCGGCGCGCGGTGGCGATAGATGTCGTCGTCGCCGGACTCTACAGCCTGGTCGGGCTTGCCGCCCTGTACGACGACGAGTCGGCGGGTGCTGTGCCGCTACTGCTCGGCGGACTTCACCTGGGCTCGGCGCTGTCCGGCCACAACGCCGCCAATCGCTGCGCAAAGGCGCATGATGCCTATGCCCGTTGGCTGAAAAATCAGCTAGCCCCAGCGGACTCGACCGGTCAGCGAACAGGGCCGCCGGATGCTCCTGGCCGGACAGTCGACCCGGGTGTCACGGATTCGAGTCAGCCCGGGCCGGACGCCACGCCGCCGAGCGCAAGAGCGGACAACCGTCGGGCGCGATCGCCGCAAAACGCGCAGTCACAGGTCGCGCCCAGCCAGACAGCGCCGAGCGCGGGAAATCCGTTGCGCATGCGCAAACCAGTTCCACTGGGCCAATCGGTGCCATTGGCCGAGCCAACCGACGACAAGGCCGAATTGCCGGCCGAGCAGCCAGCTGCGCGCCCATCCAGAGCCGTTCCAAAGCAATCGGCGCGCCGGGACAGCCCTCGAGATAACGATCCGTGGGCTGACTTCTGGCAAGAGGAGACACCGTGAAGCAGTGGTGTGCAATGGCTTTCTTCAGCCTGTTTGTGGCCCAGGTCGCGGCGGCCGACAGCATTGAAAGCGGTTTCATCGTCGGTATTGAAGACCGCGAAATCTACATCAACCTCAGCCAGAAGAACGGGCTCGAGCCCGGTGCCCGGATACGCATCAAACGGCCGATCCGGCTCAAGCACCCGGTTACGCGTGCAGTCATATCCGACTGGCTGCCCATCGGTCCGGCCAGAATTACCGCGGTAGGCCAATCGCTTGCCATGGCGGTACTCGAACCCGATCTTCTGTCGCAAGTTGTGGTCGGCGACGTGGTCGAGGTATTGGTGCTATCGTCAGAACCGGCTCTGGCTGCCCCCGCGCCGCGTCCGGCGCAGGCACCGCTGCCCATTGTGCCCGACCGGACTCTGCCCGCGGTCGATGAACACACTGCAGCGGTGCTCGAAGTCTGGCAGGCCATGGCCGGGCAAAAGGTCGAGGCGCGCATCGGAGCGTGGGAGTCGTTCTTGACCGAACATCCAGAATCTTCCTACGCCGCGGTGGTACGCAGCGATATCGAGATTCTGCGGGCCATTCGCAACGAACTTCGGCCGACCGAGCTCACCATGGACAGAGTTTACCTGGGCCGCCTCATCCACGACCCACCGACCCGGGCCCGACCCGGCGAGACCATCGGCCTGGCCTTTCTGATCGACAGTCCCGATCTGGCAGCGGCCTGGGTTCACTATCGCATACGCGGCAGTTCGTCCTACAGCAAGGCGATCTTGCGCCGCGACAGCGACCATTATTTGCGCGGTGAAATTCCGGCCAGTGCTGTGATTGGACCCGGCATCGAATACTTTGTCGAGATCGCCACATCGCGCGGCGATGTGGGTGCGTCGGTGGGCAGCCCGCATCAGCCGGTGTTCATCGACGTGCCGTCGCCACCGCTGCGCAGCGCGTTTACCGCCAAGCGTCGCCGTTCCCGGGTATCCATTACTACCACCTATCTCGATTTCGCCACATTCGACGATCGCGGCGACGATCGTACCGATATGTTTTATCTGTTTGAAGCCGATTTTCTGTATCGATTGCACAAGGTGCTGTACGGCGTCAGGGTCGGCATGGGAGCGCTGAATGGCAAGGGCGGCTTTGCCGAGGCGATATACAACAACGGTCGGAGTGCGCCCGAGGCCGGCTTCAATTACGGCTACACCGAGTTCGAACTGCGCGGCCGATACCACACTGCGATCAGCGCCCGGCTGGTCGCCGGGGTCGGGCGAGAGGGATTCGGCCTCGGCCTGGAAGGACGCTTCCGCCTGGGCCCCGAAGACGGGACCAACCTGACCCTGGGTGCATCGAATGTGCAGCAGATCGGGTATTTGACCGAGATTCGCATGCAGTGGGATGCACTGACCAGCTTTCCGATCGGGCTCGCCGTGGCCCTGACCGACCGGCCCAACCGCGGCGACCTCGGGGTCAGACTGACCACCGATCTCGGCTATCGCGCGCTGTCCTGGGTTCAGCCCACTCTGCGCATCTCGTACCAGGCTCGCACTGTCGTCCACGCTGGCATCGGCGCTGGTGTGGGGTTGGTCTTCGATTGGTAGAGGTCGGCAGAGGTGATCATGAGACAGAGAACTGCAGTTTTCTCGACTGTGCTCGGATGGCTGAACATCGCATTGACGGTCGCGGCCTTGCTGATCGCGACCACCGCGAATGCCACAGCCGACACCATCTCGCAGGTTCGCCATGTCCCGCCGGCCGAAGCGCCGCCCCATGCACCGCTGGCTCTGGTTGCCACGGTCGCCAGCGCCTGGGAGGGCAATCTCGAGGTCCGCTTTCGCCCCCTGGGCACGACCAGCTGGCAGGGAGCGGTGTTCGCCCGACAGGACGCAGACCAGTACGCGGTGACCATTCCGGCCGTGTCGATCCAGCCGCCCGGCATCGAATATTTTATCATCAGTACCGGTCAGGCGACTGTCGCGCATTTTGGTTCGGCCGGCGACCCCCATTCGGTTGCGGTGTTTCGCCCACCGGTAGCGGTGCGGCGCGACAAACACCTGGCCCGCCATGGCCACCGCCGGGCACAGATCCGCGTCGCCGGCCAGTACGTGGACTACGGCAGCCGCACCATTGGCGACCGGTCCATCCCCGACCGCTATTACCGAGTCGACGCCGACGTGGGCTATCGATTGCTGCGATTCCCGCTCAAGACTCTGCGATTTGGCTATACCCATCTCATCGGCGAGACTCCCAAGACCGCCCGCAACAACGACGGCACCTGCCAGCCGAACGACGATCCGGCCGATCGGTGTACGCTTGAGGCCGGTCTCAAGGGTGGCGGTTGGTTCGAGCTGCGCTTCATACTGCGCGACGGAGTCGAGTTCGACGCCCGCGGCATGGTCATGGCCACCCAGCAGGGTTTTAACGTCGGCGGCCGCAGCGAGTTGCGCCTCGGCGATTCCCAGGGAACCCATGTCGGCCTGGGCGCCGAGATCATTGCCGACGTCGGCACTGCCGGCTTCTTTCGCCTCGGCTGGGGGACCGTGCCGGGATTTCTCATGTCCGCCACGGTCGAGGTTACCGATTTTCCCGCCCCCCATCGGGACCTGGCAGTGCGCTTGATCTACGACGTGGCCAGGCTTCTACCCGGCGGGGTTCGGATTGGCGCACGGCTCGGTTACCAGGCCCGCGATCAGCTCATTGGTGGAATCACTGCGGGTTTGAGCACAGCGCTGGATTTCTGAGGCCGGAGAGATCGAATGTCCCACATGAGTTATACGATCGCGGTCAGTCGGATCGCGGTGAACCTGGCTGCTCTGGCGCTCTTGCTGGCCACTGCATCGCATGCACATGCGGGCGATGCGAGCGGCACCGTACTCAAAGTCGAGGGCGACCAGGTGTATGTCGATATCGGCGCCAAAGACGGAGTCGGTGCCGGTTCCGAGCTGGTATTGATGCACGTGGTCACTGCC
This sequence comes from Pseudomonadota bacterium, assembly GCA_022360315.1. Taxonomy (GTDB): domain Bacteria; phylum Myxococcota_A; class Polyangia; order Haliangiales; family Haliangiaceae; genus JAKSDA01. The sequence goes on from JAKSDA010000189.1 coordinate 8,061, forward strand.
CGCGATCCAGTGACCGGAGCGACCTTGCGCGATCGCTTTGCGCTCGGCCAGCTGACCGTGATCAAGGCTGGCCAGCATCTCGCTCTGGCCCGCGCGCCCGAGACCATTCGCCACCGTATTCGGGTCGGCGACGAGGTCGAATTGAGCTCCCAACCGCGCGCGTTTCGCGATCCCTGGCGCGACCAGATCGCAGAGCGGCAAAAGGCCAGCTTGCAGCCCAGGCCGTCCCGGCGCGACCTGGTTCTGCGTGCCCGCGCCGAGGCCAGAAAAAACGCCGAAACCGCGGTGGTCGAGGCCCGGGCGGCGCGCGAGGCCTGGCGCAAAACCCTGGGCAAGGCGCCCCGCGAGCGAATTGCAGTGTGGCGAGCGTATCTGAAGGCCCGTCCGGCCAGCCCGTATGCCCGCGAGGTGAGTCAGGAGATCGAGCGGCTCGACGAGCAGGCGCAGAAACTCGACGAGCTGGCTGCCCGGGCTGCCCAGCCCCAGGGCGATCGGGATAAGTTGCGGGTGGCCCGCCTGGCCAGTATGGATAGAGCTGTCGATGTCAGCAGTGTGCTGGCTGGACGCAGTCCGAGTAGCGTGTATCAGGGTAGCGAGACCGAACTGGCGTTTATCGTGCTGGCGCCTGACCGCGTCGACCGGGCCTGGGTATACTTTCGCCATGCCGGTCAGGACAGCTATCGCCGCATCCAGCTGGCCAGAGACGGTGACGCGTACCTGCGCGGCGCTCTGCCCGGCGATGTGGCCAGGCCGCCCGGCATCGATTATTTCGTCGAGGTCGCGGCTCCGGGAGGAAAACCGGCACCCGCCATGGGCAGCCAGGAAGAGCCGCTCCGTATCGCTGTCGAGTCGGCGGTAGAAGAGACCGCGCCCGACATCGACGACCGCTCCCAGGTGACACTATTCGTCGACTATGTCGATTTCGACGGCGGATTGGGTGACGGCTTCGATCAGTATTTGCACGCCGAGATCGATTTTATGTATCGATTTTACAAACCGATTTATGCATTGCGGGTCGGATTTGGCACCTTGGGTGGCTATGGCGGGCCCAAGAACATCATCGACGAATCCGGCGGCACCTGCATCGATCTGCAGGGACAGTTTCGATGTGAACGGGTTTCGTATAATTATGCATACACGGAACTCGAATATCGATTTTCCAATACCTTTGCGGTAATGCTGAGGCCGCAGTTCGGCAGTGGGTCCAGCGACCGCCGTGCCGACAGCGAGGCCGGCCGATGCAACACAGCCGACACCGAGGAGTGCAATCTGTTCAACTCACTGGGTTTGCGCGCCCGCCTGCGCATTGGCGACGAACGGGAAACCAATTTGACCCTGGGTGTCGGTATCACGCAGAGTATCGGCACACTATTCGAAGCGGCATTTGCCTGGAGTGTGATTCCGAAGTTTCCGATCAAACTATCGGCCCAGGTGACCGACCAGCCCGTGCCCGAAGATTTTGGCGTGCGCCTGATTGCGGATGTCGGTTGGCGTACTGTGAGCTGGGTATATCCATCGTTGCGCTTTGCGTATCAGGCCCGCGATGCCGACCACTCGGGCGTTTCTGGCGGCATCGCGGCCAATTTCGACTGGTAGGAGGAGACCACTGTGCTGCGCATGCAACTCGCCATTGCCCTTTTCTTCGCGGCCCTGCCAGCAGCCGCGCAAACGCCCACTGGGCCGGCTCGCCCTGGCCCGCCCGAGGCACTCATGCACACCACGGTACTGCACGTCCCGCCGGGCGATGCACCCGGCGGTGTCGAGATGCGTTTGACTGCCGTGGTCGACGCGGCGTGGAACGAGGTCGCGCTACTGCTCCGCTACCGCCGCTTAGGCTCGGCTGGAGCATTTACCCAGCGTCATTTCGAGCGGTCCTCGGCCGGGGGGTATTTTGCCACAGTACCGGCCGATTCGGTCGAGCGGCCCGGGATCGAGTATTACATCGTCGGCGAGTTGCCCGATGGCACGGAGAGGCTGCATTTTGCCTCCCGGGAGCGCCCGCATCGCGTCATCGTGGCGACGTCTCGCCAGGTCAGATGGGCCGAAAAGGAGCGCCGTCGCCTGGGTGGATATACCAGCAGCATCAACTCCGATGTATGGGGCCATAATTTTGGCAATCGACATGGCAACAACGACCGCTACCTGCGCGGCGAGATAGACTGGCCCCACCATTTGCTCGGCCAGCTCTATTCCATATCGGTGGGCTATGGATTCATCGCCGGGGAAACCCCGGATCGCGCCGGTTCCATGGCCGAATCCGACAAACAGGGTGCTCGCTACGGCTACGGCCAGGTCCGGCTCATGCTGAGTCGGTCGATATGGCTCGACGGTCGTGCCGTACTCGGAGTCAGTCGCGAGGGTTTCATTACCGGTGGTGGTGGAACTCTCACTGTGGGCAAGCCGTGGCGGGCCAATGTGAGCATTGGCGGCGAGTACATCCAGGAGCTGGGCCCCAGTCTGTGGATCCGCCTGCAGTGGGATACCGTGCCGCCGTTCATCATGGGTGCCTCGATCGTCCAGTCCGATCTTCCGGCAGCCACCCTGCCCGACGGCTCGTTCATCGCGTACGACATCAGCTATCCCCTGCTCGGCCGGATCACCCTGCGCGGCAGCTTATCGTTTGGCAGCCGAGACGGCCCCGGCCACTTCGGCGGCGGCCTGGGCGCATCGCTCGCATTCTGAACGGCCCCACTGGCGGGGAGCGGTACTCAGACAGGCCGGGCGAGCACTGTACTTTTATGTTTATAGAGTAATCGCCCCCCTATTCGTATCGAGACCCCTTCATCCATACAGGAGTGAGACGTGCGGGAGCAATGTCCGTACTCAGGTTGTACGTTTCGAAAGCTCTAGGGGTAATAATATCATAACCCATTGAAAGTATAAACAACTACATCGTGTGGCCAAGAGGGGACCCGAGGGAGTGGGGCCCAGTGTGCATCCTGTGCGTCACGCACACCCGCACATGTATGCGGCACAGTCATACTGTCCTTTGCATAGAGTCTTCCACCTATGCAAGCTGCCTTGCCGCACTCCGGGATCGTAGCTGCACGATTCTACGTTTATTAAATTCTCTGGCTGGGATAGAGAACACCTAGCCGCCTTTGCCGACGAGCTGTGAGCGTCGCCGAAGGGAATCGTCTGCCCGGCAGCTCGTGATACAAAGATTGGCCCGTTGCGTGCACTGCCGAAGGCGACGACACCGCAACAACAGGAATCAGCAAAATAGATATTTGAGTCTTCTCTCACCCGCAGGAGCGCCAATTAATGAATCGATTGAAACTTGCAGCTAGCATCGCGACCATCCTAGGTTTTATGGCAGTTAGTAGCGTAGGCCATGCTACGTACAACGTCACTGTCGAAGGACGTGTCACCTGCGAGAGCGGAGCCCCGATCGAGGGCGTCACGCTGTATTTCAAATTCGCCAGAGAGGTCTACGGCTGCGGGTTTCGTGGTTCAGCCACGACAGACGCCGATGGCAACTACTCGTTGACCTACACTTCCTATAACTCACCGCACCACTTCCTGGCCCTGATCAACCAGCCGAGTGGCCCGGTCACACCGCTTCCGTCTGCAGCTGCCGTCGCTGCTGTGGGCGCTCAGGTTGGTGGCCAGGACCCGGTCAACCTCGATGCGAGCTGCGCCGCTCGCATCGCTGATGATGGCACCACCGCTGCCGAGACCATCTACGGATTGCCGACCGGCCCCGATCCAGATGTTTTGGTCACCGGCGTCGATTTTCAGATAGCTGGCGGTTGCGCGAGCATTCCCGACTTCGATGGTGATGGCGTCGACGACTCGATAGACAACTGCGTGGACATTGCCAATGCAGACCAGGCCGACCTGGACGCCGATGGCCTTGGCAATGCCTGTGACAGCGACGATGACGGCGACTCCATCGAAGATGGCGCCGACAACTGCCCCGAAGTGTACAACCCCGACCAGATCGATCTGGACGGAAACCTGGCCGGTGACGCCTGCGATCCCGACGATGACGGCGACTCCATCGAAGATGACGCCGACAACTGCCCGGGAATGCCCAACACCGATCAGTCTGATCTGGATGCAGACGCGATAGGCGACGTCTGCGATGAGGACAAAGACGGGGACGGCGTTCTCGACACCGAAGACAACTGTGGCGACCTCGCCAACCCCGACCAGGCCGACTTCGACAATGACGGTGTCGGCGACGCATGCGACGAAACCGTTGGCACTGGCGAATTCGAGATCGACCCCGGCTTCTTCACCGCCGAGACCCGCTTCCACGAGCAGGTCGCCGCGCTTCGCGCCCACATCGACGCCCTGCCCAACTTGACCACCAAGGCAAAGTTCCACGCTCTGCTCGACCGGGCTGTTGGTCATGTGGACAAGGCCAGCCAGATCATGGGTTGGCAGCTGACCTGGTGCACCAAGTACTCCGAGTGCAAAAACCTGGCTCGCCGGGCCCACGCTGAAGCGAGTCGCGCTCTCATCGAGATGCGCGATATGCTCTACTTGATCCACCGAGCTCGGTGCGCCAGAGAGATCACCTGGGGCGAGCTGTGGGATCTGCGCCGCGCCCGCCGCGACATCCGCTACACCCTGCGCGATCTACGCCGCAGCATTCGCAAGACACTGCGCAACATCCGCCGCGCATTGTAGCGACAGGTACCTGCTTTCGCGCCCGCTGGCAAAACATCTGGACCACAGGGCCCACCCGCTGTAAGAGCCACCCGCTTTCGCGTCTCGCTGACAAACCCACCTGACCCGGGCTAGCCCGGGCCCGCCTGCCTTCGCACCCGATGACAACCATCTGATTTCTCTCGCGCTGGCAACCCATCTGGCCCAGGGCCAGCAGACTTTGCCCGCTGGTTCGCAGCCAGCATCGGAAATATCGAGGGATGTTCCGAAATTTCCTTTTGTTCTGTTGGCCTATCGCTTCCTATAGGTCATGCATGACAAGTGGCTGGCGGGTTGTCCCGCCTGTCGGTACCTTCACGTTTGACCACAGGATGTAGCACCTACTGCGTCTGGAGATCAGAATGCACAAGCTGATTACAGGTCTGCGCAAGTTCATGACATCATTCTACGAGGCCGAACGCAGACTCTTCGAGGAGCTCGCCAGAGGGCAACGGCCCGACGTTCTCTTCATCACCTGCTCCGACTCGCGGGTTGTACCCAACCTGTTCACGCAAGCCAAACCAGGTGAGTTATTCACCATCCGAAATGCTGGCAACATCATTCCGCGGCCGACCGCGGAGAGCTCGGCCGAGGCCGGCAGTGTCGAGTACAGCGTGAGCGCAATCGGCGTAAAGGACATCATCATCTGCGGCCATTCGGACTGCGGAGCAATGAAAGGCCTGCTCGACCCCGCAAGTCTCGAGAACATGCCGTTCGTGGCGCAGTGGCTAGAACACGCCCAGACCACGCGGCGCATCATCAGCGAACGCTACGGAGACCTCGACGGCGCCGACAAGCTCCGCCGCACCATCGAGATCAATGTCCTGGTCCAGCTGTCCCAGCTGGCCGCCCATCCCTCGGTCGCCAGCGGCCACGAAGCCGGTACGCTCCGACTGCACGGCTGGTTTTACGATATCGGCCAGGGCGTGGTCGATGCCTATGACAGCGAGCGCGGACAGTTCATGCCGGTTACCCAGCTACCGCACTCGCATGGCGGGGTCGACGCAGATCATCTCTCGCGTGTCGTCGCCCGGCCGTCCGGGACTTTGCCAAAAAACCATAGCCCGAGCGCAAAGCGATCGAGACGCGTGCAATCAGGTTGAATCGCTTCCAGCGCGATCGGTTGTAAACTCAGTCGACGCGAACCACGTCCACACGCTCGATTCCATCCATCCTCATGTCGACCGTCAAGAAATGCCGGCCAATGCCGTCGAGACGCTCGGGCAAGGCACCTCCCCCGCCCGAAATATACGCCGGCATGCCCGCATTGCTGAACTCATAATAGGAGTGAATGTGCCCGTAAAACGTCATATCGACCCGGCCAGACGCCAGCTTGGACAAAAATTTGGCTGCTTCTTTGCGGCTGCGAAACGAGCCACTGCGTATGCCAACCGGATCGATCGGCGGATAATGGGTGGCCACGACATGAACGCCGTTTGCGGCTCGCTCTAACCACTGGTCGATCCACCCATATACAACCGGATCGATCGATGCACTGCCAGAATCGATCAGCGAAAAGGTCACTTCTTTAAACTGAAAATGGACGTTGAAGCGCCCGAAACGCTCACTCCAGCGCTCGTGGTCGGCGTACAGTTCGTGATTGCCAATGGTCGTGTAATAGGGAATATCGAGACGTCTATACTGAAGCTGAAGGGTTTCGTATTCGCCGAGAGTACCGCGGTCGACCAGGTCGCCCGTGGACACGACGAAACGCACGCCGCTTTCTCGGTTGATGCGGGCAAAGACCTCATCGACCCGGTCGAGCGCCTCCTGAATGTCGCCCATGACTGCAAACCGCCACATCCCCGCACTGTCAGCATCCGGTGGGGCGATGCGAAGGCGAGTCTCGGCATTGTCGGGCAGGCGTACCCGCCAGCGACGGAGCACCGGACGCGGGTCGGCTTCGAGCACCTCGATCACCAGCGGAGCGCCCGATGACGCGGCGACCATCTCGGCGCCGGGCATACAGTTATCGACCTCGATGATCCATTCGGTAGCCGCTCCGCTGCCCGCGTTTGCGATGAGCTCGAACGCCGGGGCAGACGCCCACAGATCGAGCCGCCCATCCTCGATCGCGCGCACATGAGCCAGGCCGTCGCCGACCGCAAATGATACTCCGCTCTCGGTCGCAATACCGATTTCCCCATCGATGAGCGCGCGAGCCCTGCCGTCGCGCAAACATCCACCAGCACCGACCGCAATCGCAAACACGTATACAAACACAAAACCCGACACCAACGGACCTTTATTACGCGATTTTATCGACGGCTTTTTACTCATTACAGGCGATAGAGCAGGCTGGCACCGCCGATATACGATGAGCCGGCCTCCAGGACAAGAGCGGTGCCCCAATGTCGGCTCCAGTACGCGAAGGCGTCGATGCCAAAACTGCCGGCAAAACCATTGCTGCCGTCCGGTACAGCCAGGCCTCCGGCAAAGTCGTCGCGCCGGTGATCGTAGAATATCTGCACCTGGCCGTGGACCCTTCCGCTGGCCCGGCCGACATAGATCCCATAGCCAAAGCGCATGAGGAGCAGGTGAGAATAATCTGCCGGCGCACCGGAAACTTGATAGTCGATGCGTTCCACACCGAGACCAACCTCCATCTCGGCAAATGAACCGCGTAGGGTCGACGAAAAACCGGCCAGATCGTAACGGCCAGCGATCGCGAGTTCAGCGGTGGCAACCGCGAAGTCATCGCCGTCATAGCGGTGGTAGACGAGCGCTCCGCGCAGGTCGAGAGCACTTCCCGTGGTGGCCGTGCGCCCTGGCCGGGGACCGGCAAAACGATGACTGGCCGACAGCTCTACCCGCTGATTGTCGGTGTCGACAGCCAGCTGGGCAGAGCCGGCAATCCGCCACGCGCCGGCCCATAACGCCACATCCAGGTCAGTGAAGTGATCATAAGCAAATTGAGGATCTTGAATACGCAGATAGCCAAGACGAGCTTCGAAAAGCGCCGGGTCGAGGTCCGGCTCGCCGCCAATACGCAGACCACCGGTGGCACCGTAGATATCCGAGGCCCAGTTCATCAAAAACGTGCCAGCTCCACCGACCAGGAATGGAATGGCCGGCGGGCTCAGTTTCCGCGATGCCCCACTGGCAACCACCACCGCGCCAGCAATGCCGGCAATTCCGAGAGCGACAAACTCGACAGCCAAAAGCCGGTTGGCCGCATGGCGATCTCCGGCGATGCGATGTCCTGTTCCATGTACGATCACTCCGGGTACCACGGCGGCCAGGCCGGACAGGACAGTGGGCCGGAGCTCGGCCGATGGCCCCGATACCCCGGCCTCCGGCGCATCTGATCGAATATCTGGCCGCCCATTTGCGCCGGGGGCGGGTTCGCCGTGGGCGCCACTGGCGGTCGACACGACCAGGCTGGCCGTCAGCGCACGCAGCAGCCGCAACGTACAGGGATACAGCATGGCAGGATCATGGGGCCGATCGAGTAGCCGGCCGCCCGGCTGCTCCGTGTGAACTACACGTCGCATTGCTTGCCGGGACGTCCGACCGCCGATGAGAAAGCGAGCTATCGAATGGCTGGTCAGGACTAATAAGCGAATATGTATGAAATGGACCGACTATTTTTGCTTGACGTAGTTGGCATAGCGTCCGGTCGTCACTCGGCCCTGGACCCGGGATTTCTTGTCGGCGTGGACATTGGCGTGTCCCGACGCCTTGATGCTGAGCTTCTTGCTCGTGACCGTCGAATTGCGGATCGCCACATTGGCATGTCCCGAGGCGACGATGGCGGCGTTGCCGCCCCACACAGTGCTATCTTTGATGAGTATGTTGGCATGGCCCGAGGCGTTGATGGCGATGACGCCAGCAATGTCGAGGTTGCGCAGAACCACGTTGCAGTGGCCGCTGGCATCGATGACCAGCGCGGCTTTTTTGCCGCCGATCTTGTTGGTCTTCTGGCTCGCCGCGAACTTTTTGCCATCGATGAGCAGATTTTGGTGCTTGCTGCACGAGTAGTTCGACTTGGCGACCGTGACCGCCGTGGTCTCGCCTACAGCATCTTCAATGTCCTCGAGAGCTTCGTCGATCTCGGCCAGCGTCTCATCAAGACTCTGCGCCTCGGCCAGACCGGAGAATGCGGTCGACAATCCCAAGACCGCGAATGGAAACCAGAGTGCAACTGCCTGTTTCACGGAGTACCTTCCTCGCGTCGGATTCGCCGTTGTATCGCACAACCGGGCCGGCTGTCGAGTGATGAAAATGTATCTGCTGGTACGTTGTCGAGAATGGCGCGTATCATGCAAAAACGAGCGGACCGCAGAGTTGTGATTAGCACCTATCTGGCGGCGGCTCCGATGGCTCGTTGTGGGCCACTGGTCGTGGCCAGGATCTCCTGAGCGACCGAAGAGCCGAGCGAGGTGAGAACATGTGATTTGCGCGCCCCCCGCTCGGGCAGGGTCTCGTCGCCGGCAAGGCCGCCCAACACCCGGGCCAGGCCAACATTTCGCAGCGACTTCAATATCTTGGATGTGGCCCCAGGAGTGACTCCCAGCCGGCTGGCCAACTCGGCACCGGTCGCGGGCCCATGCCGCAGTTCCAGGAGCACTGCCTCGGCAGATACGTTGGCAAGTACACGCATGGCAGTGGCACGAATGTCGCTCTCCTCGTGAGCAGCTTCGTACGATGCAAGAAGCGTCCCCAGCGCTGCGGCAAAACCAGCCCAATAATTGGCCTGAGCATCGTTCGAGTCAGCCTCCAGGCTTTTCGCAGCCAGCTCGCGCGCAACCTGCTGAAGCTCTTCTCGCTGCCCCCTGGCCAGCCCCTCCCCGATGTTCCGCGCAACGATATTCAGTACATCGGGACACTCTCTGATCCGTGCGATACGCCCGCAGACTTTCTTAGCGTGCATTTGACAAAACCTGTCTATCTCAAACTCAAATTAAACCCCTTCAACTCAAAACTAGATAAGACAGACCGACCTGTCAATACTATGGAAACAATGCGGGAATTTCGGAGCGAGAAAACGCAGAGATGCGAAGTAGATAGCTGAGCTGGCGGAGTTTCTCTCCGCTCAGGAGTCCACGATCGACGGGCTTTTGGTCAAGCTCCCTATGGTTGCGATGACCAGGGCACGCGGTGGCGCCACCTCGGCAATGACTGCATCGGACTGGACAGGCAGCCCGATTATCAGTGGTGGTCTCGCGCTCTCGGCATCGGGCGCGACGCATGCATTCGCAATGAGCACGATGCCCTGCAGACTGGTCGCGATGTCGCCGGCCAGTTTCTCGAACGCTTCCATCTCAAAGCCGAGCGCGGGCACGAGGACCAGGTTGGCATGCAGATCAAGGAGAACTTTTGGAACCGGTGCAAGCAATGCATCGCGGCTGCAAAGGACGATTGTGGTCCAATAGGGGGACAAATGTGCAGTAAACGCAGGTCCGCCAGTCGCTACATGCTCGTGCCGTCTCAATCCGGACGGTCCGGTGCCAGACTGTGGATCGGGCACAACGAGGGGAGAGAATTTGCGGTGGACCAGTGGTTTCTGGGTGCCGCGAAGAAAGACCACGGCTTCGCTGTACCAGGTTGGCTCGGCCGACCGAGTAGTCGGCGCGCCTGCCTGCTCCGCGTCGCCTTGTCCGCCGCTCGCACCAGGTCGGTGGCAGCTGCCAGCAATTATCATGTCGACGACATCTTGTCCGTCGAGCCAGTCCTTGACTGCCTGGCGGGCACTGAGCGTGATGCTGAACTCGGGAAATGCGACCACGCGGCAGTTGTGTTCGCGAGCAGCATTCAGCAGCGCGATACAGAGGCGAGATTGTTGCTCCTGGTCGGTGCCAAACCGGGCATTAAAGAACACTGGACGCCCGGGTAGAGAATTCGACGCGGAAGGGTCACTGCCGGCCGAAGGCCGGTCGCCCGGATCTGCATTACCAGGCTCGCCTGCCGCGATGTCGGGCAATCGCGCGGTCACAGCGCGTTCCATTGCGAGCTCGTTGAGAGATTCATTGGGGGTGGCACAGGCCAGACGGTCTCCGCTGCTCAGGTGGGGTATGGCATGCCAGCGCAGCCAGTTTCCCACCACGGTTACCCGCACCTCGCGCGCCCAGTCCCCGGCCAGGCGCAGGTGGGTCAACGCGTCCAGGTGTTCCTCGACAGCGGCACTGTCGTCGTCCTGCGCCGCCGCGACCCGGCGCCAATCGCGATGGGGAGTCGGAAACGGGTCGCCGGGCTTCAGAGTGACCTCGCGGCCCAAAAACATGGGCAAAAAGCGGCTGCCCAGCACTGCATCGAGCGCCTCAGCAATGGTGCGAACAATCGCTATCTCGGGCAACTTCTGGCTCCAGGACAGCGCGATCTCACCCAGTTCGGCTCGCTCCTCCGGATACATTTGCTCGTCGTCGACCTCGCGGAAAAACTCCTCACAACGGTTGCGCAGAGCTTCGCGCTCGAACCAGATATCGCGGTCAACCTCGGCGTCATACAGCTGGACAAGACGCGCACGGCACAAGCGAAGCAGACCTGCGCCCAGTACGAGGATGTCTGAACCCTCCTCGATGACCTTGAGAAGCTGCGAGATCATCGAAGGCTAAGCATAGGACGGAAACCGAGAACCGTCCCGTAACAAGTGTAAGTCAGACCGCCAGTCAGCCCGCACAAATTCCACAACCTTTCTTTATCGTTGTATTTCTTGGCAATTTAACCAAGTCTTGTTCCGGTGCAAGCCAAGAAGCGACAGGCCTGGTTTGGAGCGCAATCTGCAGAATTGCGTGTAAGAGCGGGTCCAACGGGCGGCCGGGCGACCGAGCGTAGTACGCTTCGCATCGCTCGCCGGAGCGCTGGTGAGTATTGCTCAGCGGACGGTCTGCCAAGAACGTGCCCCACTCGCGATTTCATGCCTACCATAATTACCCGCACATAGCAGTGCGGAAGGCCGCGCTTGTGATTGCGCTGGCTATTTTCGCTTGCGTAGTTCCCCGCACAATACCGAATGACACCGGAAACAAACACGACTTGCAGGATCGACAGATAGATCGGACACGGGACAGGGTACCCGATCGTACATCCCTGGATGTGGTGAAACTCCCGGGTGCACCCCACCGGGGCCGGACTGGGCGCAGAGTAACCCACACGGCCCTGCCGAACGGCGTCCGGCTGGTCGTCTGGCGCGACCAGGATTCACCGGTCGTGGCCATGCGCGCATTGTGGCGGGGTGGATTGCTCGCCGAGACACCGCAAAAGCGCGGCATCACCCACCTGCTCGCCCGTGTCATCACCCGCGGTTGTGGTGGGATGAGCGCCGACCAGATAGCTGGGATGGCGAGGCGAGAAAACGGCCACCTGGATGCGGTGAGCGGCCGCGATTCGTTTGGCCTGCGCTCCGAATGGCCGGTCGACGGCTGGCCTGTCGGCCTGGAATTGATGGCCCGCTGCATTCTTGGTCCGGATCTCGATTTCGCCGAGATCAATGCGCAGCGGCAACTCATCGACGACGAGATTCGCCAGCGCAGCGGAGACGGCGATTTTGTGGCCTTTCGCGCGTTTGCCGAGACGCTCTATCGCGCCCATCCATATCGCATGAGCGCGACTGGCTGGGGCGAAAGCCCGGCCGCGATCGGCCGCCGCGAACTCACTGCTTTTTACCGCGAGCGATATCCGGTCAGCGGGTTGACCCTGTCGATCGTGGGCAACGTCGATCCGGTCGAGGCCATGGCGCTGGTGCGCAGCCATTTCGGCGCCGCAGCACCGCGTCCGGTCGGACTGCCCGAGCGGCCAACCGAATCGTCGGGCTCCCGGCCAGCCCGCATGCGAGAAGTCTATCGCTACATCGAGCGCGATGACGCGCGTCTGGTCGTCGGATTTCCGGGCACCACGCTGGGCAATCGAGATCGTCATGCTCTGGCGGTTGCCGCGGCAGTTCTCGACGTTCGCCTGGCTCGAGCGCTGCGTCGCCGCGGCCTGAGCAGAAGCAGCAGAGTTTATTCCGTACCGGGCATCGACCCCGGTTATGTGATCGCGCAGATCCGTTGTCGGCCGGCCGAGGTGGCGGCTGCGTTCGAGATCGCGCGCTCGGTGATCGACGCCATGGTGGCCAGGCCGGCCGGGCCAGCCGAGCTCGAGGCGGCCGGGCGGGCGCTGATTGCCGCGCACACAGAATCGCGCAACCGGCCGGGCTCGGCCGCCACTGCGCTTGCGTTCCACGAGGCGCACGGTCTCGGAGCCCGGGCCTACTTGGATTACGGCGACGCGATCCACCGGGTCACCCAGCGCGATGTGGCTCGCGTCGTGGCTGCGTACCTGGTCTGGGATCGCAAAATTTCGGCCACCATTGCGCCGCGTGCCGCCAGTCCTGAGGCCGAGCGGCGCATGCGTGGCACCTGGCGCCGTGCGCCCAACACCGGACGTGCGCCCAGCACCGGACCTCGCCAGCGAGTGCACCGCTATCGTCCCGGCGACTCGGCGAGGAGACGCTGAGGTGGCAGACAAACTGCCAGACCGCGCCACTCTGAAAAGCGTGCTGGGACACGGCGATCTGGCGACCAGTCTGATACTGGTATTTCCGCTTTTTCTGGCCTACCAAATCGGCGCGGTATTCTCGAATTCGCTAAACGGCGTCGATTTTGTCACTCGCGTGGTTTTTGCCGCTGTCGATCACGACCGCACCAAGTATCTCCTGGTCCAGCTCGGTCTGGCCGTGGTTTTTTTGATCGTGGTCGCGTGTGCCCATCGCCAGCGTGTGCTGTCGCGCGAGCAGGCCCTGCCGGTGGTCCTCGAGTCGGCGATCTACGCCCTGACCCTGGGCTCGTTCATCGTATTGGTCATGCAGGAGCTTTTCGGCTTTGCCGTATCCGGCCAGCAGCTCATCCTGGGCGACACCGGCGAGGCCATTGTCGTGGCCCTTGGTGCCGGCGTTCATGAAGAGCTAGTTTTCCGGCTCGGACTGATGGCTGGCGGTGCCGCGCTCCTGTGCCGGGCCGGGCTGGACCACCGGGCGGCGATGATCTCGGCCCTGATTGTCTCGGCCTTGATATTCTCGTTTGCCCACCATATCGGTCCCCATGGCGAGGCATTGCGGCTCGATATTTTCACCTATCGCGCTCTGGCAGGTGTGGTCTTTGGCCTGGTCTTTTATTATCGCTCTCTGGCCCACGCGGTATATACTCATTTTCTCTACGACCTCTACGTGCTGGCCATACGCCCATGACCCGGGCCGGTCGGAATCGACGAGCATACGCCTTGTGGATCGTCCTGCCATTCTGCCGCGGACCTGTGGGAGCTATTGATCCCCAAAACCTCACGCAGGGCGAACCACGTGAGACTGTATACACTTCTTTCCACCGCATACGCCATGCCCACCGGGTCGCCCTGCCACCCTGCCCGAACACCTTCCGGCTTGCACATACGCCTCACCTGTGGGAGTTACTGACTATCAAGTCGACGCCATCACAGTCACAAAAGCGTGGCAACTTGCTCGCCACTGCAGGTATGGCACTATGCAGCGCGTTTGTCGGGTGTGGCGACAACCTCGCCCATTTCGCTCCGCAAGATCCGATCTTGATCACGTCGTCCGACGATCTTTTTACTGGCCGGCATGTAGTGGACATATGGATCGAGCTCGGCAGCGAGTCTCGCGCCCGTCTCGTAAACGAGCCTCGCGAGTATGTCGCGGGCGACGTCACCATCAGCGGCGAAGAAGTGCGCGGGGTCGGAATACGTCTCAAGGGGACGTTTTCGTTTCGCGGTCTCGGCGGCAAGGCCGCATTCAAGCTCAAATTCAACTGGACAGAGTCGGGCGTCAGGTTTTTTGGCCTGGAGGGGCTCACTCTCAACAACATGGTGCAAGACCGGGCGCTGGTGCACGAGTGGCTGGGCTATCGAGTATTCCGCGCTGCCGGCGTGCCAGCTCCGCGCAGTGGCTACGCACGCGTCTTCGTCAACCAGGAACCGTACGGCCTCTACGCCCTGGTAGAATCGGTCGACGATTCGTTTCTGGCCAGAAATTTTGCCGATCCGACCGGCAACCTCTATGAGGAGCATCGCTTCAGCGACCTGCACCCCGACGACGTATGGCGATTCGAGCAAGACGAGGGGGACGATACCAGTCGGCGGGATCTACACAGCCTCATCGAGGCTGCCAACCAACCCGGCGACGGAGTGTTTACCAGCGGCATTCTCGATACTCGCGAATTTCTGGCCTTCTTGGCAGCGGAGATCGCGGTCGGCCACTGGGACGGATACTACAAGGCACACAACTACCGCATCTATCACGAGCCCACCCTCGATCAGTGGAGTTTTTTACCCTGGGGGACCGACCAGGTACTGGAGCGCGAACTGGACGCGTTTGGCGGTACCGGAATGCTGAGCAGAAAATGCTTCCGCTCGAATACCTGCCTGGCGTTGTACAACGAGGTCGCCCTCGAGGTCCTCGGCATCTACGAGAGTCTCGATCTGGCCGCGGAACTCGACCGCATCGCCGCCACGATCGAGCCACTGGCCGACGAGGATCCCCGCAAGCCGTACAGCATGGCGAAATATCACCGCCACCAGAAGCAGGCCCGCGCGTTCGTGACAGAACAGCCAACCCGGCTGCGCCAGCGTATCGATTGCTTCGAAGACGGCGTCGAAGCCGATCGGGACGGCGATGGCTACGGCGCCTGCCGGCTCGACTGCAATGACCACAGCGAGTTCGCCCGGCCTGGCGGCGTCGAAATCTGCGACGGCCTCGACAACGACTGCAACGGCTACATCGACGAGCTCGATTCGTGTCCCTGTCCCGAATTCGAGCTCGACGGCGTGCTCTTTCTCCTCTGCGCCAACCCACTGCCCTGGACCATGGCGCGCGGCCACTGCGCCGCCCAGCACGCCGACCTGGCCTGGATCGACAACGACGAGCAGAACGCGGCCCTGTTTGCAGCAACCCAGAGGGCCGCGCAGGCCGAGTGGTACATCGGATTGAACGACCAGGAGAACGAAGGGCAACACGTATGGACGTCGGGCGTCGCTGCCGATTACGTCAACTGGGCAGTCGGCGATCCGGATAACCACGGCACCGAAAACTGCGCAGTCATCGATCGCTTCGCCGGGGGAGGCTGGACCGATGTCTATTGCTGGCGTTCCCTGCCGTTCCTGTGCCGACGGTGACGGCGTCTTGACAAGGCGCCTCGCTCCATCCCAACTCGGCTTCGCATTCCCTGCCGGACGCCCGCCAGCCGTGGCCGCCAATGCAATAATTTCACCACCATTTCCACGGCATTAGGTGGTAAAAATTGGGTAACATGGCCCACTCGATAAGCGCGGCTCAAAAATGATAGCCCGAGCGCGAAGCGGTCGGGCCGCGCACGATCACGTTGCAGCCTTTCCAATGTGATCGTGTGTAGAATCTTCGATCAGCAATCAGAAGGAGTCGCAAATGACTATCGGCGTCGAAATCTTCAAGGGCGACAGAAATCCTGAAGCTGCTTTTTGTTGCGGTGCAGAAGTTACTTCACCAGCGATGAGTTCGTGTTGTGGCACCCAAGATATTCCCGACGATATTATGATACATCTTCTCAAAGAATGTATTGAAGAGGAAAAGCTGGGCGACAGGGTAACCATTGATGTCACTGACATGACCGAAAAAAAGGACGACAGGGGCGTATTGGAGCGATTTTGGCAACATTGCGAGGCATCGGGCATCAGCCGGGACACCCATATTGAACAGCTGCTTCCGCTGGTGATGTATGACAAACAAGTCAAATACGTCGGCCGCATACCAACCGGGGATGAGTTCGTGGAAGACATGGAGGAGCTCGCCGGCAACGCAGCGTTATAGCCAGCAGCAGCGGTAACGCGGTGGCCGGCCAATGGTTTGCTGTCAGACGCCGGCGAACAGGTCGTTCATGGAGTCGGTCGCCAGATCGGTCACCAGGCGGACGTCGTCGCAGAAGCGGTCGAGAGATTGCCGACTCGATTCGGCGACGTCCACGACGATGCCGCGGACGCGGAAGCGGTGTTTTTTGCGCTTGTCCTTGATATCTGCGACCAGCTGATCGGAGACATGGGCGTAGCCATCGGTGATGAATACGATATCACCGCGGCGATAATCCCCGTTGGCCACGGCTTCCAGAGCGCGGCGCATCGGCTGCTCGAAGTCGGTGCCGCCGCCGGGAAAGTACTCGGCAAAGGACAGCACGTTTTCATCGTGCACAGCAGCGCGGCCGCGTGAGCGACCGGATTTCCCCAGGAGTTCAACCTCGAAGAGCTGATGGCCAGACGAAAAAACGATGGCCAGGCAGCGTCGCTTTTCGCGCCGGGCGATCTCCATCAAGGTGAGAGCCACGGCTTTGGCCCACAGCTCTTTGGAGCCGTGCATGGAACCGCTGCCGTCCACACACACCACCATGGGTCCGCGTGATGAGGCGGCGTGAAGCTCGTACTCGAGCAGTTGGCCCTCGGCCAGACGGCGCAAAAACTCGAGGTGCAACGCCCCCTGATGCCGGGGCAAGCCGAGCAGCTCCGATGGCAAAAGGCGATCGAGATGAGAGCCGGTGCCCACCGAGTGGAGTTCTTGCGGGCTGCGCACGACCCGTTTGCGACGGGCCTCGAACGCCACCTCGCGAAATGCGCCGACCAGTTTGGCCAAGAGCTGGAGTTTGCGGCTGCGCATCAGGCGCTCGCCCAGTTCGATCCGCCTGGCCGCTCCGACGCGACCGGGCTGGCCAGCCCCCACACCCATGTTGGTTAGATGCTCATCTGCATCTTCGAGCTGGCCGGGCAACACACTCAGCTTGAGAGAGACCGATTCGTCGAGTTCACTAGTCAGTTTTTCGGCTAGTTCTTCTTGTCCGGCGCGAGCCTTTTCGATCCGCTGGCGCAGCTCGTCGATGTCGCCTTTTAAGCTGTCGATCAGGGCCTCGTTTTCATCTTCGCCAAACGCGCCATCGGGCAATTCGTCGAGGTGAGCGAGTTCGGCCTCCCGCTGGGCCAGCTCTTCCTCGTCGTGGGCGACCGAGGCCGCGTCCAGGAGTCTTTCCGGGCTGAAATGAAGCTCCCGCTTCATGGCGACCAGAATGCGGTCGACCAGGCTGGGTAGCGCTGCCGCGCACTCGTCTTCGTCGAGTTCTGTCCGCTTGCGCAACTCGGCCAGCTCACGGGTCTCAACCACAGCACGAACCAGCCGGCGATTGAGCAATACAGCTGCCGAAAGGTCCTCGCCGGGTCGCTGCACTACATTCAATTTGTAGAGCACACTGAAGAGATCGCACAAAAGCGGCTCGGCATGGGGCAAGAGGCGTTCAAGCCGGGCTTTTGTGTTCTTGAGCGACGACTTGCGCGACAATAGGCGCGCGAATACGTCGCGATCGTAGCCGTCACAGACGATGGTGTGGAACTCGGGCATTGCAGCTCAGTTTTTGCTCGCCAGCAGGTTTTCTTGTATGGCGGCGACCTGCGCCGTGATGTCCTCGATGCGCGAGGTATCGCGTTGGCGCTGCACACCGACTTCGCGCATGGCTTTGAGCCGCTGGTAGATGCTATGGAGTTTGGTATGCGCTTCGATGATAGCCCGATTGCGAGTCTCGAAGTCGGGCCAGCGCCGGCGGGCATAGGCCGAGATCTCCTGGGCCTGGACCAGGAGTTTGCGGGCCTCTTCCTCCTGGCCGGTGGCGACCTTGGAGATCGCTTTGACCACCTTGGTTTGCTGTTCCGGGTCGCTCCACAGCATGTGCTCGAGCCAGCCGAGATCGCGCAGCGACACCTGCTCGCGTCCCTCGAGCAAGGCACTGGCCCGAAGCACCGAAAGTGCCTGGCGATAGCGCCGGTCCGAGGCGATGACTCCCTCGCTGTTGAGCTCGCGCCGAATGGCGACGATGTCTTCGAGCACCGGGGCGGGAACCGAAATCCGTGCCGCTTGGGCTTGCAGTTTATCGAGCTCTTCGGGCCGCAGCACGGTGCAATCCGCCGGTCGCTCGTCGTCCAGTTCGAGAAGCCGGATGAAGCGGTGCTCCTGCTCGATATAGCCCACCGTGAAGCGGACCAAAAAGCGATCGTAAAGGGCGCCGAGTTCGTCCTCCTCGGGCAACTCATTCGAGGCCGCGAGAAGCGATTGCAGCGGCACCGAGATACTCTCCGAGCCGTGATGAAATCTCCGCTCGTTCAAGATGGTGAGCAGCGCATTGAGGATGGCCGAGTTGGCCTTGAAGATCTCGTCGAGAAACGCGACCTCGGCCCGGGGCAGTTTGCTGTCGGTGATGCGCTCGTAACGTCCGTTTTCCAGAGCCGGCAAGCTCACCGGGCCGAAGATTTCCTCGGGGGTGGTGAATTTGGTCAGCAGCCATTCGAAGTAGGACTTGCCGCCGATACGTCGACAGACCTCTTTGGCCAGCATCGACTTGGCGGTGCCGGGCGGACCGAGCATCAGCACGTGCTGCCTGGACAGCACTGCGGCCAGAGCGCCGTCGACGAGTTCGTCGCGTTCGATGAACAGCTCTTTCAGCTCGCGTCTGACCTGAGCGAGGCGTTCCCATGCTTGCACAACCGGAATGTTATCACGGGCCGGACCAAAACTGCGAGCGACCTACCAGTCCATTCACGGCAGTCATGGACTGCCGATTTTGCAAATGAATCGAGCTCGAATTTGGCTATTCTACCGCCGTGCAGATCGAAAAGCTCCATCATGTACAGATCACGATCCCGATCGGGGCCGAGAACCAGGCGCGAGGATTCTACTGCGACCTGCTCGGCATGCGCGAGACCGAGAAGCCACAGGCATTGCAGTCCCGGGGCGGCTTGTGGCTGGAACTCGGGGATATGACGCTTCACCTGGGTGTCGAGGATGGCGTCGATCGCGGGGCCACCAAGGCGCATCTGGGCTATCAAGTCGACGATCTCGACAGTGTGCGGGCGCGCCTTCAAGGAGCTGGCATCGCGATCGCGGACGATGTGGCCATCCCCGGCCTGCGCCGTCTTTTCATCCGCGATCCGTTTGGCAATCGCATCGAGTTCGTACAGCTGCTTTGAGCGTTGAGCTATTTCGCCCGGCGAATGTTGCCGAGGAGCATCGGACGATCGCAACCACGTTGCAGTTCAGTGTACCCAGTGCAATCTGGATTTGAAGCGGCGGTCATCGGCTCTCACCGAATGTTCTCCAGCACCAGTGATAGCTCACCCTCGGCGTATTGTGGGGGAACAAAGTCGCCCCCATGACATTGCTGTGACCGTACACGGCATCCATGCCCCCACAGAAACGTCCCAGCTGCTCGGTCGCCGTCCATGCGATCTGATACCTGCCGTACGAACAATGCCGACAAGGGTACCCGACCTTGACTGCTGTCCATATAGAACCGTTTTCACCAGCGCAACAACATCATTTAACTAATTTAAAACACTGCCAAAAAAGGCGGAACGAAATTTGCTGATTACGCGGCGGCATGAGATCTGAACACGCATACTTCATCGCCTGGTTTTTGCTGATATCCAGCGGGTGCCAGGGCAGCGACCGAATTGACGATGCCACCCAGCCGCAAGCGCCAGCATTGATCGGGGCTGAGACCATCGGTCGGTGCAACCATTTTGACCCGGCGCGTCAGCCGCTATTTGGTGACCTGCACGTCCACACGTCGTATTCGTTCGACGCCTATCTATTCGGTACGCGCAACGATCCCGATACTGCGTACGAGTTTGCCAGGGGCAAGGCCATTGGCCTGCCGCCTTACGATCAGGATGGCAATCCAACTCGCTCGGCAAAGCTCGATCGACCACTTGATTTCGCAGCTGCGACCGATCATTCCGAATTTCTCGGCGAGGTATCGATGTGCACCACGCCAGACGCGATTGGCTACGACTCGCTGACCTGCCAAACATACCGCGCCTCGCCGTTGCTGGCGTTTGCCCTGTGGGGCGCGCGCGGCCCGGCCAGTACCGACCCGGAGCGATTTCCCATGTGCGGTGTGGGCGGTTACCGCTGCACCTCGGCAGCGGCCCGGGTTTGGCGGGAGAGTCGAGACGCGGCCAACCGCCATTACGACACCAGCCCCGATTGCGCGTTCACCTCGCTGATCGGCTACGAATGGACTGGAACCCCCGGCGGCAGCAATCTTCACCGCAACGTGATCTTTGCCAATGATCTGGTGCCGTCGACGCCGACGAGCTATTTCGAACAGAGCACGGCAAACGGCCTGTGGACCGAGCTTCGCGCCCAGTGCGGCGGCACCGAGTCGGATCATTCGGACTGCGATGTTCTCGCCATCCCACACAACTCCAACGCCAGTAACGGGCGCATGTTCACGCCCCCCGAGACCCTAGAAGAGGCCGAGTTGCGCTCTCGTCTCGAGCCTCTGGTCGAGATCATTCAGCACAAGGGAGCGTCCGAGTGCAGTCCGGAATTTAGCATGGGGGCTCCCGATGAATTGTGCGATTTCGAATTGATCAACGAAGACGCGCCGCTATGTACAGAACCGGGGCAGCCCCAGGGCTGCCGGGCACCGAATAATTACCTGCGCAACACCCTCGGGCAGGGATTGATCGAGGAGCAACTATGGGGCCGCAATCCCTTTCAGCTGGGCGTCATTGCGAGTACTGATACCCACAACGCGAGTCCGGGCAATACGGCCGAAAACACCTATCAAGGCCATGTTGGTACCCAGGACGCCAATCCCAACGTCAATACCAATTTTAGCCCCGGCGGCCTGGCAGTGGTATGGGCAGAAGAGAATTCGCGCCCGGCCATTTTTGCCGCCCTGGCGCGGCGAGAAACCTATGGTACCAGCGGTACCCGGCCCATCGTGCGTTTCTTTGCCGGTTGGGATTATCCCGCCGACCTGTGCGAGCGGACCGATCTGGTCGAGATCGGGTATCGAGACGGCGTACCCATGGGTGGCACACTGCCCCGAGCTACCTCGAGCGCGCCGAGCTTTGTCGCCTGGGCCGCCCGTGACCCGGGCACGCCATGTGACTCGACCAGTTCCGAGACCTGCGAGCCCAATAGCCCGAAGCATCGCGGTACTCCGCTCCAGCGCATCCAGCTCATCAAGGTATGGCTCGAGGACGGCGAGGCCCGCGAGCAGGTCTACGACATCGCTGGCAACCCGGACCACAGTGCCGGCGTCGACACCGCGACCTGCCAGCTCACCGGACCGGATACCCATGACTCGTTGTGCTCGACCTGGTCTGATCCCGATTTCGACCCCAACCAGCCAGCTCTTTATTATCTGCGCGTGTTGGAAAATCCGTCCTGCCGGTGGCAGACCTACAAATGCGTCGAGGCCGGTATCGACTGTGATGGCTATGTGCCGACAGAATACGAGTTCTGTTGCGATGCCGACCTGCCGGCCACGGTGCAGGAGCGGGCCTGGACCTCTCCGATCTGGTATGCGCCCCAGGCCAGCACCGAGTCAAGAGGTACCCGATGAGCGGGGGCAAGAAGGCGATCCGCGGCATTCTGCGCCAACCCGCACTGCATTTTGCACTCATCGGTGTCGCCATCTTCGCGATACACGGCTGGCTGCGCAGCGGATCGGGAGCTGAATCGTCGATCGAGGATTGGCGCGACATCGTGATTTCCGGCGAGTTCATCACCGGGCTGCGCCACGATCATCGCCGTCGCACCGGAGTCGACCTGTCGCCCGAAGAGCAAACTCACCACATTTACGAGTTTGTGCGCCAGGAGGTCCTGTTTCGCGAGGCGATCGCGCTCGGACTCGACCGAGCCGATCTGGTCATTCGCCGGCGCCTGGTACAAAAAATGGAATTCCTTGTGCGCGACATGGCCGGGGACGAGGATCCCACCGAGGCCGAGTTGCGCGAGTATCTAGCCGAACATGCCGACGATTTCCGAATTCCAGCCAACGTGGGATTTCGCCACATTTTTGTCGCAAGCGGCGGCAACTGGCAACACGCCCGCAACATAGCCGACAAACTCGCTGGCCTGCCCGACCTGGGATCGATATCTCCGCTGCCCGGCGATCCCTTTCCTCTCGGCAGCGAGTTTGTCTCGTCTCCAGTGTCCAGGCTCGAACGAGGTTTCGGCAGCGAATTTGTCGCCGCCCTGCGCGCACTTCGGCCCGGCCAATGGTCGCGGCCGATCCGTTCTCAGTACGGCTGGCATCTGGTCTGGGTCACCACTCACTCCCGCTCGCGACTGCCCACACTGGCAGAAATTCGCGATCGGGTCGCCAACGACTGGCGCAAAACCCGCCGTGCCGAGGCGCAAACGCGCCATTTGAGCGATCTCATGGCACGCTACCACGTCCGCATCGAAGAACCCGCAGATCGACCGGGCGGCCAGGAGTTCGATCGACAGAGCGATCGACAGCTTAACCGAAATATCGGCCGTGCAACCGCACTGTCGGCGACGTTGCCCTAACCGGGATGAGTTTGATGAACCGGATCAACCACCACCACATGACAAAAACCGGCACGGTCGCCCGCTGGAGTGGGCCAATCGGCGTGCTGTCGATTTTGGTCGTGATCTTGACCGCGCTGCCGCGATCAGGCCATGCCCATGGCCTGGCACCGGCGCTGCTCGATATTGCCGAGGGCACAGATGGGCGCTTCGAGGTCTCCTTTACCGCTCCCGCTGCCAGTGCATCCCAACTCGAACTGCAATGGCCGCAGACGTGCACTGCTGGCACAAGCGGGCGTCGGTCTCACAACGATGGAACGGTGATCGCACGTCACGACCTCGACTGCGGCTCGGCGGGTCTTCTCGGCAAGAGGATCGCGATCGCCGGCCTGGCCGTGACCCGCACCGAGGTCTTAGTTCGCATCACCTGGCACGACGGTCACGCAGTCACAGCGGTCCTCCACTCCACCAACCCGACCTACATGGTACCCGAACGGACGACAGCCGGGGCTCTTGTCCTCTCGTACCTGTTTCTCGGTATCGAGCACATCCTACTGGGCATCGATCACCTGCTTTTTGTACTCGGCCTGCTGATGTTGATCGACTGGCGCAAACAGCTTCTGCTCACCATCACAGCGTTCACCGTCGGGCACAGCGTCACGCTCTCGATCGCGATCCTCGGCACGGTCGCGGTGCCAACCGCACCTGTCGAGGCAATCATCGCGCTCAGTATCGTATTTTTGGCCGTGGAGATCGTTCGTGCCGATCCGGCATCGCCGGTGCGCCGGGCCCCCTGGTCGGTAGCAGCCGGATTTGGTCTTCTCCACGGCTTTGGCTTTGCCGGTGCCCTGACCGGGATAGGGCTGCCGGACGGCGAGGTTGCCGAAGCATTGTTTTTATTTAATCTCGGTGTCGAGATCGGACAGCTATTGTTCGTGGGCGTTGTTGCCATCATCGTTATGAGCGCCGGCAAGGTAGTGCGAACTACCCGCGGGATGATGCTCGCCTCTGCCTATGCGATTGGATCGCTGGCTGCGTTTTGGGCTCTGGACAGAATACTCGAGATCGGTTGAGTTGGTTGTTCGGAAACGGTACTCAGTCCCCCTGGTCGCACTCGGCCTGTCGAGCTTGTTCGTCCCGTCGAGCTCGCTCGGTCTGGCGAGCTCGACGGCGTTTTGCCTTTCGGTTCTTGCCGTGGCGAAACAGCCATTTGACTGACATATAGCTACTCACTCCCAGTGCCGCGGCCAGCCCGACTCCGGTGGCCAGCGACGCTCCCGCAGCAGCAGTAACCGCCAGGGCGGCCACCGGGATTCCAGCGCCGACCAAGTTGGCTGTGGTTTTGGCATCACTCGGGCCTTTGCCTCGAACCCGCCAGTTGTCGACATAGCGAAATACCAGGGCAGCCTGGCCGCGAGGAATGTCCAGTTTATCGGCCAGACTCATGAGTTCGCCCGACTCCGAACAGTCGAGGTCTCGATCTGCACAAGCAATCGCGACCGCATCGACCAGAAGTGCATAACGCATCTGGCTCGCGCTCAGCCGGTCGACGATTTCTTCGAGCGCGCCGCCGTCGGGCGAGCGAGCTGCAGCCATGACCTGTTCTGTACCCCGGTCCGACAACTCGAGACTCGTGCACATGTCTCGCAGGCGTTCGAGTTCATCTTCAGTGGTATGATGATCGGCAGCGGCCATGGATGCGACCGCAATGAGATAATCGATCCGTTCCGCCTCGCTGATATCGAGGGCCGGATGGTGCGAGTTGGGTACAATCGCAGCCATGACCGGCCCATGGTAACACGGGGTCTGTTCCGGTCCCATAGCCTACATACGGTCGCACCGGAAAGGATGCAATGTGACGGGCGCGGCCCGACCGCTCAAATTTGCGGGGTGCTGCCTGGACTGGTTGCCGGAACATGTCGGTTGCCGGGATCCGCGGCCTCTCGACCACCCCGCTGCTGCCTGGCCGAATTCGTCCAGCCCTTACTGGCCATACAGGTGTGGAAAATCTCCTCGCTGGCCTTGTTCTCGATCGAGTGTAGTGAATACGGTTTGTTCTGGACCTGGCTCGCGAGCGCCGGACGCGGATGGCCCTTGGCTGCGGCCTCGGCAGACCTGGTGATGCCTCGCGATGGGCCGTTTTGCGATTCGTAGATGAAGCCGCTGTATGTGTCCACATACACGGCAGCTGGCAAGGGCTGTAACGTCATCTCTTGACATTGTTTTTTGTCGACTTCGAGCCGGGATTGCGCCTGAGTTCCGCGCAGTGTCTGGTGTTGCCACGCGTCATGCACGCAACCAGCTACTAGCACAACGATCGATAAAGTGAGTATCTTTGCCATTGGTTTGCCCTCGTCTTTGCCTTTGAACTTCTATTGCCGTCTCTATCGCTGTCTCGGGGTGAGCGTTGGCTTCGGGACAGAGGATTTTTGAAAGCGGCGTTTTGCTCGATATATGATCGTGACCATCGTGCACACGGCCACCGGTTTTCCGTCCAGGAGATATGGTCTGTAGTTCCATTGATTCATCTCTCTCCGAATCTTGCGATCGTAGGCCGGATACTCGGTCGATTTGACGATCCGCAATCTCCGGACGTGGCCTTTTTTCGACAGACACATCTCTACCACGGCATCCAGCTGGGGTAATCCGGCATCGTTGAGCCGAGCCTTGGTCTCCTCATCGGGCAGAATATTTGTTTCTCCTGCTGTACGCTTTTGCTCGATCGCGACGTGGGGGACATAAAGCGGTTTCGGTGGAGCCGGAGGTATCATGGCTTCGAGTACGCCACCGGGTATGCCCTGCAACGAGCCGCCCGCCCTACCACCGACGACCCCACCGGGAATTCCTCCGGCCACGCCGCCCGGGACGCCATTGCCGCCGCTCTCGGCTGCGGGATCGTCTTCGCTCTCGGCGTAAACATCGGCATAGACCGCGATCTCGCTGTCCGCTCCATCGCCGGGTAGGTCGTCGGTTTGTCTGGCCGGCTGAGCCATCCGATCGCGGACAATGGATTTCTTTGCCCGGTTCGGCCGGTCGCCCGGGCCTGCCGGTGGGCGCGGCGCCACTGCGGGCAGAAGTACCTCGGGTGTGGTTTCGGCCGGAAGACGAGCCATTTCGATCGAGTTTATTTGAGAGATCATCCGCTTGGGTGGAATGAGCCTGTCGACCACCCACGCTCCCCGCACGACCAGCCCGATCAGCAATGCGGCGTGCACCGCGATCGACGCTGCAATGAGCGTGGACCGCAGTCTGCTCGGCTGTGGAGTCCTAGCTCCAATGTAATTGGTGAACATCGGCTGCTCTCTCGATTCGTCGCCAGCAGGCTCGATCGCCAGTGCGTTGTTCGGCCTATCCAGTTCTCGAGTCCACCGCAACATGGCGGCAGCGTCGTCTGCAACCGCCTGCTCGGTGACGTCATCCAGAGCATCGCCCTCGAATCCCCCCGCCGCCGAGGTCAAAAATGTCTCCCGACAAAGAGCACAGGAGTCGAGATGCTCATCGAGAGCGTCCGCGTCGACCGACGTGGCAACTCCGTCGAGCGATGCTGCGATCAACAGACTGATGCGATCGCATTCGCTTGTATGCACAGAAATACTCACGACGCAGACCCCCGGAATTGATCGCGCAACTTTCTGAGCGCTGCGCGGGCTGCTTTGCTCTGCCGCGAATCTTCGGCATAGAGCCAGCGCATCAGCGCTCTTGCCTGATATGCCGGTAAATTGGTGTCGGCCCATTGCAGCATCTCGCGAAACTGGCGCGCGCGGGAGATGGCCAGCGCCGGGTCCCGACCGTCTGGATCGGCGTTGCCGCGGCTGGTAATACCTTCGTCGAGGCCGAGGTGGACGAACGTCCGCCACCGATATTGCAGCTCGTTATCCCCGGCGTTTCGCCGATATTCCGGGTGCATGCGGCGGAAATCGATCGCCGCATTGTTGATGATCACCGCGACCCAGCGCATGATCGACGGCAAAGAGCCGTGGCCGGTTTTTTTCTGCTCGCGATAGTCCAGGTACATGGGTAGCACGCGGCGCAGCTTGAGAGCGATCGTCTGCTTGCAATCTGCTCGCTCGGCGGGACGCTCGGCGAGCTTTTGCATGAGTCGAGTGCTCCGAACCGCCCTGTCGACCCTGGTCTCGACCAGGCGCCAGAACCGCTCGAACGCGAGATCGGACCCCTGATCGATCTGCTCGACGAGCCGAACCAACTCGGCCTCGTCGGGCAGGGTGGCGTCCTGGGCTCGTATTGTCCACCGATCTTCCACGTAAACTCCAAAACGACCGAAGAGAAGGGCTTATCACAATTTTTCTCGCTTTTTTACCCTCCTGTAATTGTCTGTTTTTTCTTTATTTTTCGCTCTTCGAAGGACTCGGCAAAATCCATCACGCAGACGACGCGATAGGCCGGGTGCACAGAGCATCCGATACCCACTACAGTGAACATCGGAGCGAGCAAGTGGATCCGGTGCACGCGGCTCGGCACGCTGTCATCGACGAGAAGCTCCATGAGCAGCAGATCGGCCTCGCTATACCCCGCACCGATGTTTTCGGCGAAGGTCCCTTTCAGGGTTCCATGGCGCATCATGCGGTGGTGAGCGGACGAGCCATCGCCGCCCAGGTGGGTGAGCTTGGTAGTTCTGCTGAGGTCGCGGGCATGAGCACGAGCGGCTCGGCTGAGTCCGAGAGAACGCCTCAGAGAACGCTGTGGCGCGGCCTGCCGGATCGCTCCGATCGCCTCGTCCACGGCCGATTTGCCTTCTTTGGTCAGCAGGGCCAGCTGGCCTGGCACTGCCACCAGCCGATCCTGGTAGAGGTTGCGAAACACGACGAGCGCATCGGTATAGCTCGCCGGGTTGTTGCGCAATCGGTTGATCTCCTCGAAGAGCTGGTCTTCCAGGACACGCATCGCATCAGACTTCGCATCCAGTTCGCCATCCTCGCCGCCGTCGGCGGATTCGGCTGATATTTCACTGTCCTCCTCCTCTGGTTCTGACAGCCACCACGATGGGGTTTTCACTCCTGGGGTCCCCCAGGTCTTCCAGAACAGCTCCGGTTTCTTTTGTTCGGGTGCCGACCGAGGTCCGGTCGGAGACGACGGCGAATGGGATGGCGCGCAAGCGACCACCCAGCACGCGGCGAGGACGAGCAAGCACGGTTTGTCGAGCACTGTCATTTTTCACCAATCACGCTAAAGGATTGCCACTGACCAACTCTGCGGTCTCTCCTGGTCGGTGCGACACAAGCTCAGGGCGGATGCGAGCAGTCCCGCCGAGCGTACACACCGTGCATGAGCAGGCACTGCCGCATCCAACGCAATGTCGCGCCGTGATGCGCGGACCTGGTGAGACTGCATCGTATACATGACTCCATAGAACCCAATCTACCAAATCATGTCCAGCCCGGATTTCTCACCGCTGGCAACAGCGACACGGGGCTCGGTGCCGATCGAATACCCGGCCGCTCCGCTCCGTGCCCCCCGTATTGCTTGCCCCGAGCTCCGGCCGCTGCGGTCTACAATCCGGCTTTGCCTGTGAATTCACGAAGATCCATCGGCTTCGTATACCCGCCGAGAGGCCGTTTCTAACCAATTCTCACATCTGATTCATCCGGCTTCTGACCCGGGGCGAGATATGGCGGTTCCGATTGCGACTCATCGAAAACGGGATTCGGAGCTCAAGATCGCGGCCAGGGCGCGCTCGGAGATTTTGTGTTCGTGGTGGGAGTCGTCCAGAAAAACATCAAACGAGCCACCGAGCCGCTCGGCGCGCCACTGAATGATGTGATGATACGTCTGATAACTGATGCCCGAGAAACAACAGGAGTCGTACTTGTTCAAGATCTGCAGCTGAGCGCGTCCCTGCCCGGACGAACCCATGAGGTATAACTCGAGATAGTTGGCGATTCGATACAGTGCGGGAAGATTCTGCTCGAAATCGCCCCAGGTGTTGCGATGGCGTTTGGACCGCAGATAAAACGGCAGGGTGCCGGCAACTGGATAGCTGCGCTCGACGCGCGGGTCCAGCGCCGCGTAGAGCGTGGTCGTCCAGCCGCCCCCCGAGATGCCCGTCATGGCGACCGAATCGTACTCTGCCGTGGCCAGAGCATGATTGAGCGCCACTGCGACCGGTTCGGCGAAAAACCTGATGGCGCTGAATTCGGCCGATTCCACCAGAACAAAGCGGCTGTGTTTGGTCAGCTGGTGCCTACCCAAGTGCTCGAAGTCGTGCACCGGCCGGTTGTTCATGCCAACCAGCGGCATTGCCAGCCCCAGGACCGCATAGCCACTGGCCACCAGCTTGGCGATGACCGCCTTGCCGACAATGAAGTCGCCTGTATGACCTTGATGATAAATAAATAATCGATTGTTTCGCTCGATGGGGCGGAAATAATAGATTATCGAATTGACCCCCCAATCCATGGTAACTGTCAAGCGATCGATCTGGCGAAGATTTGGCAGGCCCTTGTAGCGCTCATCGAGATGCTTTTCGACCACCCGGGCGGGCAGCTTTTCGCCCGGGAATGGCCCTCCCTTCCATATAAAGCCGATCAGCTGGCGGCGGCGGTCCTGCAACTCTCCTGCGCTGCCGATGGTGATCAGGCTGGCGATATCGGTTTTTCCGTAATCGGGATCGATTTCCTCGTCGGAGAGATAGTATTTGCTCCGGGTTTTGTCGACGGTGGGCTTTATACTGGACTGCCGGCAGCCGGTAGCCGGAAACAGCAACGTGAAACATACAATTCCGGCCCATGAGGCCGGATAGAACTGGATGCGTTTCATTCGAGCTGGCACCTCGTGGCGGCAGTATACGCGAGTGCGACGGCGGGCAGCAATCGGCCGGGCATGCCACTGCGACAGCCGACCAGAACAACGCTCTTTTGGCATTGCCAGTGGCGAGTCGAGCTTGTAGAAGCGAACCATGCTGTTCGAAACGCCACTCATCGAGGGACGCCTGGTGCGCCGGTACAAGCGATTTCTCGCCGATGTCGAACTTCCCGGCGGCCGGGTTATCGTAGCTCATTGTCCCAATCCCGGGTCGATGCGGACCTGTGCCCCCGATCGCGGGCGGGTCTGGCTCAGCGTGCACGACCACCCCCGGCGCAAGCTGCCCTACACCTGGGAGTTGGTCGAAGTCGATGGCGCCATGGTATGCGTGAATACGGCGCGGGCCAATGACGTCGTGGCCGAGGCCATCGAGTCCGGTGTCATTGCCGAACTGGCCGGCTACGACGAGATGCGCCGCGAGGTTGCCTGGGGTGCGGGCAGCCGCATCGACTTCTCGTTGATCCGGCGTGGCGAGCAATGCTGGGTAGAGGTCAAGAGCGCCACCATGGACGGCGGTGACCACGTCGCCGCGTTTCCCGACTCGGTGACCGCCCGGGGTACCAGGCACCTCGGCGATCTCATGGTAGCTGCAAAAGCGGGACATCGCGCGGTGTTACTCTTTTGCTGCAACCGCTCCGGCACCCGGGCGGTGCGGCCGGCCGACGAGATCGACCCGCTGTATGGATATACCTTGCGCCGGGCCGCCGACTCGGGGGTCGAGATCTTGGCCTATGCGAGCGACATCGACCCGAGCGGCATCCGGCTGCGCCAGCGCATACCCGTCGAATTGCCGCCGCTCGACTACACCCCGCCGCGCCGACCCCGGTCGGCCCGGCGCCGCGTGATCAGACGCGGCGGCAAAAAAACCGTGCGCATGATCGATCCGGCTGGATGTCCGGGCACGGAATGCGAAGCGGAGTTCCAACCGAGTGGAGCGGCCGGGCGGCCAGCTATTCGATCGTCGGGACGCGGTCGAATCATGTAAAAAAGCCTGCTTGGAGTCTGCGCTGGATATCGATTGTGTTAGGCTGCGGCAGGTTCGAAACCATCGACTCGGTTTTGCTAAGAGGAGAACTCATGGGCAAAGTCCTGATCATCGGCGCCGGTGGAGTCGGGCGAGTTGTCGCCCACAAGTGCGCGCAAATTCCCGATTTGTTTTCCGACATCTTGCTGGCCAGCCGCACTCTACGCCGCTGCGAGGTCATCAAGGGACAGATCCGCAAGATGTGCGGCCGCGACATCCAGATCGCGCAACTCGACGCCGACAATGTGGCGCAAACCGCGGCCCTGTTGCGCGGCTTCAAACCCGATGTGGTCATCAACGTGGCGCTGCCGTATCAGGATCTCCCGATCATGGATGCCTGCCTCCAGACCGGGACGGACTATCTCGACACAGCCAATTACGAGCCTCCTGACCAGGCCAGGTTCGAGTACAAGTGGCAGTGGGCGTATCACGACCGCTACCGCGACGCCGGTATCATGGCCTTGCTCGGCTCCGGTTTTGATCCGGGGGTTACCAATGTGTTTTGTGCCTACGCACAAAAAGAGCTGTTCGACGAGATCCAATACATCGATATTCTGGACTGCAATGCCGGCGATCACGGCCACCCGTTTGCCACCAATTTTAACCCCGAGATCAATATCCGCGAGATCACCCAGCGCGGCCGTTTCTGGCAAGACGGCCGATGGCACGAGACCGACCCACTATCCGAGAGCATGACCTTTGAGTTTCCAGAAGTCGGACCGCGTAAGGCCTATCTGCTGTACCACGAAGAGCTGGAGTCACTGGTCAAACACATTCAAGGGTTGTGCCGTATCCGTTTTTGGATGACGTTCGGCGACGAGTATTTGACTCATCTGCGAGTTCTGCAAAATGTCGGCATGACCCGCATCGAGCCCATCGAGTACGAGGGTCGTCCGATCGTGCCGATCAAATTTCTCAAGGCGCTCTTGCCCGATCCGGCCGAACTCGGCCAGAACTATACCGGCAGGACGTCCATCGGATGTCTATTCGACGGCATCAAGAGCGGCAAGCGCCGGCGGGTATTCATCTACAATGTATGCGATCACTCCGAAGCCTACCAAGAAGTGCGCGCCCAGGCGGTCTCGTATACCACCGGTGTGCCGGCCATGGTCAGCGCCATGATGATGCTCACCGGCAAATGGCGCGGCAAGGGTGTATTTAACCTGGAACAACTCGATCCCATTCCATTTCTCGATGCCCTTGCCAAGCACGGCCTGCCCTGGTACGTCAAGGAGATGTAGGCATGGCAGGTGATTGGACCGACCTGGCCGAGGTTGAGACGCCCTGTTACATCTGCGATCTGGCTGCGCTGCGCCGCAATCTCGACATACTCGCCCGGGTAGCCGAGCGGGCTCGGTGCAAGATCTTGCTCGCGCTCAAGGGATTTGCCATGTGGGGTGTATTTCCCATCGCGAGCCAGTATCTCGCCGGAGTTGCGGCCAGTTCGCCGCACGAGGCCAGGCTCGGCCGCGACGAATTCTGTGCCGATAAGCCCGATAAAGAGGTACATGTCTATGCGCCGGCATACTCCGAGGCCGACATTGCCGACATCGTCCCGGTAGCCGATCACATCGTCTTCAATTCGTTTGCACAATGGAGGCGCTTTCGGCAGCAGGTACAGGCCAGCTCCACAGCCATCCAATGCGGTATTCGCATCAATCCCGAGCACTCCGAGGTGAAGGTCCCGATCTATGATCCATGCGGTCGATATTCGCGGCTGGGGGTGCCTTTCGCCGCGTTCCAGGGGCAACCGCTCGATGGGATCTCCGGCCTGCATTTTCACACTCTGTGCGAGCTGGGCGCAGATGCGCTCGATCGCACGGTCGCGGCAGTGAAGCGCAACTTCGGTACCTACCTGGCGCAGATGAAATGGCTCAACCTCGGCGGTGGTCATCACATTACCCGGCCCGACTATGATACCGACCGACTGGTCCGCGTGGTCAATGACCTCCGCGAGCGTCATGACGTCGACATCTATCTCGAGCCGGGCGAGGCCATCGCCCTGCACACCGGGGCACTGGTAACCTCGGTGCTCGATATCATTCACAACGAGATGGATATCGCCATCCTCGACACGTCGGCCACAGCGCACATGCCCGACGTCCTCGAAATGCCCTATCGCCCCGAAATCGTCGGCGCCGGCCCCCCGGGCCAGAAAACCCACACCTACCGCCTCGGTGGGTTGACCTGCCTGGCCGGCGACGTCATCGGCGATTATTCATTCGATGAGCCGCTCTCTGTGGGGCAAACGTTGATATTTCTCGACATGGCCCACTACACCATGGTCAAGAACACTACGTTCAATGGTGTGCGCCTGCCGTCGATCGCCACTCGCGATCCAGCCACTGGAACCATCGAAGTGCTGCGGCGCTTTGACTATACCGACTATCGCAATCGCCTGTCGTAAGCGATCTGCGGGCCGCGCGCGGTCACCTTACTGGTCATACAGTCTCGCACAATATATCAGTTTGTTACGCCTTGTTGTATATCGCGAAACGTTGGCCTTGAAAATAGGTACGCGCGAGACCGGTTACTACACGTTTTATAGTAGCCTGTTCGCAGGGGCCCAAAGACGCTAGAACGAGCGGAGCCCCTACTGGGGTCGCGAGCATCATGGTAAGAAAACCGGTTATCCCACCCATCGATCTATCCACCATTTTATCTCTCTTCGCCCCGGGGGTGTACTGCTCACCCTGCCGAGCTTTTTGGCGAGAGAAACGGGCTGGGGGCAAATTTACAACATCGTTATGTCGATGATACCTACGGAAGCAATAGCAACGGTACCCGATGAAGTCGTATCCAATATTGTTGTTATCATGTACATTGTTGATGACAGTGAATCCATCGATATTGCCGTTCAACACCAGAGCCTCACTGGACTGAAGGAGGTTGTCATACACTTCATTGCCACGGTGGGGGTCAATCCAGTAACACTTGGGGAAATAATCTTTATTTGAGTGCCTGGTGGAACGAGCGATCGATTTTGCCCAGATCTGGTAATTCCATGGCGACATACACAGGTGCATTGTAAGACTACACACGTTAGAGAGGATAGGTTAGTTAGTTCCCGTCCCTAAATGCCCGTTTTGCCTCGTAAAACGGGACCGGAGAACGATATGGGAGCCACGTTGGGCGCGGGTTGCTGACCGCGATGGCGACTTATATCAGCTCGCGAGTACGGTCTCGAGAATCAGACTA
>JAKSDA010000561.1 GCA_022360315.1 Pseudomonadota bacterium
CAGCTTGAGCAAAGCGAGTCTTGGCACCATTTTACCCGCATTTGGATCTAGTCTGATTCTCGAGACCGTACTCGCGAGCTGATATAAGTCGCCATCGCGGTCAGCAACCCGCGCCCAACGTGGCTCCCATATCGTTCTCCAGTCCCGTTTTACGAGGCAAAACGGGCATTTAGGGACGGGAACTAGCTAATGCGACCGATGGGCAGCTTGCGGATGCGGGTGCCGGTCAGCTTGTACAGCGCATTGCACACCGCCGGCGCGATGGGGGGAAGGCCCGGCTCGCCAATGCCGCCGATGGGATCGCCCTCGGCAACGATATGGACCGCGATTTCAGGCATCTCGGACATGCGCAACACTTGATACGTGTTGAAGTTGCCCTCCACTGCACGGCCGTTTTCGATGCGAACCTGACCGTAGAGCGCGGCCGAGAGCCCGTACACGATGGCGCTCTCCATCTGCGCCTCGATCGTATTGGGATTGATAACCTCGCCGCAATCCACCGCGCAGACAACCCGGTGAACATTCACCGCGCCGCCGTCTCCGATCGATACATCGGCCACCTGAGCGACGATGGAGCCAAACGACTCGTGCACGGCCACGCCTTGCGCCACACCCTCGGGAAGGGTGCCGCCCCAGCCGGCCTGGTCGGCGGCCAGCTGGACGACCCGCTGGTGGCGAGGATGATCGGCGAGCATGTGAAGACGAGCCTCGACCGGGTCTTTTCCGCCCAGCTCGGCCAGCTCGTCGAAAAAGCACTCGGTGACATAGGCGTTTTGCGAACTGCCCACCGAACGCCAAAACCAGGTCGGAATCGATATTCCGGGGTCTTTGTATGTGACCAGGAGATTGGCAATCTTGTACGGCAGATTCTCGGCACCCTCGACCGCAGTGACGTCGTAGGCCGGGGGAGGCTGGACAAAACTGGGCAGCGATGGCGACGAGATCTTGTGAATCCAGCTGTTGGGATAACCGCTCTCGTCCAGCGAACCGCTGATCTTGTCCCACACCGAGGGGCGGTAATAACCGCCCCTCACGTCGTCTTCGCGCGACCACACTACCTTGACCGGCTTGCCGGCCGCCTTGGACGCATGCACTGCATCCATGACAAAATCGACCGCTGCGCGCCGGCCAAAACCACCGCCTAGCATGGTCGTGTGAATGGTCACCTTGTCCTTGGATAACCCGGTGAGCTGGGCGACCAGATTGTGCGTGAGTGATTGCGCCTGGGTCGGCACCCATACCTCGCACGCATCGGCACGTACATCGGCTGTACAGTTGAGCGGCTCCATGGCTGCATGGGCCAGGTATGGCAGCTCGTACTCGGCCTCGAGCTTTTGAACCGCTGCGTCGAATACCGCCGGCGCGTCGCCCTCGTTTTTGACCTCGACACCGTCGTCGATTCCCGACTTCATGGCATCGAGAATGCTCTCGCTCGACAGTGTTGCATTGGCGCCCTCGTTCCACTGAATCGACAACGCATCACGGCCCTGTTGGGCCGCCCAGTAATGATCGGCGATCACAGCCACGCCGGTCGGGATCGCGACCACGTCGCGTACCCCGGAAATGGCACGAGCCGCGCTGTCGTTGAATGAATCGACGGTTCCACCGAACACCGGACTGTGCGCCACCTGGGCGATCAACATGTCTGGCCGCTGTACGTCGAGGCCAAAAATCGCGGTTCCATCGGCCTTGGGCCGACTATCGAGCCGTTTGACCGATTGGCCGATCAAGCGGAAATCCTTGCGATCCTTGAGGGTCGGGCTGTCCGGTACCGACATGGTCGAGGCCAGCTCGGCCAGTTCGCCGTAGCGGGCGCTGCGGCTGCTGGCATCGTGCATGACTGCCCCGTTCTCGGTCCGACATTCGCCGGCAGCAACCTTCCATTCCGACGCCGCAGCCGCCTTGAGCATTTCCCGGACCGTGGCACCAGCCTGGCGCAAGCTGTCGTAACTGAGACGAACACTGGTGCTGCCACCAGTGAGCTGCGAGCCGTACTTGTCAGCGTCGGCCACCGCGTGCTCGGAGCGGACTTTGCTCCAGTCCGCATCCAGTTCCTCGGCCAGTATCATCGGCAATGCGGTCAGCACTCCTTGACCCATCTCGGCCTTGCCGACCAACAACGTCACTGTGTCGTCAGAACTGATCCGAACCCACGCGTCGAGCTCGGCTGTGGTCACCGGCTCGGGCTCGGAATCACTGTTGCACCCGGCCAGGCGGAACCCGAGCAGAAAAACCCCTCCGGACGCCGCGCCCACTTTCATGAAAGTCCGTCGATGTAACATGGTGTTTTTCACCTTGATCGATTTAGATCGACCGGTTTCGATGATCGGTTTGTGTGAATCGTTTTCTATTGCCGTTGCGTTTTAGAGTTTTTCGGCGGCGTTGTGGATCGCTCGACGAATCCGGTTGTAGGTGCCGCAGCGGCACAGGTTGCCCGACATGGCAATGTCGATATCGCCATCGCTGGGATTCTTGTTGCTGGCCAAAAGGGCTGCAGCCGACATGATTTGGCCCGGCTGGCAATAACCGCACTGGGGTACCTCTTCTTCGACCCAGGCGTCGACCAGCGGTTCTTTGAGGTCGGGCGTCAAACCTTCGATCGTGGTGATCTCGGCGCCAGTGGCCGCCGAGATCGGGATCCGACACGAGAAAACCGGGCTTCCGTCCAGGTGAACTGTACAGGCCCGGCACTGCGCAATGCCACAGCCAAACTTGGTGCCAGTGAGGCCGACGAGATCACGCAAGACCCACAGGAGCGGCATGTCATCAGGGGCCTCGATGGTTTCTTTCTTGCCATTGATGGAAAGCTCATAAGACGGCATGGTAGATAAGTAACCCTCGGTCACTTTCTGTGGCAAGGAAAATACGATGTTTTGAACGCTATTCTTCTGACGGATTCCGTTCATGCATACTCTGCATGGGAACAGCGAGGTAGGAGAACGGCGGGGAGAGATTGCGGGAAATTCGATTTGGGCTGGCAGTTGTTGCCGGGACGTCGCGGTATTCCGGCCAGCTAGCGAGGGCCGCCTTGGGGCGGGGGAAAGCCACCGCCTGGCGGAGGAGCCCCGCCGGGAGGCCCTCCCTGTGGCGGTGGAAAACCACCCCCGGCTGGAGGAATGCCGCCGGAAGGTCCTCCTCCTTGCGGCGGTGGAAAGCCACCCCCGGCTGGAGGAGCGCCGCCTGGCCCTCCCTGTGGTGGAAATCCACCACCTGGCATGCCACCACCGGGCGGCATGCCGCCCTGGGGGCCGCCACCGGGCGGTACACCTCCCTGGGGTGGAAACCCTCCGCCCGGCATCGGCTGGCCAGGTTGTTGGCCATACGGGCCAGGTTGTTGGCCATAGGGACCGGGTTGCCCGCCATATCCGCCGCCATAGCCGCCGTAGGGCGGTGGTTTGCCCTGTCCGGTGAACAGATTTTTGAGCTCGTCGTACGCCTCGGGCGCGCTGAGAAGAAGAATCCCCCAGTAGGCGAATACCGCGATGAGGACGTGAATGAGCATGAAAAGTGCACTCACGCCACCGCTGCCGTGGACCAGTTCGCCGAGGAAGCCGAGCACGATCTTGAGCGGAATCCACGCGACCAGAATGGCTGCGACCAGGGGAGCAAAGGCGTCGATACCGCGCAGAGCGGGCACTTTTTCCGGTTTGATGACGAATACTGCCGAGGCGACCGCAACCAGAAAGACCAGAATCTGCAACAGGTTGTGGATGACGGTAAAGACTTTCTTGTTGCCCAGGCCGACGTCGAAAGAAAACACGATAAACGGGATCAACATGAGCCCGGCGCCCACTGCGATAAGAGTGCGCGCGATCTGATCCGACGGATCGGAGAGTCGGGCCAGAAGGGCAAAGAGCAGCAGCGGATAGCCTATATTGGCCATCCACAGGGCAGTGGGATCGCCGAGCAGGGAGCTGAAAAAGATCGCCTTGAGGATCAAGATCGACGCAAAGGCAGTGCCGAAAGGCAGCCATTTGAGGACGATTGGCGGCACGTTTTGGCGCAGATTGGGCGGGGCCACAGCGACCAGGAGGTAGGCCAGAGCGGCGATGATCGGCCAGTACAGAAACTCGAAGCCAACGCTGCTGCGCATTGCCTCGGAGAAGGCGAATACGAGCGGGCTGGTGTGGTAGGGAATGACCAGTCCGACGAGAAGGGCTGCGCCCGCGATGAGCAGAGCTTTTTGTTCGAGCGCTTGATCGCGCAGCGTGTTGAGCGGGATTCCAAACAGCGTACCCGGCTGCGATGACGGCAATCGGGCGGCCAGATTGGCCATGGCTGGATGACCAAAGTCTCCTGCCTGACCATAGCCAGGCGGCTGGCCGTGCATCATGGGTGGTTGCCCCATTGGAGGCTGGTTCATCATGGGCGGTTGGCCCATGGGCGGTCCGCCTGGAAAGTGCCCCATGGGCGGTTGGCCCATGGGCGGTTGGCCTGGAAAGTGCCCCATGGGTGGTTGGCCCATGGGCGGTTGGCCCATGGGCGGTCCGGCCGGAGGCGGCCCCATGGGTGGTTGGCCCATGGGGGGCTGGCCGTGCATCATGGGCGGTTGGCCCATGGGCGGTCCGGCCGGAGGCGGTCCCATGGGGGGCTGGCCCATGGGGGGGCTGCCTGGCGGCTGCCATGCGGGCTGTCCCGGAGGCTGTCCCATCGGTGGAGCCCCCGGCCCGGCTCCAGCTGGCGAGGCTGCACCGGGCGGTGGCGTGCCGAATTGAGGTGGCGGAGTACCGAATTGAGGCGGCGGTGTGCCGAATTGCGGATCGCTGGGTGCTCGCCCCATGGGCGGTTGCCCCGGCTGCGGCGGTGCACCGAGCGGCGGCGCAGCGGGCGGCGGACCGCCCATGGCCCGGGCATCCCCGGGCGAGCTGATGGCCACGGTTTGAGCGACGGA
This sequence comes from Pseudomonadota bacterium, assembly GCA_022360315.1. Classification (GTDB taxonomy): domain Bacteria; phylum Myxococcota_A; class Polyangia; order Haliangiales; family Haliangiaceae; genus JAKSDA01. The sequence goes on from JAKSDA010000561.1 coordinate 4,892, forward strand.
GGGCGGGGTTGCTCCGGGCGATTGGCTGGCCGACGGCGTGCTGATCGGGGGCATGCCGGGGGGCGGCTTTCCCATCGCGATGGTCGGCTCCATGTCGTCGTCGGCAGGACCGGGCGTACCGGGCGGGACCGAGGCCGGCCTCGAGTCCGGCGGCGGGCCGCTCACCGGCGGGGCCGAGGCCGGCCGTGAGCTGCCGGGCGCGCCGGGGGCAGAGCCACTACTCGCGGCTCGTCCCTCGGGAAACGGCCGGGGCGGAAGGCGCCCCGGAGGCGATGCAGCATCAGGCGGGTTGCCCGGCCCATGTGGGGCAGGTGGTTGTTGTGGTTGGGCAGGTGGTTGACCCGGCTGGCCAGTCGGGGGCACCTGATACCCGAAAATTGTTTTTGCCGGTTTGCCCGGTGGCTTGTTCTCTGTCGACATCCGCGGCTTCCCAAGTTTGGCGTGTAAGGTATCCGACCGGTGCGATAACGGTCAAATGGCCATGTTGGGCTGACCCGGATTATTCATGAGGTCTGGCTGCTGCGGTCGCTTGTGCCGGAATCTTTCGAGAATATGTCCCCTGCCATTCCTCGCAGCACTGAACCGGCGTCGCGGACCGATCCGCGGCGATTTGACGCGCGGCAGACCGCTGCCAGGTACCCTTCGCGTTTCTTGGCATGCTCTCCTGTGGTAGATCGGCCCGGTGAAATTCGACAAGACGATTGGTTTTCTGGGCGCTGGCAACATGGCCGAGGCACTCATCCGCGGTCTGGTCGAGGCGATTTCGCCCGACCATGTGGCCGCGTCGGCGCCTCGTCAGGAGCGCGTCATTGAACTGGCCGAGCGGTACGGCATCTTTGCCACGCAGAGCAACGCAGAACTGGCCGAGCGTTCCAATGTGCTGGTCTTGTCGGTCAAGCCGCAGATCATGGAGCGGGTGTTGCTCGAGGTGGTCCACCATGTTCGCGACGACGCCCTGATCATCTCGGTGGCGGCCGGGGTGCCGATCGAGTCCATCGAGTCGCAATTGCGGGGCAATTGCCGGGTGATTCGCGCCATGCCCAACACCCCTGCCCTGGTTCAGAGCGGGGCCACGGCGATCGCACCGGGGTTGCATGCCACTGACGACGATCTCGAACTGGCTCGTTTTATCTTTGACGCGGTCGGCATTTCGGTCGTGGTCGAGGAGAGTGCACTCGACGCGGTGACCGGGCTCTCGGGCAGTGGACCGGCCTACGTATTTCTCATCCTGGAAGCTCTTGCCGATGCCGGAGTCAAGGTCGGCCTGGCCCGGCGCAACGCGCAGCGGCTGGCCGCGCAGACAGTCATGGGTGCGGCCAAAATGCTGCTCGACACCGACGAGCATCCCGGCCGGCTCAAGGACATGGTCACTTCGCCGGGCGGCACTGCCATTGCCGGTCTACACACCCTGGAAGAGGGTGGATTGCGCACCACCTTGATCAACGCGGTCGAATCGGCCACGGTGCGCGCGCGCGAGCTCGGCCGCCGCAGTTCGGGCAAGTCCGGCTCTGGTACCTGACCCGCATTATTCAACACACCATCTGCTGCGGTCGCATCTGCCGGCAACCTTCGGCAACGCTGCCCCCGCCGGGGCACCAGGCCTACTGCAGTAGGCCTGCGGCGTGCGGCTCCGGTCGTTTGCCAAATCTTGCTCGGCAGCTACGATCTCGCGTGATGAATCATGCGGGCCAGCCGATGATCCTGGCAGGTCGGTCCAGTACATCGGTTAAAATCCGCCGGGTTGATCGATTCATTCAGCCGATTTGTGCAGTTTCCGTCCGGCGATGCGGGCGCGATCACCGCACCCGTGATCGCGCCGATGGTTTGTCGATTCGATCCGTTGTAGCAATAGCGAATATGTCTGTAATTCGCCAGCAGGGAGACAGCGTGCTCATCGACGTGTTGGTTCAGCCGCGGGCATCGCGAGCCAGGCTCGGCCCGGTCGTGGGCGAACGCCTCAAAGTGGCGGTAACCGCGCCTCCGGTGGATGGCAAGGCCAATGCAGCGGTCATCGACCTCGTCGCCAAAACCCTGCGTGTGGCGCGCCGGCAGATCGAAGTAGAGAGCGGCGTCACCTCGCGGCGCAAGTCGCTGCGCGTACACGGCGCGGGCCGCGATGAGGTGCTGGCGCGCATTCTCGAGGTGTCGTGATGATTGCGGCGATGGTTCTGCGGCCGGGCAGGCGTGCATCCGCGGCGGTGTTTGCGATGACTGCGATGGCGTTGATGGCGACAGTGATGGCGTGTTTTGGCAATACTGGCACCATTGCGGTGACCCTGGTTGCGGCTCCTGGCAGTGAGCTGGTTGCCCGGGTTGATCGAGTTCGGCTCACTCTGAGCGATCCATTGGCTGTGTTCGAGGCCGAGCGCGGCGATGACGGACGTATTTCGCTCGATCTCGACGTTGTCGCCAGTGGTCAGACGGGGTATCTCACATTCGAGGGATTTGACCGCTCGGGCGAACTGATCGCGTACGGGCGCAGCGGGCCATTGCCGATCGCGGCGATATCGGCCGAGGTTGTCATCTATGTTGCGCCGCCTGGCGGCCTTGCTGCTGCGCCGGTTGTGCTCGAGCCGGCGCGGTCGGAGATGGCAGTGGCTGCGCTTTCGTTTGGTGTGGTCCTGGCCGGTGGCCGGCGCGGTGATGGTCAGGTAGCTGCCGAGGTCGACATCTACAGTGTCTACGATCACGACCTGGTGCCGGAAGGGTCTGCGATCGAGCATCGAGTGGTCGATCTGCCGGTCCCGCGGGCCGGTCTTGCTGCACTTGCCGGCGGGTTTGACGATGTTTATCTGGCCGGCGGAGTCGACGACAACGGCGAGCCGACCCCTGACATATGGCGTCTGGTCACATCGGTTGCGCCGCGCGGGGCGTATCTTCCCTTGACCTCGCAAGAGCGTTTTGCGCGCAGCGGCATCCGCATGGCGATGCACGGGGGCGATGTGGTGGTCACTGGAGTTCCGCCACTTTTCATCGACCGTTTGACCGGGCAGATCCGCGAGATTGCCGACCCGGCCGCGCTCGGCGGAACAGCCACGTCGTCGATTGACGGCGCCTACACGTTATTTGCTGGCGAGGGCAACGGGACCGAGGGTGCTGTGCTTTTGCGCGGCGGTGTCTTTGTCGATGTGGAGGGAGCAGGCGAGCTGGCCCGTACCGGACATGCCGCGGTATTTCTGCTCGATGGATCGATACTTGCGGTGGCCGGTGCGATAGCGGGCGAGCTGGTCACCTCGGCGGTTCGTTACCTGCCGGCCACGGGCGACATCGAGTTATTGAGCGATTTTCTGGCCACAGCGCGGCGCGATGCTGCGGTAGCTGCGAGCGGTGACTATGTCGTGGTGGCCGGCGGAGTGGACAGCGACGGCAAACTTGTTGCCGATGCCGAGGTATTTGTTGCGGACACGCTCGAACGAGCGGCCAGTGTGCCCATGATCGTACCGCGTCGGGGGGCAAACGCGGCACTTCTGGCCAACGGACAGATTTTGATCGCGGGCGGCATCGACGCGATGGGACGGCCGATCGAGGTGATCGAGCTATTCACTCCAGCGCCCTGACCAGTTGCGCAGTTGAGGCCCGACCGCGAGAGCTGATTCGGCAGCCGAGTAGTGGGTCTCGACACCGAAATCTTTGCCGAGAATGCAAGGATTTGCCCGGTAAGAGACTATTTAGCCCGATACCACGACCCGGCCATCTTTGACCACTTTGTGAACGAGATTGGCCCCGTAGTGGTATGGAATTTCGGCTGGTGACTCGGCGTCCCACACGACCAGGTCAGCTCGGGCGTGCGGCGCGAGAACGCCAATGTCGTGACGGCCGATGGCTCGCGCCGCGATCACCGTGGTGCCGAGCCAGGCCTCGGTCACGGTCATTCCGTAGTGGGTTGTGGCCAGCCACATCTGCACCGGCAAGGTCTCGCAATGACTGGTACCTGGATTGAGGTCGCTGGCCACGGCCAGGGCCACGCCGGCGTCGCGCAAAAGAGCGACCGGCGGGGGAGCGGACCGCAGCTGGACACATGCTCCGGGCAGCATCACGCCGACAACGCTGTGCGCGGCCAGCGCAGCCATGCCGGCCGGGGATACGTGCTCGAGATGATCAGCTGAGAGGCCGCCCAGATCGGCCACCATCTCCGCTCCACCAAGGTCGGAAAACTGGCCGACATGGGCGCGCACATGCATGCCGGCATGGCGCGCCGCGCGCAGGATATCGCGGCTTTCGTCGCGGCTAAACGCGCCCTCGTCACAGTACACGTCCACGGTATGGCTCAGGCCGCGGCGCGCGGCCTCGGGGATCATGTTCTCGATCACCAGGGCGACGAATTGGGCCCGATCGGCGGCATACTCGGGCGGCACGACGTGGGCGCCGAGCAGGGTCGGGACCAGGTCGACCGGCTGGAGAGCATCGACCGCCCAGGCGATGTCGAGAAGGCGCAGCTCGCCGTCTGCGGTCAAGTCATAGCCGCTTTTGGCCTCGCACGTGGTGGTTCCCGCCGCCAGGGCACCGGCCATGCGATCGGCGGTGAGCGCGATATGCTGATCGAACCTGGCCCGTCGGGTCGGCTCGATGGTGGCTCGAATTCCGCCTCCAGCAGCCGCAATGTCGAGATAGGACTGGCCCTTTGCTCGGCTGGCGAACTCGTCGGCGCGATTGCCGGCAAACAACGGATGGGCATGGCAGTCGATGAGCCCGGGGCTGACCAACCGCCCACCGGCATCAATGCGCCGGGCACGCGATAGGTCACAGCCCGAACGAGACAGCTCATTGGACGGCCCGAGCCACAGAATGCGTCCCCCGCCACATACCACGGCACCGTGGTCGATCATGCCGAGCGGATCGGAGGAGTTGCCATCGGCGGTCAGTACCCGCCCGGCACCGTCGATGACCAGTTCTGCGATGCGGTCGACCGAACGATCGTGCCGCAGCGCCCGGGCTGCCAGGTACGAGCCCGGGATCGCCTCGCTGCCGCCGTCGTCATAGGTGATGTGTACGTCGCCGCCGATGACCTCGGCGCGGGAAAAAACCCGGACCAATCGGCGCCGGATCGGCCAGGCTGCCCGCTCGATGGGCGATTCGCCCAGAATTCCTGCCAGATCGATACGCCGCAGTACTCGTTCGAGCCCACCCGAGAGGCCCAAGCGCAGCGTTGTGCCGTGGCGAATGAGCGTTGCCGTTTCGACGGTGGTCATCGGGCCGGGTCCTCGCGCCGTCCGGGGATGACCACACCGCGCTGGCCAGCGCAGGCAATGGCTTCCTCATAGCCGGCGTCGGCGTGGCGAATGACGCCCATGCCGGGGTCGGTGGTCAATACCCGCTCGAGGCAGCGATCGGCGCGCTCGGTGCCGTCGGCGACCACGACCATGCCGGCGTGTAGTGAATATCCGATGCCCACCCCGCCGCCGTGATGAAACGACACCCAGGTCGCACCGGCCGCAGTGTTGAGCAGCGCATTGAGAATCGCCCAGTCGGCAATGGCATCGGAGCCGTCTTTCATCCCTTCGGTTTCGCGGTTGGGCGAGGCCACTGAGCCGCTGTCGAGGTGATCGCGGCCGATGACGATCGGCGCCTTGACCGCACCTGAGCGGACCAGCTGGTTAAAGCGCAGGCCGACCCGATGGCGCTGGCCATAGCCCAGCCAGCAGATGCGCGCCGGCAAGCCCTGATAGGCCACTCGCTGCTGGGCCATGCGAATCCACGTCTCCAGCGCCGGGTCGTCGTCGACCTCTTGCAACACAGCCTCGTCAGTGGCCAGAATATCGTCCGGATCGCCGGACAGCGCGACCCAGCGAAACGGCCCTTTGCCCCGGCAAAAAAGCGGTCGGATGTAGGCAGGCACAAACCCGGGATACTCGAACGCGCCCTCGGCTCCGCCGAGCTCGGCCTGACCGCGCAGATTATTGCCGTAGTCGAAGACGTGCGCGCCGCCTCGCTGCATGGCGAGCATGGCGTCGACGTGAGCAACCATGGACGCACGGGCGCGACGAATATACTCGTCGGGATTGGCCTGGCGCAAAGTATCGGCGTCGCGCAAGGTCATATCAGTGGGAACGTAGCCGTTGAGCGGATCGTGCGCCGAGGTCTGATCGGTGACGATATCGGGCACGATGCCCCGTTTGGCCAGCTCGCGGTAGACATCGGCGGCATTGCCGACCACTGCGATCGAGTGGGCTTTTTTGGCCCTGGTACATTGCTCGACCCGGGCCAGCGCAGTGTCGAGATCGGGCGCGAGTTCGTCGAGGTAACGAGTTTCGAGACGGCGCTCGATGCGCCCGCGGTCGACGTCGACGCCGAGAAAGACTCCACCGCTCATCGTGACCGCCAGCGGCTGGGCACCGCCCATGCCGCCCAGGCCACCGGAAAGGACCCATTTACCGGCCAGCGTGGCATCGGCGCCGTAGTGTTTTTTGGCCGCGGCCATGAACGTCTCGTAGGTGCCCTGCAAGATGCCCTGGGTGCCGATGTAGATCCACGATCCAGCGGTCATCTGGCCGTACATGGTCAAGCCGGCGGCTTCGAGCTGGTGAAAGTTCTCCCAGGTGGCCCACCGGGGTACCAGGTTGGCATTGGCAATGAGCACGCGAGGCGCTTCGCTGTGAGTGCGAAATACGCCCACCGCGCGGCCGCTTTGCACCAGCAGGGTCTGGTCGTCTTCGAGGCGGCGCAACTCTGCGCAGATGGTGTGAAAGTCGTCCCAGCTGCGCGCAGCCCGGCCAGTGCCGCCGTAGACCACGAGATCCTCGGGCCGCTCGGCGACCTCGGGATCGAGATTGTTCATCAGCATGCGCATGGCCGCTTCTTGCGGCCAGCCCTGGCATGAAAGTTCGGTGCCCCTCGGGGCGCGGACAGAGGTCATGATGTCTCCTCGGCTCGGTGATACCAGACCCCAGGGTATCGCAAAGTGGCCGCGCCACCGCGCTCAGTCCGGCCAGGTATTTACCGGCGCGAATGGCTGGAGCCAGTGGTATTGGGCCAAATTTGTTGAAATGTCTAAGGATCGATGGCGCCGGTGGTACGCGATCTCGTTCGAGACGGTTTTGACGAACCAAACTACTACTCCGGTAGGGGGAGAAATGGCCGCTCGGTATCGAGGCTTCGAGCGGCATTTCATTTGTCCGAACTGCTATACGTCGAGGACGTGGCGAGGGTTTTGTGATTCTCAGTGGTTTTACGTTAGCTTGAGAAGGAAGTAAAATCGGCGCATGATTACCACAGCTTGGGTCGGGTGAAACTGAAGATGCTGGGGCGGATCGCGCTGCCAGAAGGTTCACCTTTGCTCAGTTTCTCGCGTTCTCCTGTCACTGGCATTACGCGAGCGCATTGGGAGTGGCTTGCCGACGAGTTGTTGAAGGGAGTGCGGCGTTGGGCTACCCTGAAGCATTCAGCTATCCACCTACCCGGCCGACCAGGCTCTGCCGGGAGAGCAATGGATGGTCTTGAGGGATACGCCCGCACATTTCTGCTCGCCGCCTACAGGCTAGCGGGGGCTGGAGGGCAGGTGTCCGGCGACCTCGTGGAACGATACCTGTCTGGTCTCCAGGCTGGGACCGACCCGGCGAGCGACGAGATGTGGCCGGTTCCATCAGATCACTCCCAGGCCATTGTCGAAGCTGCCTCCATAGCCATCGCACTTTACGAGACGCGCCGCTGGATCTGGTCCCATCTGCCGGAAGCCGCAAAGCAACACGTCGTCACGTGGCTCCTCGCAGCCGCAAATGCAAGAGTCTGGCCCAATAACTGGCTCTTGTTTCCCGTTGTCATCCATACCTTTCTCAAGTCCGTTGGTGCGCCCTATCGACAGGGCATCATTGAACGTCACCTTCGGGCTGTCGAGAAACTCTATAGAGGTGAAGGTTGGTACTCCGACGGTGGCAGGCACAACTTTGACTATTACAATGGCTGGGCATTCCACTTCTACCTCTATCACTGCTCTCGCATGGAGAGACATGACAGCCCTTCTGCCAAGAATCACCGTGAGCGCCTCAGGCTCTATCTAGCTCAGCATCAGTACCTGTTTGCCGAGGACGGAGCTCCCATCTACCATGGGCGTTCCCTAACCTACCGCTTCGCAGTACTCGCCCCACTTTGGGCCGGGGCTCTATGGAAGAGTGTGGGTCTCATGCCAGGTGTGCTCCGGTGCATGGCGAATAAGACCTTATTGTACTTCCTGCATCGTGGTGTCCTTGCTGATGGACTACTGTCACAGGGCTGGCTCAAGCCATTTCCACTGATGCTACAGCACTATTCAGGCCCTGCCTCTCCCTATTGGGCTAGCAAGGGTTTCCTTGGGCTACTCGCTTCACCATCTCACGAAGTTTGGAGCGAGGTGGAGTCACTGCCAGCGACAAAGCCATATACGCGTTCTTTCGTTGTGCCTGGGCTGATCGTCTCTGGCGACTCAGATGGCATCGTCCGAGTCTCTTGCAGCAGAGGAGACCACACTTGGTGCACTCGGCGAGGCCGCACCGACCCTCACTACGGCAAGCTCAACTACTCGACCCATACAGCTCCGAATCTCGATGATGCTGACATTGATTCTCAGGTCGCGTACGTTTCGGAAGAAGGTCGCGTGTTCCACCGTAGGCGTCCGACCTTCGTCGCCCAGGCAGATCGGTTTGGAGCCTCGGCTTTTGACCTCGCTAACGAGACTGAAGACGCGGTTGGGAGGATAGAGACGGTGTCGATCGGTTTGGGCAGAGTAGATCTCCGCATCCACCACGTGACCATAGGCTATCCAACAGGAAGGCTACGGGATGGCGGCTATGCGTTATCTGATAGGTGCCCGCTGAAAGCGGAGCTGGCACGCCACTGGTCTATAGTCATGAGGCCGGATGGAATGCGCTCTTTCCTGGGCAGCCTCCACGGCTTTGAGAGTTGCCACAACTACACGAGCGAGGGAGCTAATCCAATGGGACGCTATTCCTCGACTCCTTTCCTCCTATCGCCGGTTTTGGCGGCTGGCGAACACCTCCTGGTGTCGCTAGTGAGCCTCACCAAACAACCCATCAAACCCGCAGAGGAGCTGAGTGGGATTCGAATCGTCTTCCACTCGACAAATCTCGTCACTATAGAATGCGCCGACGGGGACGAGTTCCTGGTCCAGCTATCAACGTTAGCACCGTTGGATTTTACGTTCGCCGGTCGCAAGATTCAGGGCTCCGTACGGTTTGCACACTCTTCGTCGCGTCAGGGCCTGGCACTTTGGCTGCAGCATCACCCGAGAGGCCGCTTGGAGCAGCGATAGCATGAGTGGCACGGCTGCGCTGTTCTCAGATATCGATGGCACGCTACTCGGCGATGCGTCGTCAGAGGAGGATTTCTCAGCCTACCTCAAAGCCCGACGAAGCCGTCTCATGCTAGCCTATGTCACGTCGCGGTCAATGAGGTCGACGCTCGCACTCGTGGCCGATGGCCGACTGCCGATACCGCGCTTCGTCTGTACTTCGGTCGGGACAGAACTCCGCGATCTTGACGATCCCAGTAATGCTCTTGGCAAGAAGTACCGAGAGCTGGCTCCCCATGACTGGAGCACCGAGAACCTAGTCCACGTGGGTACGTCAGTAGGCCTGACCATTCAGCCACCAGAGGAGCAGGCCGCCTACAAGGTGAGCTTCTACTGGGATGGAAACCAGCAGACACTCGCGCAGCTGTGCTACCGAATTACGGCGGACAGTCACTGCTGCCGGGTTCTGGCCAGTTCACAGCGTTATATCGACCTGCTTCCGACGACTTACGGCAAAGGAGCAGCCGTCTCGTTTTTGCTCTCGGAACTCAAATTGGACCGAAGCGAGTGCTACGTAGCTGGTGACACGGAAACCGACCTCCCCCTCTTCGAGTTGGGATGTCGCGGAATCCTGCCAGCCAATGCCCTTCCAGCCCTCACGCAAAGGGTGAAGCATCCCGATTGCTACCGAAGCAACTGTCGCTACGCCGCCGGTATACTCGATGGCCTAGCTCATTGGGGAGCATAGGGGAAGTTACTGTGCGAATCTCATTGATCATTCCTACCCACAATTCATTCTCCGAAAAGCGTGGATCCCTCGACCTCACACTGAGGAGCTTATCGCAACAAAACCTGGGGGAATACGAGGCTGAGGTAGTCGTTGTGGACAATGGTAGTGATGATAGGACGCGCGATGTCCTCGCTCTGTGGGCTACGTCTATCGCTCCGTGGCCCTTGTCGATCACTTCTTGCCCACAGGTTGGCGCCAAGGCACGTGCGCGCAACGTGGGAGTTTCTGTATCCTCCGGTGACATCATCTTTTTTATGGATGATGATATCTTGCTGCCCAAAGCCACCACAGTACGTCAGGCCATTGATATGCTAGTTCCAAGGGGGTTCGTATGCGGTGTAAAGCGTCTTTGGACTTACATTGGTTGGGACCAAGCACGCGTTGCAAGAGAACTCGATGCGAGGTGCTATGATTACGCCCTCGGCATATCAGATCTCCCCAACGGTATCGACCGCGACTCGGGCTACAAGAGCCTGCTCCATGTCAGCTTTCTGGCCCACTTTGGATGCCTTGAACGCAGCCTCTTCGAAAAAGTAGATGGGTTCGACGAGTCCTATATCGGCTGGGGCCGTCACGACTGTGATCTTATGTATCGGCTCCTCGTTGCAGCAGGCGCTGAGTTCGTGAACGCCTATGAATGCGGACCCATCATTCACCTAAACCACCCAGTCAAGAATCGAACTATCCATCTTCCCGCCAATGAAGAGCGATACTCCTCCCTTGAGCGAAAATACGGTCTTACACTCAGATACTCGCACCTCTTCGGTATCCAAGAGCACGACGATCCACGGATCTTGGTGCCTCACGAGACACCTGATCACATGCATGGATGAGGTCCATGATGTCATGCACCGTTCTAATACCGACATACAACAGCTTTGCAACCAAACAGGGTAGCCTAGAGCTGACACTGTTGAGCCTGGCCAGGCAAAGTATCAGTGAAAATCTGGAGGTAATTATCGTTGACAACGGGTCTAATGATCGGACCGATGAATATCTAGTTAACTCAGTTCCCGAAATTCTCAAACCCCGTCTGGAGGTGCTCCATTGCCCAGAAACCGGGAACAGGTCAAAAGCTCGTAACGCAGGAATTGCGGTAGCCTCAGAAGAGCGAATTGTCTTCCTAGATGATGATGTGATCTTCCAGGATCGAGATACTTTGGAGCGAGCGCTGCGCGTTGCCAAGTCAGGATCTTTCGCATGTGGAGCAAAGCGTTACTGGATGGTAAGGCATTGGAATCCCAGCGCGATTAAAGCTGAATTGCAGGGCGGAGCTCCGTACATAGAGGCCAACTCCTTCCTTCCCCGTGGTATCTCCCGAGAAACCGGATACCGGGATTTGCAGGAATTTACTTTTGTAGCGCACTTTGGCGTAGTTGAACGCAGCGCGCTGGGTGAATATGGTGGATTTGACGAGACTCGTTTTCCTACTCGCCGCGAGGATGTCGAGCTTATGTTCAGGCTCTTACGGGCAGGTATGACGTACTCTCACCTCTTCGAAACTTGTCGGTGTGTACACCTGACTCATCCCATCGTTGCTTCAACCCTCGATGAGCGTCTGCAATACCACCAGAGGTTTCGCGACCATGAAGCGCTGGTCGGGATGCGGTTCCGCGTAGGTGCTCTGTTCGGCGTCTACGAGGGTCTTTCGGGTCAGCAACCTCTGGAGACGATCGTATGACGAGTCGTAAGATGGAGACCAAACTGGTCGACAACATTCGAGATAGCCTCGCCGCAGATGGTGTAGTTTCGCGGACGCCTGAACTCACGTGGAGGCCGACCTTCAACTGCAACTCAAGGTGTGGGGGCTGTTCTTACTGGAAAAAGAATACTGGCCTTTTTCCAGCGGAGCGGATCGATTCGCTTGTTCAGGAAATGGCTCAACTTGAGACGGGTGAATGCTTGCTCATCGGTGGGGAGCCGACCCTCCACCCCGAATTCAGCCACATGGTCTCGCAACTGCGCGCCTCCAGTATAAGGGTGGTCCTTTTTACGAATATGATGTTCGAGCAAGAGCAGATCTATGAGGCAGTCCGGGGTGGTGGGGTCAACACGATCATCTCTTCACTTGACTCCCACGACCCGGCAACACACAATCGACTCCGAGGGCGACCTGATGCGTTTGATCGACTTGTGGAAACTCTAGCGGCCGTGCGCACTGGAGATTATCCATTTCTGGCGTTGAATACCGTTGTGTCCAGCGCAAACTACCACCCGGGGTTTGTGCCACGAGTGATTGAGCGCGCTCTGACCCTCAAGGCCGGTTATTTGGCCTTTTCGTTGATGGATTTTGTGAACGACTGCCGCGAGAGACGCAATCAGTCGAAGGCGGACAGACGGCTGAGTCCTGCTGACTTCAATTGTTTCCTCCGGGAATTCCGGGACGCGAAGAGTGAAGGCCTGGGCCTCATTCTCGCTTCGAACCCCGACCTCAGCTATGTCGCCGATGGCCACGGACGTGCGTATCGCTGGTACAAACGGGGGCAGTACGGCATGCCTCTGTACGCCACCCTTCCATGCTGGGAGTCATGGAATGGAGTTAATATTCTACCCAATGGCGATGTTTATCCCTGTCTCTCGACCATCCTAACACCTCGCTATCGACTTGGTAACATACTCGATCGGTCTCTGATCGAGGTCGTCAATGATGCCCCCGCGTTGCGCTATCGGACAGGCCGATTAAAGCACCCCTGGCCTGTTTGTGTTTTTTGCAAAGATTGTCAGACCAAAAACGTTCGACTCACTCGGTTGGCAGGTATCGATGGAGAAATGTGTCGCCCCGAACCGTTGCGCATTGTGGGCAGTTAGTTTCCGGAGATAGCATGAGTGACGGAACGGACGTGGTTTTAGTGAATCTCCCCTATGCATGCTGTGTGGGTAGAGTCCAGGCACCGGATTCGTATCTTCGTATGCTGCGCGTCTCGCACCTTGGCAGCTCATCGTACCGGAGCTTTGCTGGCGAACCCGTAGCCCTCCAACATGTGGCGGGTGAACTCAGAGCTGCTGGCTTCATAACGGAGCTCATCGATGGGTTTCTACTGGAGCTGTCTCTCCCGGAGGTGGTGTCCAGGGTCAGGAGCATGACGCCGCAGGTCGTTGGCATTACGCTCTGCAGCGGCGGTGAGCCAGAACTGGACTCGCTCCTCATGGCGCTCGAAGGTGAGATGCGTCCACCATACGTCGTGATTGGAGGACCTGGAGCGCGCTACTATCGCCCCCCGCCAGTGACGGCGCTGCTCGTCAAGATTCTGCCAGGTGACCTGCAAAGAGACGAGCTATTGCGGCTCGTTTCGGAGGCGACAGGAAAGGCACGCCACTTGCCGATGGCTGGGTTTCCTCGTCGTGCCCGTGACTACGCAAAATTGGCGCTTGAGAAGGGTTTATCGCTGTCTGTGTCGGCAAGCCGCGGTTGCGGCTGGAGCGGCTGCTCTTTTTGTTTCGAAACTGTCGAGGCACGCGCTCGCGGACAGCGGCGTGTGGCCCGCCCTGCGCAGCAGGTCATCGGAGAAGTAGAGAGCCTCGTGGAGCGTTTCGGCATCAGTCACTTGACTTTCACCGATACGGATTTCCTCGGAGGAGGGCGTCTCGGCGTGGAACGCGCCCTACAAATCGCTCGGGGAATTCACGCCGCTGGTATCTGCTCCTGGATGATAGACATTCGTCCAGACGAAGTAAATCCGGACCTGCTGGAAGAGTTAGTAGGCCTCGGACTCAGAAGCGTTTTCGTCGGTATCGAGACAGTCGACGAAAGCACCTACAGGTACTACGAGAAGCCGCTGCCACGGCGAGGCCTGAAGAAGACCTTTGCTGTGCTGGAAGCGCTGGGGATACATGCGATACCGGGTTTTATCCTGTTCGATCCGAGGAAGTCGTTCGAAGCTACGATTCGGGACGAGCGCTGGCTGCGAGAAGCGAAACACTTCGACCTCTCTAGACGGCTCACACGCTTGGCCTCTCGTGAACGAGTTCCTGGCGCGGGTTACGATCCGAGACTACAAGCTCTCTACGACGGAATGGGGATGATCTTCAACCAATGTTATGCCTGGACATCGAGGATTCTTGGAGACTCGAGTTTGAAAAAGCGGCTGATGCCTAGTCTGGCGCAGCGTATTCGGGACACGTTCGAAAATGCGACAGATAATCTGATTCGGGTCGTCCAGCATCTTCAGGATCCTGGCGATGTCGAGGCGAGACGGTCGGCTTTTCGGACGAAAGTGGTGTCATTGATTGAAGCGGAATTCCATCATGCGGCTTGAAGTTATGGGGTCCCAGCCCTCTCGAGCGATCTTGGTGCTGAACAGTGCCTGTAATCTGCAGTGTGAACACTGCGAGTATTGGTCTCGTCGGCCACACCACGCAGTGGACCTATCGGCAGTGATCAAGTTCGCTGCTGAGTGCAGGAAACTCGAAATCACTGAGTTTCACGTAACTGGTGGAGAACCGCTGCTTCATAGGGATTTCCGCAGTGTTATCAAGTGCTGTCTGGAGGATGCAAAACTTGTAGTACTATCTACCAATGGCGTTCTACTAACCCAAGAGGTTGTCGAATGGCTTGCGTCACTTGAACGCGCAAGGGATCGAGTCGCCGTTAATATCAGCCTATACGATGTAGGCAAAACACCGGCACCCCGATTCACTTCCCGACACAAAGTCTGGCAGCAAGCGGTCGATGCAGTGCTACAGTGCAGAACACGGGGGATACACGTGACAATCTGCACTCTCGTTGTGCCGAACGCGGTTGAGAAAGCCAAAGAAGTCCTCGCCTTATCGGAGCGCATGGGACTACCGTGCAGCTTTCAGCCTCTGCTCCAAGGAATCGGTACCTATCCACCGCCTGGTCCACAAAGGAAGCTCAGCTGGGAGACTTCCTATGGCACGTTTTGGCAATGGGCTCTGGAGCAGAAGGCTCAAGGAGCACGCATACAGAACCCAGCGACCCAACTTGAGGCACTCGTCGCGGCTTGCCGGGGCGACGACTGGCCAATCCGCACTCGCTGCAACATGGTCGAGTCGACGATAGTGTTGCAACCGGATGGCTCCATATCGCCTTGTTTCTACCTTCCTCCTTTATGTAGTTATGCAGAGTTGACTGCAGCCGAATACCTCGAGCGCCGCCGCCAGGTCTGGAGTAGAGGATGTAAAGGCGCTTGTTCTATCGGGAATTGTGCTAGTTGGGCGCCCCCCTCTAACTCAGCTGAATTCCGTAACGGGATCTAGTGCCATGAGGTTCGGCAAAAGCCTGGAAGATCTGGATGAACGGGGAGCTTACCGCTTAGCAGGGTCTGTTGGACCGATTATTGGTGGATTGGCCTGGGTATTCATTTCAGAAGATGGGATGGACTACAGAAAATGGACTCCGTTTATATGGACAACGATTTCTGTATTGGGGATTACGACTGCCTTATCTCTTTATTCCCTTCTCACTAGACCGAAATATTTTTTCACGGAGGAGGATTGGGACTCATCGTTCGAAAGGTTCGGTGGTTTAGTTGAATTTAAGCCAGTGTTTCCTGGGGCTAACCCAAAACCTGATTCAGTAAAACTTAGTGACAGGTACTTTCTGAACTTAAGAAGATGTACAAAATTTGCCTTCTATGAACTCTCCACAGACAACCGAGAACTTCATTTGGTTGATTACTTCTATCTGCACATTCTACGGCAGATGCGAGAGCAACTTCATTTTCTACCCGTAGTATTGCTTACCGATTATCCTGAGCCTCATGATAAGAGGTCAGCAAGCAATATCAAAGAAGATAAAGAGATCAGGTTTACGGAAGGATTGCTGCGTACTCATCTCGGCCGGCCTTTTGAGGTTCTTAGAATGTCTTCTATCTCAAAAAGAATGACTCATCGGGCCAAACTTGATATGGGTCTTTTTCTCCCTCTTTCCCGCCGGACAATCAATGGCCTTACAGTAGCCCTTAGAGAAAAGCGTGCTACTGGAGAAGTGGGTACTGAAAGGGAACCCACTAACGAGGAGCGTAGTGAAGCGTATCGCATGATTATGCGCTGTAGTAATGCCATTTTCTGGCAGTCTGTTATCAAGTATCGGTATGCAAAGGCTAAGTGTTTGGTTTTTGTTCAGTCAATACGCAATCACGGACTATACTCAGCCCATTCTAAAGACGACGATGAGCCTTCTTATTACTATGTCGGCGTGAAAAATATCTCGCTTGAGGGCAAAGAGGCGAAAAAGAATGAGGCGAAAAAGAATGAGGCGGAAAACGAGGAGGTGGAAAACAAGGAGGCGGAAAAGCCTTTTGAAAAGTGGCGCTTGACTCGTTCTCAAGGCAATAAACCGGGATTTTCTACAATCAGAACATGGGTAACGGATAATTGGGGCAAGCGCGAGAAACGCAGTGACCTTGAGACAATTGTGAGATTGCTTGCAGGCAGAGAAGATGTTGATGAAGCGTTGAAGAATGCAAATTGGCCTGACAATATTGAGCGATTAATTGCTTCTTACCAGCTAAGTTACCAAGCTAAAAGCCCGGAAGAAGAGTATTGGCAGGGACGCACCAAACTCCTCGTGCTAGAATTAGCACGAATAGATAAGCGTATATCCTGGCCGCGCAAAAAAGAATGCATATGAACGAGGCTATGAGCTCGGACCATATGGGTGATGTCTCATAGTTCTCGCCCGAATTCGGTCATACGACCATGTGAGGTCGTCTTGATCGCTATCGCGATCAGCGGCGCGACAGAAGGGTCATCGCCTCGGCGCGAGAAGCTGGGTTGTCGCGAAACGCGCCGCGTACTACCGAGGTGACCATTGAACTCTCGGGTTCGCTGACGCCGCGTACCTTCATGCACATGTGCTCTGCCTCGATCACGACCAGAGTACCGCGCGCTTCCAGATGCTTCATGATCGCGTCGGCAATCTGCGCGGTAAGACGTTCTTGCACCTGGGGCCGGCGGGCAAATGCATGGACCGTGCGGGCCAGCTTGGACAGTCCGACCACTCGCTCGCGGGGCAGGTACGCAACATGCGCCCGGCCGATGAACGGCAGGAGATGATGCTCGCACGTGGAGGAAAAGCTGATGTCGCGCAAGATCACAATCTCGTCGTACGGCTCGGCAAAGGTGCGGCCGAGATGCTCGGCCGGGTCCTCGTTCACCCCGGCAAATAGCTCGCGATACATCTTGGCCACCCGCCGCGGTGTGTCGACCAAGCCGTCGCGATCCGGATCCTCGCCGATGGCCAGCAAAAGCTCTCGCACCGCCCGTGTGGCTCGCTCGTAGTCCCAAAAACCCTCCGACAGAGGATCTTCCCGGCGCTGCTCGGGCGAATCACTGGCATGATCAGTGGGCGACATCGAATGACCGTGGACGATTTGTGGTCTCATAAACACTCTTTTGTGTCGATATAGTCGTTTTGTTAAGCTGAAATTTCGATTGGTTAGGTCGCGGTGGACGAATTTGGCGAATCAAGCGCGAGTCCTCGAGCTTGTCGAGGGAGTGGTGGGGCTCCCTTTCTGTACGGACGCGATGGCGTTCAGGTTACGACTGCTTGCCGAGCGGGGCGTTGTGCGTGTTGTGAGCTATAACTGGCCCGGTGCAGTTGAATTATTCAGTCATCATTATCGGGGCCGGACCGGGCGGCGCGTCGGTTGCTGCGAGACTCGAGCAGCATGGCCACGCGGGGCGGGTGCTGGTGCTCGAGCGGTATGGTTTTCCGCGGCCCAAACCATGTGGCGGTGGGCTCACGGGTCACGTAAACGAGGCCATGGCCGAGCTCGATCTGACTCTGTCGGTGCCGCACTGGCCGGCTGACCTGGCCAGGGTTCGCTTTGGTTCGTTTGTGCGTACGGTTCGCATGGCCCGGCCAGTCAACATTGTCCGCCGCGAGGAATTCGACCACAGCCTGGTCGAGCAAGTGCGGGCAAAGGGGATCGAGGTTGCCGAAGGGGAGGGCGTGAAGGCGATCGAGGTGACCGGAGATGCGGTGACAGTCACGACCTCGCTCGGCCGCACGCTGCGCTGCTCGGTACTGGTCGGCGCGGATGGCGCCGCTTCGGTGACCCGCAAATACATTCTGGCCAATGCCAGGACTCTGCCGCACCGGCTATTCAAGATGGAGATGGCGTTGCCGCAGAGTCGCTCTATCGATCCGGCAATGCTCTACGACTTCACGCCTATGGTGCACGGTATTCGGGGTTATCTGTGGGTTTTTCCTCTGCCCGGGCGGCGGGTCAATGTGGGTGTGATGCACTATCCGACCTATCGCAAGAGCGGTATCGAGCTGGTCGAGCGACTGCGCAGTGGCCTGGCAGAACTGGGTTTGTCGCTGCCGGCGAGGGGAGCGAGAGGCTGGCCCGCCTGGGGTTATCATCCCAGGGCGCCGATTTCGCGGCCGCGCGTGCTCACTGTGGGTGATGCTGCCGGCATTGATGGTCTCACTGGCGAGGGCATCTCGGTTGCCATGGAACACGCCGTGGTGGCTGGCGACGCTGTGGATCAGGCGCTGCGCACCGGCGATATGTCGTTTTCGGGCTACCGCCAGGCGATTCGCCGCGCCGTGGTCGGGCGCGAGCTGGCCCTGGATCGCTGGCTGGCGCGACTGCTCTACGAGAAGCGGGGCCAGGGCTGGAGAAAATGGCTTTCCCTGGTGCTATACGACCCGGACGTGCTCGACATGTATGCGGCACGAGTTTCGGGCAGCGAGATCCTGGCCGATCAGAAACTGCGCCTCTATCGCGCTCTTTTGCGCCACATATGCTCACTGCCGGGGCGCAATCGATCGCTGAGACAGGCCATGACCGAAATGTACAGTCTCACATAGTTCGAGAGACACAGGTGAGACAGGGCGGATGCGAGGAGTCCGGCTGCCCGGTCCGCGATCAGTAGTCGACCGGAGGAGGTTTGATCCCGGGGGTGTCGAACGATGATGGCTCGAAGTCTGGCTTGTCGGACACCGGGGAGGTGCTGGACGGCGCCGTGGAGCGAAACTCGATGGGATCGGACTCGGGCGCTTGTTGCTGTGCCGGGGCTGCGTCGTGGGCCGCTGCAAGACCGTCATCGTTAACCAGTTGCAGGGGCGGTTGTTCGTCCAATTCGGGGCGCGGGGTACTGGACGGGTGGAAGGATGGCTCGCGGGCGATATGGGGCCCATCGGGCCGGACTTGCGCAGCGCTTTCACCGGAGCTCTCGGCTGTTGCCGCGCCGGTTTGGGAACCAGCGCTTTCAGAAACCGGCCCGCGATTGATCCGCTCGCGCAGGTCCTTGCCGACTTTGAAGAACGGCAGCTTCTTTTGCTTGACGTGCACGGGAGCACCGGTGCGCGGGTTGCGACCCTCGTACGGTTTGTAGTGGCGGACCTCGAAACTGCCAAAGCCGCGGATCTCGATTCGATCGTCGCGTTCGAGCGCTGCGGCCATGCTGTCGAAGATGACGCCGACGATCTGCTCGGCTTTTTCTTTGGGCAGCTTGGCTCGATTCGAGAGCTGCTCGATGAGTTCGCTTTTTGTAACGGGCATCAAACCCCCAATACGCTCGGATCGAGTCGATCTAATGATATGAGCTGCAAAAAATCAAGTAGTGCCGGATACAGAGGAAGATTGTACAGCTCGCCGGCCGCTTTGCTGTCGACAAATTACACTGTGACATGCGGCTGGTATTCGCCGAACACGCGACGCAGGACGTCAGCGATCTCGCCGACGGTCGCGCGAGCCTTGACCGCATCTAGGATGGGCGGGACCAGCTGGTTGGTGCTGCGAGCCGCGTCGTCAAGGGCGCGCAGGGTTCGGTCGACCTCGTCTTGACTGCGCCGGGCACGCACGGCGCGGACCCGTCCGACTTGCTCGCGTTCGGTGGCGGGATCGAGCCTGGCCACCTCGATGTCGGGTTCTTCGTCCACCTGGTATGCGTTGACGCCAACGGTGATGCGCTCGCCCGCTTCCACGGCGCGCTGGTGCTCATAGGCCCGGCGCTCGATCTCTTTTTGTATGTAGCCGCGCTCGATGGCTGTGACCACTCCGCCCATGTCCTCGATGGTCTCGATGTACGTTTGTGCCTCGGCTTCGATGCGATCGGTGAGCGCTTCGACTGCATACGAACCGGCCAAGGGATCGATGAAGTCGGCCACGCCGGACTCTTGGGCGATGACTTGCTGGGTTCGCAGGGCCATGCGCGCGGCCTCGGCAGTGGGCAGACTCAGCGCCTCGTCGTACGAATTGGTGTGCAGTGATTGGGTGCCTCCGAGCACTGCAGCGAGTGCCTGCAGCGTGACCCGACAGATGTTGACCAGCGGCTGCTGCGCGGCAAGAGTCACCCCGGCTGTCTGAGTGTGGAAGCGCAAGAGCAGCGACTTGGGGTTTTTGGCGCCAAAGCGGTTCCGCATGATGCGGGCCCACATGCGCCGGGCAGCGCGAAACTTGGCGATCTCCTCGATGAAGTTGTTGTGCACGTTAAAGAAAAACGAGAGTCGCGGGGCGAATCGATCGACGTCGAGACCGACGCTGCGAGCAGCTTCGACGTAGGTAATCCCGTCGGCCAGGGTAAACGCGACCTCTTGTACCGCGTCGGCTCCAGCTTCGCGGATATGATATCCGCTGATCGACACGGTGTTCCACTCGGGCACGTGGTTGGCGCAGAAGGTGAACGTGTCGGTGATGAGCCGCATCGATTCGGCGGGCGGATAGATATACGTGCCCCGGGCGATATACTCCTTGAGGATGTCGTTCTGGATGGTCCCGCGCAATTGCGAGCGGGCGATGCCGCGCTCGTCGGCCACGGCCAGGTACATACACAAGAGCGTGGCAGCGGTGGCGTTGATGGTCATCGAGGTCGAGATCTCGCCGAGCGGCAGGCCGTCGAGGAGGACCTGCATATCCTCGATCGAGTCGATGGCCACCCCGACCCGTCCAACTTCGCCCCGGGCGGTTGGGTGATCGGAGTCGCGGCCCATTTGCGTGGGCAGATCGAAGGCCACAGAAAGCCCTTTGTTGCCCTGGCCGAGCAGGTAATGATAGCGCTGGTTGGACTCGGCAGCCGTGCCGAATCCCGCGTACTGGCGCATGGTCCACAGCCGACCGCGATACATGGTATCGCGGATTCCCCGGGTATACGGAAACTGACCCGGGTCACCGAGATCGCGCTGGTAGCTGAAATCGTCGCGCACATCGCCCACTCCATAGGCACCCTTGATCTCTATGTCGGCGTCGCTGGCGAATCGTTTTTTGCGGAGCTTCACGGCGTCACCTGGCCACCCAGTATATAGTACAACGTCCGGTAAATTCACAACGTCCGGCAAATTCGCAACCAGGAGCGACGTATGGCCATCGTGACTCTGACCAGCGACTTCGGTACCTCGGACGGCTATGTGGGGGCGATGAAGGGCGTCATCCTGACCCGCGCCGCTTCCGCAGTCATCGTCGACATTGCGCACGATGTGTCGCCGTGCGCGATCGCCGCCGGTGCGTACTGCCTGGCCCAGGCCGCGCCGTACTTTCCGCCCGGCACGATTCATGTGGCTGTGGTCGACCCAGGGGTGGGAACCGAGCGCCGAGCAGTCATCGCCGACGACGGTCGGTGCCTGTTCATCGCGCCGGACAACGGCCTTCTCGCCCTGGCGGTCCCCGAGCCGCGGGCGGTGTTTGCCATCGAGTCGCCGGCGTTCGTGCGCGATCAGGTCTCGGCCACGTTTCACGGCCGAGATATCTTTGCCGCGGCGGCTGGAACTCTGGCCCGTGGGGGCAGCCCGCGCGATGCTGGACCGCAAGTGGCGCTGTCCCCGCTCCCGGTGACTGGCGGGCAAACTCCGCACGATGGAAACCACACTGCCGCTTGGCTCTATCGGGTGATCTATGTCGACCGTTTCGGCAATCTGATCACCGACTGCCCGGGCACAGACGTTGCGGCCCATGCCCGCATCACCGCCGGCACGTGCACCATCGCAGGGCTGTCGCGGACATTTGGCGACGTGGCTGTGGGCGCCCCCGTGGCCTATATCGGCTCGGCCGGCACGGTCGAGATCGCGATCCGCCAGGACAGCGCAGCCCGCGTTTTCGGCCTCGGCCCGGGCGACCCGGTGCACATCACCGAGTAGCAGGTTGCGGCTGGTTTGGTGCAAAATGGCCGATCATGAAGACCCCGGTGCTAGTTCTCGCCCTTTTTATCGCGGCCTGTGATGACGGCGTGGTCGACCTGATCGAGCAGTCCGGCTGTGACTCGCTGGTGCCCGAGTACTGCGCCATGCCGTGGCCGTCGGACCGTTTCCTTCGCGATGATGCCAGCACCACGACCGGCTATCGCATTCACTACGAGGACACCACCCTGGCCCGCGATCGGACCGGCGAGCCGTGGGACTACCAGCTTTACCACCGACTGGACGGATTCAGCCCGGCCTCGCATTTTGTCGTTCTATTCGACCGTGCGCCCGATCTGTCGCGCGCGGCTCATCACGATTCGGTGGAGCGTTCGCTCGATCCCGCCTCGCCCATCGTGGTCCTGGACCTCGACACTGGCGAGCGGGTCGCGCATTGGGTGGAGAGCGATCACCAGGTGGACAGGCTGGTTCTGATCCGGCCCGCTGCCCGACTGGCCGAGAATCGCTCCTACGGGGTCGCCATACGCGATCTCACTGGCGACGACGGCAATCCGATCGAGCCGTCGCCGGCCTTTGTGGCGCTGCGCGACGACAGCACCACGACCTCGCCAGCCGTCGAGGCCCGGCGGCCGTCGTATCGCACTCTCTTTGCCAGACTAGAAGCATCTGGCGTCGACATCGCCGACCTTCAGCTGGCCTGGTGGTTTCACACCGGATCTGGACAGTCGTCGCGAGGCGACCTTCTTTTCATGCGCGAAGACGCATTGGCCCGGCTCGGCCCCGACGGCATCGGCTGCACAGTGATTTCGGCAGAAGACGGATACAAGGGCAGCTACCGCCACGTCGAGGGCACGGTTACCGTGCCCTCGTACATGGACAGCCCCAGGCCCCCGGCGCGAATCGTACGGGACCGCGACGGAAAGCCCACCTTTGTCGAAAATGTCGAAGTGTCGTTTGCCGTGATCCTGCCCAATTCTGTGGGCAACGCCACTGGCGGCCCCCGGCCCGGCCCAATGGCCATGTTCGGCCACGGCTTGCTCGGCACCGGCACCGGGTCGCTGTCGAGCGGGCTGCGCACCCTGGCCGAAGAGTTCGGTTCGGTTGTCGGCGCCACCGACTGGACCGGTATGGCGCAAGAGGATAGCGCCACCCTGGCCCTGGCCCTGGTCAACCTCAACTACTTTGCCCACGTGGCCGAGCGCCTGCAGCAGGGCATGATCAATCAGATCGCCGTACATCGCACACTGGCCGGCGTCTGTCGCCAGAACCAGGCGTTTCACGCCGCCGATGGCACCATTCTCATCGATCCGGACCAGCGGTATTTCATCGGCGGATCCCAGGGCGGCATCTACGGCGCCACTCTGCTCACCATATCGCCCGACGTCGAGCGCGGAGTCATGGTCGTGGGCGGCTCGAACTACCCGCTCATGATCGAGCGCAGCACCAACTGGCCGATGTTCGAACAGCTCTTTGCCACCGCCTATCGCGATCGGATCGATCGTGTATTCCTGCTCAATCATCTACAGCAGATATGGGATTACAGCGATCCGGCCAGCTATCTGCCCTTCACCACCAGTGGGCTCGACTCGATCGGGGCCAAGAAGATGCTCTACATCGTGGCCCATAACGACGCCCAGGTGCCCAATGTGGCCTCGGATCTGGCTGCCCGTACGGCCGGGCTTCCGGTCATTGACGGCTCGGTGCGGCAGCCATTTGGCCTCGAGCGCGCCCCGGCCGACTACGATGGCAGTGGGTTCATCGCCATTGACATGGGCGATGCCGAGGTTCCGTACGACAATCGGCCGCCTCCTTCCGATCACGGCGGCCACGGCTCGGTTGGTTTTTCGGCCGCGGCCAAGGCGCTGATGGCGGACTTTTTGCGTCCCGACGGCCGAATTATCAGCCCGAGCTGCGAGGGCGTCTGCGATCCATACTGAGTGCGGGCGGGTTCGAGTGCGCCATTTGGCCCGAGGGGGGCCAGCGCGGGGGCAGCAATCGCCGTGAAACTGCCCGCTTTCGCGCCTGGGCCCCCGGTCGGTTATTGTCCTTGCATGACTGCATTGATCCCGTGGTCCCCGGATCGCTACATTGCTGCGTACCGCGTTGCCGCCGAAGCCCACCGCGGACAGACCGTACCCGGTACAGACGGCTTGCCCTATGTAATGCATATCTCCCTGGTCACCATGGAAGTCATGACAGCGCTTTGGGTCGACCGGGTGGCCGATCCCGATCTGGCAGTGCAGTGCGCGCTGCTTCACGACACTATCGAAGATACCAGCGTGACCTACCGCGACCTTGCCGACCGGTTTGGCCGCGCTGTGGCCGACGGCGTGCAGGCGCTGTCCAAAGATCCGAAGGTACCCAGGGACCGACGCATGCGCGACAGTTTGCAGCGGATTCGCCAGCAACCCGCCGAAGTGTGGATGGTCAAGCTGGCCGACCGCATTACCAATCTACAGCCGCCGCCCGCCCGATGGTCCCGCGTCAAGCGGCTGCGCTACCGCGATGAGGCCGGGGACATCGCGGCTGCACTCGGCTCGGCCAGTGCGCATCTGGCCGCGCGAATCCAGGCCAAAATCGACGCCTATCGGGCTCACATCCCGGCTGTCGAGCCGGGCTGGTGTGGTGAATAGTGCGGGCTAGGACCTCTGGCCGGAAAGCGGTCGATAGACTAGAAACAGGAAGATGCTGATCGCACCGATGAGCAGGCTGGACAGAGATAGATGGACCACCTGGAGCGCACGCGGCACGCCGCCGTAGGCGAGGCCGAGGCCGGCGATGATCTGGACCGCCGTAAGGCCGAGCACCCGGCTCGCCCAGGTCCGCACGTCCCGCCAGTCGGGAGCAAAGCGAATGACAGCCCACAAAAGCACGGCCGCGGCTGCGGTCACCACAACGGCCAGCTGGCGGTGGGCCAGATCGGGCCACCAGCCCAGAGGTAGCCAGTCTTCGCGTGGGGTTGCCGTTTTTTCGAGCGCTTGCACCACGCCGCGAACCCGGGTGCCCAGGGTTACCTGGACCAGGGTCAAACAGGCTACCAGCCAGGCCAGCCTGCGAATACCTCGGATGGCATCGAACGATGGTTCACCGCCATCCCGACGTCCATCCACTGTGGTCCGGCTGTACCGGGCACACAGATGGGTATAGAGCAAAAGACCGACAATGAGCAATGCGACCACGAGGTGGAGGGTGAGCACATTGGGATCGAGTTCTTGCTCGACCACTTGCCCACCCAGCCAGCCCTGGAATCCGACCAGTAAAAACGCTGCACTTGCCGGCCAGAGGACGTGCCGGTGGTGGCGATGTCGGCGCCACGCCGAGAGCAGAGTGGCGAAAATCAACAGGCCAATGACCACACCGAGGAGTCGATTGACGTACTCTAGCCAGGTGTTGATTGTACTGAACTGACTTGCGTCAAAGCCTGCCGGCAGATGGTCAGCTCGAGTGGGGGGAATCCAGCGGCCAAAGCAGCGCGGCCAATCGGGACAGCCCAGTCCGGCACCAGCGGCGCGAACCAGAGCACCTACTGCAATGAGAAGATACGTGGCGACGATCGTGACCAGCGAAAGAGGCACGAAGATACCGGCCTGCTCGGTGTGTTTCTCCGACCGCTCCATGGAAATCACGACTGATTGGAGCACAACCGCCACCCGGCAGCATCCGCGAAAGCTGCGGCAAATCGACTCAGCATTGCGTCTGGCCCGATACCACACCGGGCCGGACATGACGATGGGAATGTGCGTAGCTGTGACACAACCGCCACAGGCTGGCCCCTGCCAGCGATTCAAAAAAGCGAGGGGGATCGGATGGTCGGCCGGACAGAACCGGACGGAAACACCCCTGCCCGATCGGCTTTATTTCATCACTGGTATGATTCTCACCCCACCACAACCGACAGCGGTCGATGCTCGACCAATATCGATTGCGATACACTGCAGGGCTCATGGGAGAGGCGCATAGCGACCTGGCCGGTCTGGTCCAACTCCATCGACTTGACGACGTCGCTCAAGTACGCGCGTTGTGGCGGCGGGGTATGGCAACTCTGGCCGCAGTGGCGTCCGAGTTTCAACCGGTTCCTCTGGAGGGGTTCAGCGCCTCGGCGCTCCTGGCCGGGGCCCGCATCGCACTGTCGAGCGGGCTCTTCGATCAACTCGACTGGCTGTCACCGCCGGCCGCTGCAGTGGCTATCTACGAGCTGGCTTCGGCCTTGCCTCGCAGCGACGAAAAGCGCGAACTGGGCCGCCGCGTCCTCACCTCGCTGCACAAGGGTGACGCCGAAACATTCGTGGCTTTGGCCACCGCCCTGGCCCTGGGGTCGAGCCGCAGCCTCAGCGGGCCGCAGATCCGATCGCGGGTCGAACTGTCGCTTCACCTGCCCATCGGCATGGGCACCCAGGCCGACGCGCTCGCCCTGGCGCTCATCTCACGGCCGGAAAGCGAGCGGGAATGGCTGTCGGATCCGTCCACCGGTTCCCTGCCCTCACGCCGACTGGCCGCCCGTCTGATCGAACGCGCCGCGCGCGAGGCAGCCCGGCGCGCGGCCGACGGCGACGATGCCGGGGTCCAGGTATTTAGCAAACCGTCGGTCTCCGACGCGTTTCGCAGGCTTCTTTCCGATCGCGAATCCCTGGTCTGGCGGCACGTGGCCGCTGCCCGCGGTCTGCTCTCGGCCGCGGTACCGGTTTATCTCGACACTATCGAGCGCGGCATGTCGAGCGAGTTCACCCCGACCGAGTGGCGCCGGGCAGCCGCGTCTCTGGCCGCTCGCATCGCGATCAATCCAGACGAGACCCTAACCCGGACCAGCCAGCTCCTGTTCAGCGACATTGTGCAGCGCGATCCCGGAGTGATCGCAGCGATGCTCTTTGGCCTGCCCTGCGCGGTGGACGCCGAGCGCGAGGCCGCCGAGGAACTGATCGGCGATCTCATCAACGCCGGCAACATCTATGCGATCGAGGCTCTGGTCGACCTGCGACGCGAGCGCATCGGCAGCGATTTCTACGCCGGTGCGGCCATGCACGCGCGCACCCTGTTGCGCGATTCTGCCGAGAGTAGTGACCACGGCATGGAAGCGCTCAAAGAGGCGCTGTACGACGAGCTGGCTCCGGCCGGCGAGGAGAGCGGCGAAAAAGGCCTGCAGGACTGTCTGGTCGCCGCGCTCAAGGCGTTTGCCACCGGCGACGCGAGCGCTGCGCACGACGCGACCGACGAGGCACTCGAGGCCGCCAGCCAGGCCCTGATCCAACTCGAGCGCGCTGCCGGCCGCGACCCCGCAGAGCGCAAACAGGCGTTCCGAACCCTGCGTGAGCTCGATCGCGGCATTCTCGAGACCAACCTGCTCAGCGATCTGCTGATGATCCGGACGCCCAGCGAGGAGGCGCAGGCGCCGCTCATCCGACTGCGCGAACGGATGACCATCTGGCTTCTCACCCGCGAGGCCGGGCCTCTGTCGTCGGGCCGCATCGACCATGAAACCTGGCGTCTGCGCCGCCTGCGCGCACTTCTCCATCTGGTCGATGCCGACGGCGCAACCGGTCCTGCCGGCCTCGACGATCCCAAGTTGCGCGAACGCCGCTCGCGCACCATGAGCACGCTGTTTACCCGGGTGAGCCAGGACGCTCCCTCGCCGCTGCGCCGGACGGTGTGCGCTGCTCTGGCCCGGGCCTGTGATGCAGTGGTACGCGAAGAGCAGTGCGAGCTATCCGACGTCTTTCTGACCGCGACGACCAATGTCGCATCAGATACCGATCTGGCCGTACTCGGCGAGGCCAGCATGGATCCGTCATTCAAGGCCCTGATGCGTGGCTACGTCGATGTATTGCGCGCAGTGGACATCGCGCGCGAAGAGCCAGCAGCGGCCAATGTCAATACCTGCCTGGACGCGGTGCGTTCTCTGGTGCAGGCGGTTCCCACTGCCCGTGCCCCGCGCATCGAGGCGTTGCGCGCCGCCCTCCTGCGCTTTACTCATGCCCTCCTGTCGATTCACTCGGCGCGGTCCCTGGCCGAAATGGGCCAGGATTCGGTGTCTCGCCTGGGCAGCCTCGAGTCGAGTACGCAGTGGCTGGCCCAGCTCGTGGTTGGCGCACGGCGCAGACTGGAACGAGGCCGCCAAGCGGGATGGCCAAAATCGGGCGCGGTGTTGCGCGCACTGGACGCAGCGGTCGATCGAGCAGCGCGCGGGGATAGCCAGGGGTTGTCGGCTGTTGTCGCGGCCGCGGCGCAGACCGTGCGAGCCGAGTTGCCCTGGGCCCTGGCCGAGCTGTGCGCTCTGGTCCTTTGGCGGATCCCCGAGCTGCCCGGCACGGCACCGGTGCGGGACGACGGTGGCGACGGCGCATTGGTCGACGACAAGCCGCGCATGGTGCCGTGGCTGCCGCCGAGCCGCATTCTGGGGGGATTTCACATCTTGCGGACAATTGGCAAAGGAGCGGTGGGTTCGGTATTTGTGGCCAGACGTGTCGAGGAACGCCACGACGAATCGGCCGAGATGTTTGCGCTCAAGGTTCCCGAGTATCACGGCGCCGCCGCCCATCTCCTGTCGGAAGCCGAGTTCCACGAGATGTTCCGCGAGGAGGCGCAGGCCCTTTTGTCACTGCCCCGCCATCCCAATCTGGCCCGGTTCGTCACCTTTGACGTCGGTGCGCGGCCCAAGCCAATCCTGGTCATGGAGCTGGTGCGGGGGCCAACTCTGGAACGGGTGCTCGACCGCGAAGAATTCACCGTGGCCAAGGCGATGACAATACTCGATGGCATCGCCCTGGGTCTCGAAGCCATGCACAGCGTCGGTATCGCCCACCTGGACGTCAAGCCTTCCAACATCATCCTGCGCGACGTCGAAAATGGCGAGACCACTCCAGTGCTCGTCGACTTCGGCCTGGCTGGACGAAAGATTCGTCCGGGCTGCGCAACCGTGCACTACGGCGCACCCGAGGTGTGGGCGACCAAGCCGCTCTACGACCTCGAGCCCATGCCCACCGATGTTTACGCCTTTTCGTGCCTGGCGTTCGAACTGCTCACCAACGAGATCCTGTTCGACGGCGACACGGCTGTGTCGATTGTGAGCGCCCATATGGAACACAGCGGGACTCCCGAGCTATTGCGTCAGCTCGGCCGCGATTCGCGTTTCGCTAGCCTCACCGAGGTACTCTCTGCAGGGTTTCGTCCGGTTACCCGGGAGCGCGCGGCCATCGCTGAAATCCGCCGGGGACTGGCCACGCTCACCGATGCACTCGCACCCCTCGATTGGCCACTCGGATTCGAATAACACAAAGGCCGGCGCAGAATGAGTTCTCAGTTGAGGGCCAGGGCCGAGAACCCCGGATCAACGGGAGATCTGAACGTCTTGGCAGCCCGGGCCGAACCACAGTGTCGTGGTACCCAGCGCCGTATCACCGAGCTTGGCGGTGATGCTAACCGTGCCGCTGGTCGCACAATGAGGCCCTTCAATGGTCAGATTGTCGACCCGCACAGCTGCATCCAAAAAGTAATCGCTGCTGTCAGCCGTCCACATGATGCCAAGGTCGAGCGAACCGGACAATGCTCCGCTGCGCATGCCCAAAAAGTCGCCCCGCCGGGTCAAATTGGCATCGAGACCAACCGAGCCGTGCTCCTCTGGACCGGCAAAGAAGACGTCCACCAGCTTGGAATGAATGTGTTTGCCCTGGGCCGACCACATCCCGTCCACCACGTGATCAGCCACCTCGCACTCGTCGTACGTCGTGGACGTGCCAGTGGTGATGGTGCAGTCTGTGAGTACCCGGGCGGTGGTTGTGGTCGCGTCCGTGGCCGGGCTGGCAAGTGGCATGAGGGGAGTACCAGGCGGCAGTGCCAGAGTGAGGATCGGCTCCGTGCCGACCGCTTGAAGCAGCTGGCTGGCCGCGCTGGGCTGTGCGGTGATGGCACCGAGCTGGTCGACCAGATCGCGGGCAGCACTGCGTTCTACCGAGCTGGCTACCTGCCCACTCCGCACCTCTGCGCATGCCCAAGTGGTCAGGGCCAGCGCAACAATGCCGCATATTGGTACCAGACGCATTACTTCGCCACGACTCGCCAATTTGGAGTCAATAGTACTCTAGCACATGAGTGCGCGCCAGCCTGAGTAAGGACTGCTTTGCTCATTGGCACGGTTTGTTTATATGCCGCATTTTCAGTCATTTGCGATACATCCGCCCGGTTGGAGCACTCTTTGGGGTCAGCTTCCTGGCGATCATCCTAGCCAGTCCGAGCCGGCCCTCGGCGCTCGGACCATTGACACGAACATAACATGGTGCGTCATCGTCGACAAAGAGAAGCGATTGCCCGTGGTGGTCGAGTGCGACTCGACCCACTTCGACTGCGCGGGTGGTGACGCTGGCCGAGTCCCGGTTGTCTGGTTGCTTGGTTTGTCGCGTCTGGGCTGCCGAGGCTGACCGATCTGAGCTGGCCTGATACTGGCGCATCAGTGAGCGGGCGGTGTCGAGTGCCGTGGCTCGGCAGTCGATATCGAAGCTCCACGGTTCGGTGGTCTGTTCAACAGTGCGCACGTAGGTGCAGGGGCGCGGCACACCAGGAGGGGGCTCGGAGTGGGTCTCGACCGACGCGACCTTGCCACCGAGCAGTGCGGCGATCTCGTCTGTGGGAGCCACGTCACTGCATCGGAAGAGTTCGGGCTCGGTTCCGATGATCGACTGGCCCGCCGCGCGGTCGATTGCCGAGGTCGGGGATCGGTTGGAGACGTTGCCTCCGGTGTGGTCCCGGGGTTCCGAACAGCTGGTTGCATACATGGCGAAGACCCCCAGCCACATGGGGTTTTGGGCGATTGTCGACGTGCGGCAGATGGCGGCGAGCACGGGTTCAACCCTAGCCCGGAATCCTCGCCGCTGCCAAGCTCGAGGTGTGGACACGCTTTGCCGCCGGCGGGATTCTGGTAGGCTGATAGCCTATGCTCGAATGGATTGGATCTCTGCGCCTGCGCGAGCATTCGTCCATGCGCGTCGTCCTTTCTCTTTCGCGTTCGACACGCATTGCCGGACTGGTTTTGTTGGTGGGCGGGGGGTATCTCGCATTGGTCATGTGGGCGATTTCTCCGCTCTGGGCCCTCTTGCCCGGAATGCTCGTGATGCTGGGTGCGGTGCTCACCTCGATGCGGCGCGATTTCATCTTCGATCGCGAAGACGGCGTACTGCGCATGGAGCGACGTGCACTTGGCATTGGCACGCGCTCGGTGGTGCCGCTATTTCACCTGCGCGCGGTGGTCATCGTGGCCCGCTCGGTCGACGGAAAGTCGATTCCGTTTTCCCCTGTGACGCCGGCCCGCTACATCGCTTTTATCGATCGCCGGGTCGGCAATGCGATCTATCTCGACGAAGCACGCCGTTGCGCCACCCTTCTCACCATGGCCGAGGCGATCGCAGAGCTGACCGAGCTCAGACTCGAATACGACGCCACATTCTGCGCCAGCGAGTAGGTAGGTAGAGCTCATCTCAAAATCTCCCATCACCTGGCCCGCGATCGAGACTGTATAGCTGCGTTGCTCCCTGCTCACGTGGTGCTTTTCGAGCCGGGCCGTGATATGTCCGACAGATCGGCCGAAACCAGCCGGCTCAATCGGCGAGGGGCGGACTTTCGGTGGACCGATCGGACTCGACTGGGCCTGATTCTCGGCTGCCGGCTCCGCGACCTCCACGGCCGCGACGTCTCCTGCGCCGACGGCGCTTCTTGCCGCTGCCAGTATCCACCGCCTGGGGCACTCTGGCCTGAGTCGAGCCACCGTCCTCCCCCGGCCACTGGACGGAAAAGAACGTGATCGGCCCCTCGCCCATCCCGGGCAGGTTGCCCTGGCCCGAGCGCTTGCGCCGACGCCGTCTGCGGCGGCGTTTGGTGTCCGGGCTGGCGGCAACCGAAGATTCGACCACCATTCCGTTGTTGTCGGCTACCGCTTCTTCGATCCGTCGGGTTCGCCGCCGTTTCTTCTTCTTGCGCGCCGGGGCGACATCGTTGGGGGTGGCCGAGGCCACCGGTGTCATGTTGATGCGCATGGGACCTCGAACATATTCGATCACCGGCCCGGCCGATTTATTCGAACTGCGCCGTCCCCGCTGTCCATTGCCACTGGTCTGCGACGATGGTTGTGACAATACAGGGCTGGTAAACGCCGACTTGGGCGGGATCAGCCCGCGTTTGCGGCGCCGTCGCCGCCGCCGTTTGCGCTTGCGCTTGGACGTATCGAGGTCTTTATCCGCAGCTTGCTTCTTGCCCCGCGGTGGCTTGGGCACACGCTTGCGGGCCAAAATCGTGATCTCGGCATCCTCGGACGGTTCGAGTCCCTCCTCCGCCAAGGCCGCTGCGGTCTTCTGGATCTCCTCGTACTCTTCGTCGTCGTCGTACTCGTCGTCGTACTCGTCGTCGTCGTCGTATTCGTACTCGTCGTCGTCGTACTCGTCGTCGTCGTCGTCGTATTCGTCGTCGTCGTATTCGTCGTCGTATTCGTCCTCGTCCTCGTCAAACTCGTCCTGTAGTTCGTCGTCGTACTCATCGTCGTACTCGTCGTCGTACCTGTCCTGGCCAGCAACCCGGGCTTTTAATTGCTCGTCCTTGCCCGCCTCTTCCTCGACGTCGTCGCGACGCTGATCGCGTCCCCCGGCTTGCTCTTGTACCTGGTCTCGGTCTTGCGCGCGCAATGCAGTCGGCTCGATTGCCGCGGTCGGGCCGGGTGAGCCGGGCCCGGCCGTATCGGACGCAATGGCCCTGCGATCGATCGAATGGCCGGCCGCGCGGCCGCTCCGCTCCGTATCAACTCCGCCTCGCATTGCCTGCCGGGACGTCCGGCCGACCTGAGACCCGGCAGCGGCACTGTCTCGCGATAACCCGGCTGCCCCGGAATGGGCCTGAAGAGACGCCGGTTGCCGTGCAGGTCCGCCCGATGTCGCGCCGCCGGCAGCGGCCTCGCCGGCGCGTTTGGCACCCTCTGACAGCTCGGAGCGAGGCGAGCGTCTGGCTGCCTCCGCCGTTGCCACGGCATGACTGGGCGGTTCCTGGTCCGCGTCTGGCTGACTTTCTCCACGTGCGACCGACTCGTCGGCCGGCGGCTCGTCGATGCGGATGACTCGATGACGGATCACCCGGCGCGGCTTGGTTGGCAATCCCTCCGAACCCCACTCGTTGTTGAGCTCGCGGGTCAACGACTCCTCGAGTTGCATGGCGCGACTCGACGCAGCCAGGGCTGCATCTCGGCTTCGCAGGCAGTTGTCACACCGCCCGCAATCGTGGCTCTCCTCGCCGAGATAAGCCAAGATGAGCACGTTGCGACAGCCCGGAGCCTGCACGTAGTCGAGAAGGGCATCGAGACGCTGGCGGTCGGCAATGCGCCGGGCTTCGTACTGTTTGGCCTTGTCGTTGAGCGTGGCCTCGTCGGGTGGAGGATCGGCGGGCCAGAACGTGTTGTCGTCCCGTTCGACGACAAAGCCCTCGTCCTTGAGCAGCGACAGTACAGTGCGCGTTCGCTGCGCACCAACTCGGGAGCTGAGGGCCAGGTTGGCGACAGTCGGCGTGGCCACATCGCGCTCGGTCCACGCCGATAACACCTTGTAAACCGCGCGAACCTGGCGCCGGGTGGGGTATGTGCCCTTGAGAAAGTACTCCTGAATGGCCACGTCGTCGGGCGAGAACAGAAGTACGCACCGGGCTGGTTTGTTGTCGCGCCCGCCACGGCCCGCCTCCTGAGCATAGGCCTCCAGCGAGCCGGGCACGTGATAGTGGAGTACGTAGCGAATGTTGGTCTTGTCGACACCCAGGCCAAAAGCGTTGGTGGCGATCATGACCAGATCTTTCGACTCCATGAAGAGCTGCTGCTGAGCGTCGCGCTCTTTCTTGGTCAATCGGCCGTGATAACGCGCGACCTTGATATCGTGTCGAGCCAGTTTTTCGTACAGCTCCTCGACTTTTTTGACTGTGGCACAGTACACGACACCCGGCTTGGGCAGTTTTTTGAGCAGGG
>JAKSDA010000433.1 GCA_022360315.1 Pseudomonadota bacterium
AGTCTGATTCTCGAGACCGTACTCGCGAGCTGATATAAGTCGCCATCGCGGTCAGCAACCCGCGCCCAACGTGGCTCCCATATCGTTCTCCGGTCCCGTTTTACGAGGCAAAACGGGCATTTAGGGACGGGAACTAGTCTAGTTCAACCGCGCTTATGCGACGCAGCGATCGACGTTCGCCCGTGACGCAGCGTCGGTGGCATCGGTCATTCTCGGTCGCCTTCGTCGAACAAGTCGCTGACTGACGCGACGATCAGCGCGCGATCGAACCAACGCGTGAGAGCTTCGCGATCGCGGCATGCGAGAATGCGGGCTCTCGCATTGTCAGGGACGGTAACCTTCCTGGCTTCAAGGGCTCGTACAATCAGCTCGGCCTGAGTCTCAAGTCGAAGGCGATCAGCAGTGGTCTGGATAATTTCCGGCATAGTTGGATGAACGCCTTTTGTGGCCCGAACCAGGTCCTCGATGGGAACGTCTCTAGCTTGCACCAAGTACTCTATCACAAGCTGAAGGGC
The DNA here is from genome assembly GCA_022360315.1 of Pseudomonadota bacterium. Classification (GTDB taxonomy): domain Bacteria; phylum Myxococcota_A; class Polyangia; order Haliangiales; family Haliangiaceae; genus JAKSDA01. The sequence continues at coordinate 516 of JAKSDA010000433.1, forward strand.
CCGCAATCCTGTGGTTGCGTCATCGGCGACTGAGCGAAGGAGTTCGCGCCATGAGGCCAGCTTCGTGAGGAGATCGTCGTCCCAAATGTGCTTGAAGAGCCGATAGACGACTTCGGCGAGCGCCCCGACTCGCAGAGCTTCGTCTGATGCCTCGGAAAGGTCGGTGAGGAGGAACTGAAACTGCGGGAGGTACCTGGCAAGGGCATGAAGTACATCGGCGGGCCCCTCGAACAGCTCAGTGAATGCGACCGGAGCTTGCCAGCCCTCCGGGCCATGATGAAGCACCATCGGGATGATTGCCGGCAAGGTTCGACGGGTCGGTTCATGACTGAGTAGCTGATCCCATATCCGCAGCATGTAGCGTAAAAGGCGCAGCGGCATCAGCGGGTCGCTCGAGCTCTGATGCTCGAAGAGTAGATAGAGAAATGCTCCACTCTCACCGTGACGAAATGGAGCCTCAAAGAGAAGATCGGTGTGACGTTGTCGAAGGTTGTGATCGACGAAACTTCCAGACCGTAAGGTCAGCGACTCCAAGTCCAAGCCCCGGACTACAGCGTCGGGCAGAAAGCGGGTCATATGGACAGCGGCATGCCGCGGATTGCCAAAGACGGACTTGAACAACGCGTCATGGGGGGTCGCCACGACGAGAACCCTTGCACAGGCGGAAAGGCTTCGCAAAAATTAGGTAGCGGCGAAGTCGAGTTTGTAGCCGTAATTCGCAACGTTGACCCACCGCCGAGCACAGTGAGCGCGGATCACAGCAGGGATCGTTGGCGCGCCCATGTTTCCTTGAGGGATAATTGGAACTATGGAAAACGTGGAGGGCTGCGGTCTCGTCGCTGATCAACGTGCAGCGACCTCGACGCGCCGCGTATCAGCCCATTTTTGAGCTGTGCCGAACCTATAGCGGTTTGAAGCCGTTGAGCAGGCGTAAGCCGCCATGTTGCCACGAGGTGCGGTGCGAGCATGGCTTCAAACCGAGGTTGGATTGAGCCGCGGCCACCCTCAGGTCGTGGTCACAGCTCAAGCGCTTCAGCGAACGTACGTCCGCAGAACGCGGGATGAACTTGTTTTGGTTCAGCGGGAACGCGACTCCACTGAACGCATCTTACGCATGCGACCAGTAGGTGTGCAAGTGGCGCCGGTCAGATTCGGTGTTGGCGGAAGGGATGGCAAACATCATTCGTCTCATAATGGCTGCCTTCTGCTGGGCGGTGAATTGGCGACGACGCTTCTTGCTACTCATCCTCGACCCTCGACTCCTTTGCGGTTCTTATCCTCAATTAGGTCGGAGTCGCGTTTCAACTGGAGCAAAACACTGCCTCCCGGTGCCATCGCGCTCGCCATGGCTCTGGCCACAGCGTCAAGTACCTCCATTGCCATCGGTGAGCTTGCGAAGCTGATCGGTTCCCGCAACGCCAATCGTGCGAGTGTCTGGCAACAAGTGCGAGGTTGGCTG
>JAKSDA010000218.1 GCA_022360315.1 Pseudomonadota bacterium
AGTCTGATTCTCGAGACCGTACTCGCGAGCTGATATAAGTCGCCATCGCGGTCAGCAACCCGCGCCCAACGTGGCTCCCATATCGTTCTCCGGTCCCGTTTTACGAGGCAAAACGGGCATTTAGGGACGGGAACTAGGTAGCCGAAGCATCCCAGGTCGATGGCCCTGGCATCGCTGGTGACAAACGAAAACCGGCCTTTTTGTTCGATCCAAGGAGCGACCTCTAGGCGATCCCTGGGGTTGATTCCGCCCGCGTTGGCGATCGCATCGTCATCGGTGAGATAGTCAGACTCCTCGTTGGATTCGGCGTCCTTCATCACCGCGAGGATTTTGACGTAGTTGCCATCCATGAACGGAAACTCCGTCCCCTGGTAGCTGGTCACCCGGCCGATCACCTGGCCGAGTTCATACTCGCCAATATTGTCGTCCAGTTGCTCTGCCAGATAGTGAAACTCCTCCAGCAAGCAAAGCGGTACCCGATAGGTCTTGGTTTCTGTGTCCCCGGTGACTCGGAGTTCGACCTCGTCCGTGGCCCGCAAACGCCCGCGCTGTCGAAGGACCTCGTTACTCGCCAGTCGGCGTGCTCTGCTACCTTGCTCCATTCCCTCGTCGAAGACCGCCAGGATCGTGAGTTCGCGGCCATCCAGCTCGGGGTGATCGCCTGCGACATAGCGGCTGGTGGTACCAAGGATCGCCAGTGGCGGGTCGTTTCGAATCGCGGTCTCGGCGTCTAGGTTCGTTGCGGTGTGTGTCATGTGGGTTTCTCCGAAATCGTTGTTTTCCAAGAGTTTGGCCGTCTCGTCGACAACACAGATAGCTTCACTTCCGCCCAAAGCCAACCAATTTCTTCTTTATTTTCAGATAGTTATGTTGCGCTCAGACATCGCAATGATGTCGCATAGATGTCGGCTGCTCGTGGTCCCCATTTCCTGCGCTGTGGTCGTGTGTATGATCTCGCCAACGCAAAGAAGAGGAAGAATGGGAGTCATCTACAGCGAGCTCAGAGCGACCATCCAGAAACTCAAAGAGCAAATCATCAAGATCCAGGAGGGCGACTCCCAGCTCAGCGAAACGGATACACGTCAGGGACTCATCAACCCCCTGTTTCGCGCGCTCGGGTGGGACTTCACTGATTTCGACCAAATCAAAAGCGAGGTGCGAATCCAGCAGTTCAACGAGCCGGTCGACTACGCTTTTTACAGCTCGAAGAAGAAATCCAATCGGCCGATCCTTCTTCTGGAAGCCAAGCGACTGGGCAGCAACCTCGGGCATAAGAACCACATCAAGCAACTCACGAGCTATCTCGGTGCAATGGGTGTCCAATGGGGTGTGCTGTCGGATGGCAACCGCTACGTGCTGTACAACTCACGAGGAGGCATCTCCTTTGAGGACCAGAAGTTTCTGGTCATGGAGGTCAAGACGGTGGACACCGAAAGCGGCTTCTCGATGGAGGAGTTCGTAAGGCACCTGTCCACGCTGCTCTCGCGGGAATGCCTCGAGAATGAAGAAATTCAGAAGGCGTACGAAGAGCACATGATCAATTCGCATATCAAGCTCGCCCTGGAGAGCTTACTGAGCGACCCATTCGATACCCTCGTCACCGCCATCCGGCGCGAGCTCAAGGACCAGCGGGTCGGGGTACCAGACGGGATTCGAATCACAAAGAAGCACATCGAGGAATTTCTCAGCTCGATTGCCGACGAAGCCGGGAGGATCCCAGTGGACTTGGAAGCAGAGGCGATTCATAGCGACGAAGCGGTTCAAAATAGCGTGATCGAAAGTGCGGAATTAGAACAGAGTGACGTTCGAGCGCGGGGAAAGCGCGTCACGATTCGGGATCTCCTCGCCGAGCAGGTGGTCCAGGTGGGCGAGCAGTGGCGTTTGGCCTATAAAGGCGAAGTTATCTGGGGCCGAATCGAGAGCAACGGCCAACTCGAGGTGCAAGGCGAGGGGCATGGAAATCCGAGTAAAGCCTTCCAGGCGGTTGTTGGAAAAACCGGCAATGGCTGGTACTACTGGCAGTATCGGGATCCCGAAGGCCAATGGCATCGGATCGACCAACTGCGGCATCAGTACCGAGAAAAGCTGACCCGCAAGACGACGCTTACGCTGGTCCAGGACGCCGACGCCCCGAATGGTGCATAGCTGGTGAACCCAGTCACGATCGTTTCAGCGAGCAGCTGCCTTCCGGCTGGGGTAGGGGGTAAGTTTGAAGAAGAGAAATCCGTTCCAGATCGTGCCAGTCACCTCGCGAGCAATCGTTGATAGCGAGCGGTAGGTTTTGCCGGCGTATTGGAAATCCCGCTCGCCTACGGTTACTTCAATCGTTGTTCCTTGGTACTCGCGCGTTACAAACGAGCCGGGCTTGGGCAATCGCGGGTCGCGCTGACCGGGTTGGCGCACCGACCGCCGGGTCTTGCGCGCGGCGGCTTGTTCGGCTTGGGCTTTCTCCAGAGCTTTCACGATCTGCCCGATCAGGTAGGTACGGTTATTCGATCGCGTTGCTTTGCCGAGCACCTGTTCGAACTTGGCCCGCAGTTCTCTGGTTTTGAGAGTTTCGATGGCGTGGTGCGGTTGTGCAGTCGTCATTTGTTGTCCCTTTTCCAAATACGTTGTTTCCAATTGCGTGGTGTATGGACATACAGATGACTCTGATTCGCGAACCAAGCAAGACAAATTCGACTTTCTTTCCCGGTTTTCTGTTCTTCCAAGATAACGCGCCGATGGCGCCGCAAGGGCTCCGAATCCGGGGGGATCAGGAAACAGAACCATCCCCCTGGCAAACATCAATTTTGGATCAATTGAAAGAAATCGTAGGTCAGGGTTACCGATTCGATCACGTTCTCGTCTGCCTCGTTATCCCAATCGCCGGCTACGAACTTGACCGGCCAGGCCCCCGTCAGCGACCAGCGCCGCAGCGTAGTGCCGTCGCGATCCTGCTGGACCAGATCGACGTTGCGTTTGAAGCTCACGCCGACGAGACCCAGGCCGCTGGAGGTCAGGGCGACATCCTGAAACCAGGTAAATAGGTCGTAATCCTGCGTGGCGCCGCGCTCCAGGGTCACATCGGAAAAGGTGAGTCGGCCGGGGCTTTTGTTGGGGATCAGGGAGCCGCCTTCGAAATATTGGATATTGGCGACTTCGACTGACAGTTCAGAGCACTTCTGAAATCCCGCGTGTCCGATATCGTCGATCTCGACAAGGAATTTGAATTTTTTGTGAAAGGTGCGAGGAGTGCCGATAATTCCCACGTGTGTATCCTCGGTCAGATGCCTGCGGCAGCGAGTTCGGCTTCTAGAGCGCGTGTGTCTTGGCTCAAGCGTAAAACCACGAATTCCGCCGGTTTGTTAGTGGCTAATCCGATTCGGACAATGAGCTTGCCAGCAAAGATGACTGACGGTGTGTTCAGCTGTTCGGAGACGTCCACGAAGAATGCGTTTTGGGGCTCGCGACTTCGAAACGCGCCGTTATTCATCTGCGTCAACAGAAAACTATAGATCGTGCGCCGGACTTGGGCCCGAAGTCCCTCGGTGTTGTTTTTATGTCGGGCAAACTGCAGGCCCCGCTTGAGGCTGCGCTCGATGAATAGGACTCCGCGGCGCTCGGCGACATAGGGGAAATTGCCGGTTCCCTTGAGGGTACGTGAGCCGTCGATATAACGCGGCAAGCCCGATTCCGTGGTCAGGGGGTTGATGCGCTTGGGATACACCAGATCCCGTTTGGATTCCTCGAGGACTTCGCCGGTCTCGAAGCCGAGGACCCCAAACATCCGCCCTTTGTCGATTCCGGCCGGTGGATCGTAGACGCCGCCGGGACGCTCCGAATCCGTACGAGCGTACACGCCCGCAATGATTCCCGAAGGGGGAGCCACCACGTGTTTGCTTGGGCCGAATACGCTCTTTTGGGGATTGAGAATGTTGACGCGCGGCCAGTACAAGGCGGCATATTCGGTCAGGTTGAGAAGCGAGGCTGTATCCGTTACGTATTCGACGATATCGGTGGCGCTGTGGTCCGCAGGCGGATCGAGTACGGCAAATACCAGGCCGTGCCGGTGCACTTCGCCATAGCGCACCATGGCGTTGTGAATCGCCGGGGTAGCATGACCCGGGACGAGCAGCACGGAAAGGTCCTGGATGTGATCAAGGGCATATAGGCCAGTTTTTCCCGCCTCAGAGCCGATAAAATCCGTGTCTCCGAGACCAGCAAGGCCATCATCGCCCCCATGGAGCAAAGCGCTCTGCGGGTCGGGAACAGGCCGCAAGGGGGACAGCTGATCGATGACGCGGATGAGCCTTGAGCCAGTCGGTTCGTCACCGATCACCCGCTCGATGTACTGTTCGTCATCGGGTTCCATGGTCAGGTTGGCAAAGAGCTCGCGAACTACGCCATCTTCGACCACTGCGAGATCAAACGCACGACTGTCCCCCGAAGTGGCGGGGTGCACTTCGACCTGGATGCGATTGGCGTAGGCCCCAGGGTCTTTGCCCTCTACGCGAATCCCGTTGGCAACGCCGGTGTCGCTGCCGGTGTGCAGATCCGTGTCGAGCCCAAACGCTGCCGCGGTGTCGGGCTGGATCTGCAAGGTAGCTTCCGCGCCGATCGCCACCGTGGCGATTCGCAGTGGTCTGGCAGCGCCCGCTTCCACGACAACGCCGGGCACCGCGGATTCGAGCAACGTTTTCACCTCGGCTAATGTGGTGGCGCGGATGTCTCCTACGTTGCCGCTGCCCGGTACGGCCTGGGTCGGGAACCCCAACGCCGGGTTGGCCGTTCCGCCCGTGACCTGGATCCGGCTACGCGTGCCTTCGGTGTCACTGGCGAGGGTGAGCACCCCGTCCTGGTCGAAGGCTTTTCCGCCAACGATCTGCGCGTTCAACGCAGCAGCCAGTTCCGAGGTTGTGGCTTGACCGATATCGTCGAAGTCACTGGCCGAAAACCGAATGCGCTGCTCGGGACGCTGATCGATCGACAGGTGCAAGGTTTGGCCATCGGCCAGGGCGAACGGACCTGGACCACCGGCTGCGACCTGGGCAGCCGAGCCCTGAAACACCACTTCGTGTGGACTGCCGTGTACGTGAAGGGAAATGCGATCGCCGTCGTGCAAAGCAAACGGTTCCGCGTTGGAGCTCTCGGTGACTGCGGGCGTGGCCACACCCGTGGAGGTCAGATAGCCAAAGGCGCGGATCGCAGTGGCCGTGGTTGGATCGGATACATCGTCGTGATGGACGGTGCGTACTACCCACAGCTGGCTGCCGCCGTTTTCAAAGAACCCCAGGGCGGCGAGCGCCAGCTCAGAATTGGGCGTGAACCCGCCAAAGCGATCCTGAAACTCCTCCCATGTGGTGCACAGCACGGCCTGGCCAATGGGACCGCGTTCGGTGAGGCCGACAGCGCCGGTGACCGAGGTGGGGACTGAAGGCATCCCTCGAATGCGAGGTTCCTCTTCAACGATTATGATTTTTGAGGATAACAGCTGTCCACTCATCGGCTCTCTCGCTTCTTGGGTTCGACACGACGGCGCGTGCGCTGTTTTCGATGGATCGTGGGAGCGGGTGGACGCTCCACCAGGATCTCGCCGGCCCGAATCGCTCGCTGGACCTTGGCAAGCTCGAGCACGGGCTCGGCAAGCCCTGACACGGGGATGTTTGCGGGAAGCACCAACGAGGCCGCAACTCGCCGGGGCTCGCGACCGCCAAGGACGACGCAACTGCACTGTCCCAGGGCGGTGCAGTACGATTCGTGCAGCAGATGGAAACTCCGTATTCGGTGACTGATGTTGGTAAGACGGATACTCACGGTGATTCTCCGTTTGTGAGCGGGCCGGCGGTGATCTCAGTCTCGGCAACCCCTTTGCCGACATCGAGGGGGAGCCCTTCATCAATGTCGAAGCCGCGGACAACAAATCCGCAGGTGAACGCTCGCACATCGTCTGGACCCTCAAGCCGCGTGCGGAAGTCTCCTTGCGGATCCATTTCCCAGCGCAGCAGTTCCGCGCTGGAGACATCGGGATCGCGCGGCAGCTCGATCCAGCGATTGCGGTTCAGAAAGGTGGCCACAGCGGCCATCAGGTTCAAAACCTCGGTGGTCCGGTCGGAAGCCGCCGTCAGCGTGAACGACAAATCCACCGTATAGGGAGGCCGGCGACGCCGTAGTTCCGGCCCGCGGGTTCCCGGCACCATGTGTTCGGAAAGCTCGTTGCGGGAGAAAAACCGATTTTCCGATACACGAGGGCCCGAGAGAACGAGCGAGGGAAAGCGGGATAACGCCACGATGTGGACCTCATCGACGGTTGAATCGTCGTAGTCCAAGGCCACGGCGATACTGGCATTCTCCATGACCTGGCGTTTGAGCTCGCGCAGCAGCTTGCGCACCAATCGCGTCAACGCGGATTCGCGAATGATGCGGGGCCGTAGATAACGATACGCGGCGGACAATATCGCTTCTTCGCCCGGAATCGGGGTATCGCTGGCATCCACATTGCGCAGTACGATGTCCACCGGTCCTTCGGCATGGGCAGAAGTCCGCACATCCGCGACGGATACGCCCTGGTCCTGGCGAAGCGACAGCACCGTGGCCACTACATCGCCGAACCACACGGCTACGCGGGGTCCAAATTCCATGCCGGTCAGACGCACGAGATCGCCCCCACTGGCTGGCCCACTCACGGGTTCGATCTGGGTGATGATGGGAACAGCCATGACTAGGTGTCTCCTAGCTTGAGCAAGGTAGCCACGCGGCGCACAAAGCGCTTATGGGCCCCCTTGGCAAATTGCCGGAACGCGGGCCGCAGAAACGGACGGGCAGGAATCGACACGACAACGACCCCGCGGCCCGAACCTCCGGTCGGTGTTTTGTCGGCTTTGCGCAGCAGGGCAAACAGAAAGCGGCGCATCGCGGAGGTCATCGGAATGACGATCGGGTTGGCGCCAAATTCGTGCACCTGAGCTACATCGATCACCGGCTGTCCATCCTTGTCGCGCGCCTTGCGCGGAATCCCGATAAACGCTTCGTCTCCCCGTACGATGACCGCGATGCTGTTGCGGAGATCCCCGCGGACCAGAAGCGCTTTGCTGCCGCCGCGGCCCTTCATCTGGCGAGCGGCCAGCGTCAGCGGTGATGGCCGCTCGAACGACTCGCCCCCCGGAGCCTGCCGCGTGATGCCCTGAATGATCTCTTTGCGCAACAACTGCGCTTCTTGCCGGAGCGCAGTGCCGATCGCACGGTTCAGCTGGGCCGAATTGGACCGGAGCAAGCGCCGGGCTTTGTCCCAGTCGCCGGTTTTGCGAATACTCAATTCGTTCTCCCGGTCGCGAGTTGGCGGGATTGGAAGGTGACCAAGAGCAGATTGCGGCGAGGGTGTCTCCGGTGCAGCCCAAAGCCGATCGGCCGAGCTTCGGTGACAAACAGCCCCGGCGGCATGCGGATCGTCTGTACGAGGTTGTTCGCCCGGTCGTAGATGCCGCCGAGTCGATCGCCGGGGCGAATCAGCGCATCGCCGCTGACCTCATCGACGAGCAAGCGCCGTTCGAGCTCGATGAAATGGAACACCAGATCCAGGCGAGAACGCGGCGAATTCCCCGAGGGAAATAGGCGCTGCTCCTCGAAGCTCTTGGTCTCGATTTGGCAGGGGATGCGAATGGCCGGCAGCTCGTGTCGAATGCGCTCGCCGATTCCATCATCGTCTGGATCGACTAAAACGGGCTCTTTGAAATCGGGGTCCATTGCACCTTCGAATGGTCCGGGGCCCTGTGGATCGGCCATTGCCTGCGATCGCGTGTCAAGCCGAAATAACTCGGCCAAAAACGGAAAAATGAGGCGTCCGCGCATTACGTAGCTCCCATCCCCGGGGGTCGCCGAAAGCGCAGCAAGATGCGGTCAATCTCCGGGTCGCCGGTAAAGGGGCCCGGGTCTAAAACCCGGTCGAGCTTGTAACTCTGATCGCGCGTTCGCTCTTCGAGCACGCGCCACCGGTCCCGCGCCTCGGAGCCACCATCGCTATCGGCCAAAACGGGAAGCCACCGCAGAACCAGCAGCAAGCAGACGCGGCGAATCGGAAGCGGCGTGCGTCCGGATTCCGAGCCATCGTCCTCGGTGTAGCCCCATTGTCCGCTGGCCTCGATGTTGCCCTGGCCGCGGACAAACACGCCTTGCGTCCGGGCCAGTCGCGGGGCAAAAAAACCAGGCACGATGGGCGCTCCGATCACGATCAAGTCGGCGGGGCGGCGCGACAACTCGCGGCCATGGGCAGTCAACCGGTCCAGACGAATCGGCGGGACCGGCGGCTCGAGACTGGGGGTTCCGCGTCCATCGAGTACGTAGGTCCGTTGCCGAGGTTCGAAAAACCAGCCAGTCGTTCGATCGATGACCTGGCCCGCTTCCTCGAGCAGCGCAATCAGCCGTTCGTCGGAGGCTTGTGCCTCGGTCACGCCTTCTGCGCGTACATCTGACAACGTCGCGTACATTTCACCTCTTGCGATGGCGCCGATTTCCCGAGCCGTCCTGCCCGGTTTGCCGACGGGGTGTATCGTCGGAGGATTCCGTTCCCCCACACCGGGCGACCGACAGCTTGAGGTGATCGGTCGCGGCTTGTCGTGTTTCGTTCTGTTCCTTTTCCCTTTCGTCCAGCACTTTGGCTTCCTCGGGCGAATGGACATCGAACGCGGCGGGGGAGTGCTCGTCCTGTGCGATTTGGCGAACGCCACGCAAATAGTCGGCAACGTCTTTTTGGACGCGATACCAACCGCGCTCTTGTTGGAATTTGATTCCGCGATAGGTATAGCGGCGAATCACATAGCCCCGCCGTGGATCATAGGGCTTGAGCCGAACTAGCAAGGTTTCCATCGATTCACTCCTTTCTCGATCGTTGCTACAGCTGAATCTGGATGGCTTTGGCGACCCCCGACTCTTCGGCATACTTGACGTCAAAGCGCAGGGTGGCGACGATGTCGAGAACCCCTCGGGTGATATCTCGCGCGTACTCGATTTTGATTTTGCGCCAGATGCCGACATGGATGTTTTTGGGATTGCACAGCAACGACGAAGTCTGGTCATTGCTTGCGCCCTGGTTCTCGGGAAACAGCGGAATCGGCTGCACGGGAACGCCGGAATACAGCACCGGCGTATCTCCCTCGAGAAACTTGTCTCCCACGGCGGTCGCGCGCTCGGCCAGCGTGTTGCGGTAGTCTAGGTCCGCATCTACGCTGGTTAAAAAACGCATGGCTTTTTTGTCGCGCAAATACTCCGAGGGCAGAGTTTTCAGCAGGTCGCGCAGCAAGGTTTTGGTGATCGGGGTCCCGGCGGCATCGACGATATGACTGGTCGCCTGTTTGAGAAGGCCATCGAGCACAGCTAAGAACGGATCTGACGAAGCCGTGTCCCCGTGGATCGCGATCTCTTCCATATCCCGCGCAATCGCCTCGGCCATCAATTCCATGATGGTTTGGCGCAGCTCGCCTCGCTCGATATTGTCTTCGAGCACTTCGTCCGAGAGCGGGACGTGTGCCTTGAATAACTGGGCATCGAGTTCGACCGCCGACAGATCGGGTTTGGACCGTTGCGCAGCAGCGAGCGCCTCTCCTTCGGTTCCCGGATGCAAAATCCGACTGCCAAACTTGATCTGCGACACCTGCTGCTTGGGTGACCCCATGGGAACCACGGTCGCGATCTTCATCAGCACCGACTGCTTGATGAGCAAGCGCATGAATTTTTTAGCCTGCGCCGGCTTGAGCACGCCCCCGCCCGCGGTGAGGTCCGCCAACGCCAACGCCGCTTTTTCCAAAATACTGCGGTTGTCCAGATAAGACATATCTCCCTCCGGTTTCCGTGATCCGTGATCCGTTGTCGGGGTTCCGTACTGACAACCAAAACCTAACAACGGATAACGAAACACTAGACATCATGAAACGAAATGGACTTCTCGACGCTGTCGCGGTCAAAAGCGGTATTGAGATCCAGCGGCCAACCGTCATCGTCGCTATCACTTGGGCGAGATTGGTTGCGCTCTCCGGCCGGTTGGCTGTTGGGCAGCCCGTAGCTCGTTTCCAGCCGGGCAAGACGCTGCTTTTGGTCCTGGATCGAGCTGGTGAGCGAGCGCACCTCGTCGGTCAACGTCGAGAGTTGCTTACGAATCGCGTCGGTAGCCATCGACTTGGGCTCCCAGTGTTTGCCGCTTTTGTGCTCCTTCTGCGGCGCGGCACTACCGCGTGAAGTTACGGGCAAACCATCGCGCAGCTGCCCCAGGGCCGCCCGCATAGCTTCCAACGCCCCGGACAAGCCGCTGGGAGGGCTGGCCGACCCTTCATCCGGGCGATCGGGATTGCCGGCCGCGGGGGGCTGCTGCCTCGAGCTAGTTCCTTCGGGGATAGCGCCGGTAGCCGCCGCAAGCTGCTCGGATAGGTCCCGAAGCTCTGTGGCCATCTCGGCCAGCTGAGCTTTCACCTCATCCCCGCTATCCTGCGCGCTGAGCCGCTCGACTGCTTCCGTCAGCCCCGACAGGACTTCGGCGGCCATTTCCAGTGGCAGTTCTTCTTGAGACTCTTGTCCTGGATTCTGCCCTGGGTCTGGATCGGTGTCGGTACCACGGACATCTTCGTTGCGGTCCGGTTCTGCGGTTGGAGCCTCTGCTACCTCTTGAGCAGAGCAATCACTGGTCTCATCCATTTCGTCGCTCCTTTTCACGATGAGAAATCGATGTTGGTTGGCTGCGCGATCGACGAGAGACACCTCCTCAACCACCATGTCGTGTAGACGCTGAACGCTGTCCCTGGCCTTGCCGGGCCGACTCATGCCGCGTTCCTCGTTTCCACGCCGTCCCCCACGTCTTCGGGGACTCGTCGCGCGGAGCCGCCGATCGAAAAACCGGTGAGCTCGCCGTTCTTGACCTGCTCCCACAGCTCCTCGGACAGAACTCGCACCGCTAAAAGCCACGTGCCTTTTCGTACCGCCACATCACCGATGGACAAATCCGTGGGAGCCAGATAATTCTCCAGTACTTTGACCTCGCTATTGACGCGAAACGTATGCATCAACCCCAGCCCGCCAAATTCCTCCATAAAGCGGTGCGCCGCCTGGCGAATCTCGGCGGCGGAATAGATATCGCCCTGGGCATCGACCACCTCGGGCTCAAGCACGATGCCCAGGACATAGCGTTCGTCCTCGGGGTCGATTCCCTTGATCAGGGCTGACGTCTTGGTAAATGCGGGCGGCACGTCGGCGAGCTCCTGGGATTTGGCAAGTTTGAAGTTGGCGCAAAACAGCCGCGATGCCTTCTTGGAGCCACCGTGACCCGATGCTTCGCGAACCTTGAGTCGGAACACGCGACCGACGGACTGAAACGCGGCAGCGTTGTCCGGACTGTCGTTGA
>JAKSDA010000114.1 GCA_022360315.1 Pseudomonadota bacterium
AGTCTGATTCTCGAGACCGTACTCGCGAGCTGATATAAGTCGCCATCGCGGTCAGCAACCCGCGCCCAACGTGGCTCCCATATCGTTCTCCGGTCCCGTTTTACGAGGCAAAACGGGCATTTAGGGACGGGAACTAGCTAGGTACCCTGTTGCCTCATGAACTCCGGGCCTCCGCATACGCCTGCGCGGCCTTCTTCAGAGCGTCGAGCAGTTTCTCTAACGCATCATTGAACGTGCTCACGTTCTCCGTGGCGCCCTGGAAGTCGACAACCTCGGTTAGCAATTTCGTCTTGAGAACGGGTCGATTGTCGAACACCGTGTCGTCAAGGAGAATGGAGATGAAGACCGTGCTACCATCCTCTTTGGACTCGAGCTCAAGTGCCCGCTCGATCTCGTTTAAGACGCCCGGCCGGCTGAGCAAACTCTCGGAGCAGACGAGGATCACACACTCGTAGTCATTTATTGCACGCTGCTCACCATTGGGTAAGAACCACGTCCTGATGCTCTTGTCGTTCAAGGCTCCATGTAGTTTCTTGGCGAATGCCTCGTTCGTATCATCGTAGTAGATGAACGGTCCCGAGGGATAGAGAAGCTCTCCGGGACGTTTCCATTCCCATTCTCCATAATTGATTTTCTTGTGATGTTTATCGACCCCTATCCATCGTCCCGACATGGTCATCGCTTTGTAGTGGATCTCGAACTGGAAGGCTCCATGCCAAGCTCTCCCCTTGAAATTTTCGCTCCAGGTACCCGTAAAAGTGGAATCGCCTTGCACTGTGCCTGAAAGGAAATACTTGCGCTTCCTAGACATGAACGTGCCCGTGACCCAGTTACCTATCTGATAGAGTTTAGCCTCGGTGGTTGCAGTCTCGAAACGGTCGCCTGGCTTTTGTTCCCGCCAATCCCGCATATGCCATTCGCCAGTCCGTCACGACCTATTCGGTGGAAAACTGGCGGATCCTTCGCTCCGATGCCGGGCGCCCATTTGTGGTGGCTGAACAGGTGCGCACCCGGCAGCACGACGCGGACCCGACGCACATCGTCGCCCCGGCCGCTCATATTCTGTCCACCATCGACACCCGTGTGGTGGTCGACCCGTACGGCAATACCACGCAACGCCACGTGACCTGGTCCAA
>JAKSDA010000136.1 GCA_022360315.1 Pseudomonadota bacterium
AATGATGCACGTCGTCACGGCCCCAGGACCGGTTTCGATGCCGGCGAGAGCACCCGCACCACAGCCAATCTTTGTACCGGCCCACGCGCCTCCCCAACCACCGACAATGCGGACTGTCTCTGCGACGGCAGGTGCTGGTGTCGGGTCGATATCATTGACGTCAATGTGCGCTTGCACGGGGCGATCGTCGGCTCATGTCTCCGCATTTGCCGCCAATCAGTTTGCGTTTGCTTGCCACGCTGTTTTGCATCCTGGCAGCATACGTTCGGCGGGGATATGACTGCAAAGGTTCGACCTGCGACATGGCAAGCACGCTCGTGCTGCTGGCTGCGGGAGTTAACTTGCTGCAATTACTTGGCATATCGCCACATCTGAGTGAGAATTGCCGGGGATTGGTCTAGCTTCAGGAGTTGTCATGTCAGAGCGTCTACCGCCCAAGCAACGCCGAATTGCGCTCGGCGGGTTGTCCCGCGAGCGTCTGGCCCAGCTTACCAGGGCGTTCGAACTCGACGTTCCCGATCGTCGCGTCGTCAATCAGCACATCGACGCTCTCATCCGGGCACGTCGCGTCCAATTTGCCGACGTGTTATCCGAGTTGAAGCGCGACGACCTGAAGGACATGTGCTACGCGCTCGGCCTTGATGACACTGGCCGCGAGAAGCAATTGCTCATCGAGCGCATTCTGTCACTGGGTGGAGCCATGAAACGCCAAAGGCCTGATTCCAAGCTCAACCCACCACCCAATGGCAAGGCTTCTGCCAAAGCCAAGCCTGCGACCTCTCAAATGGACTTGTTTCCCGTCGCTTCGTCCGGCCCAACAGATAACGCCACGCTCCGAAAGCGAGGCAAGCGTCAAGTCGCAACCGTGACCAATCCGAGCCAAGGAAACATCAATCGTGCGAACCTGAACTGGATCGCAAACTTCATCTGGGGCATCGCTGACGACGTGCTGCGCGATACGCAGCAAATACCGCGATGTGATTTTGCCCATGACCGTCATCCGACGGCTCGATGCAGTATTGGAGCCGACCAAAGATGCTGTTCTCACCATGAAGGAACAGCTCGACAAGGCCGGAATCACAAATCAGCATGCGGCGCTCAAGCAATCTTCGGGCGAAGCCTTCTACAATGCGTCACCATTCACCCTCCGAGATCTACGCGCCCGTACCAAAGCCCATCAGCTGAAAGCTGATTTTGAGGCCTATCTCGATGGGTTCTCGCCCAATGTTCAAGAGATCCTCAACAAGTTCAAGTTTCACAATCAGATTCTGACTCTGGTCGAAGCCGACATACTCGGTACGCTGATCGAGAAGTTTCTCGATCCCAAGATCAACCTCGGACCAGACGCCATCGTGAACTCTGACGGTTCCGAGCGTCTCCCGCCACTCGACAACCATGGTATGGGAGCCATCTTCGAGGAGTTGATCCGTCGCTTCAACGAAGAAAACAACGAAGAAGCCGGCGAACACTTCACACCTCGTGATGTCGTCAAGCTTATGGCCGATCTCATTTTTCTGCCCATCGCTGATCAGATCGAATCTGGCACGTATCTCCTCTATGACGGCGCCTGCGGGACCGGAGGAATGCTGACTGTCGCAGAAGATCGGCTCCGACACCTGGCCGCCGAGTATGGCAAGGAGGTGTCTATCCATCTTTTCGGCCAGGAGAGCCAGCCGGAGACCTATGCGATCGCCAAGGCTGACTTGCTCTTGAAGGGAGAAGGAGAAGAGGCCGAAAACTTCTATCTCGGCTCCACTCTATCTCAGGATGGCCTACCATCCCACGAGTTCGATTTCATGCTCTCGAATCCACCTTATGGGAAAAGCTGGAAAACTGACCTAGAACGCATGGGTGGCAAAAAAGACACGCGCGATCCGCGTTTTGTCATCACCCACGGGGACGAGCCTGAGTTCAGCCTGATCACCCGGTCCAGCGATGGCCAGCTGATGTTTCTGGTCAACAAGCTAGCCAAAATGAAACACGCTACCAGACTCGGCAGTCGTATTGCCGAGGTGCACAACGGTTCGTCCTTGTTCACCGGGGATGCGGGTCAAGGGGAGAGCAACATCCGGCGCTGGATCATCGAAAACGACTGGCTCGAGGCCATTATCGCGCTGCCGCTCAATATGTTTTACAACACCGGTATCGCGACCTATATATGGGTGCTGAGCAACGGCAAGGCCGACAACCGCCGCGGCAAAGTACAGCTCATTGATGCCACGGCGTGGTCCAAGCCATTGCGCAAGAATCTCGGCAAGAAAAATTGTGAGCTATCCCGCGACGATATCTCACGGATTCTTGACGTGTTTCTCGACTTTGACGACACCGAGCAATCGAAAATCTTCCCCAACGCTGCCTTCGGATACTGGAAGATCACGGTCGAGCGGCCACTACGCCTCAAGGTCAAGCTGTCGGACGCAGTACTGGCCCGCTTCAGGGAATCCCGCGCCGAGGTCAACGAGAACCCCCTCGCCGATCTGGCTGACCGTCTGGCATACGATCTCGGTGAAGGTCCACACGTTGACTTCAACGCATTCATGAAGGTGGTGGAAAAGATGCCAGGGCGCACGATTTCAAATTGACTGCGAAACGGCGCAAGCTCCTCCAATCTTCCCTTGCCGAGAGAGACGAAGCCGCCGCACCGATGATCAAGAAGATCTTCAAGGCGGGCAAGGCCCAGGCCAATCCACTGTACGGACGCTATGAGACCAACATCGCTGGAAAACCTGCCGTTGTAGAGTACGAACCTGATAGCGAACTGCGCGACACTGAGCAAGTCCCCTTGCTGGAGCAAGGCGGTATCGATGCATTTGTCCACCGCGAGGTGCTCTCCCATGTCGCCGATGCTTGGATCGACGAGTCGTCCACCCGGCTTGGCTACGAGATTTCATTCAATCGCTACTTCTACAAGCCTCAGCCGCTGCGCACTCTGTCAGAGATACGCGCAGACATCGAGGCACTGGAGAAAGAGACAGAGGGCTTACTCACGCAGATCCTTGCCGATGTCGAGGGTGAACAATGAAATCAATTCGGCGGGCAGTGGCAAGAGCAACTCCATTGCCTGGCTCGCTCATCAGCTCGTCGGTCTGCAGCGGCAAGAGGCCGACAAACGAGTGCCAATCTATGACACTGTGATCGTCGTGACCGACCGCAAGGTACTCGACCGGCAGATTCGCGAGACCATCAAGCAGTTCGCTCAGGTTTCCGCGGTCATTGGCGCAGTCACGCAGGGCTCCAAGCAACTGAGGGAGTTTATCGAGGGCGGCAAGAAGATCATTATCACGACGGTCCAGAAATTCCCCTTCATACTGGACGCGATCGGCGATGAGCATCGCGGTCGCACTTTCGCCATTGTGATCGACGAGGCCCATTCCAGTCAGGGCGGCCGCACCGCCGCAAAGTTGAATA
Organism: Pseudomonadota bacterium; assembly: GCA_022360315.1. GTDB lineage: Bacteria > Myxococcota_A > Polyangia > Haliangiales > Haliangiaceae > JAKSDA01. The sequence continues at coordinate 3,409 of JAKSDA010000136.1, forward strand.
TTGCGCTTTCGGCAGAAGGTGGCGCAGACGAGGAAGATTCCACCGAAGATCGAATCAATCGCATCATGGAAGGGCGCATCAAGGCGGTACAGACGCTATCGCGCCTAAATCGCGCTTATCCTACAAAGCACGATGCCTTTATTCTGGACTTTGTGAACGACGCCGAGACGATCGAAAAATCGTTCGCACCGTATTATCGCACCACAATGCTCAGCGGAGAAACCGATCCGAACAAACTCCACGACTTGAAAGCTGACCTCGACGGCTATCAAGTGTACTCCAGTACAGACATTGACCTTCTCGTCGACCGCTATTTGAGTGGAGCCAACCGTGACAAGCTCGATCCGATCCTCGACGCATGTGTGGCAACGTATAGCGCCTCGCTCGACGAGGATGGGCAAGTGGATTTCAAGGGCAAAGCCAAGGCATTTGTGCGAACGTACAGTTTTCTGGCCTCGATCTTGCCGTATTGCAATGCGACCTGGGAACGGCTTTCGATCTTTCTGAACTTCCTTATCCCGAAGCTGCCCGCGCCCAAGGAAGAAGATCTATCGAAGGGAATCCTCCAAGCGATCGATATGGACAGCTATCGTGCCGAGGTTCGCTCAACTATTCAGATAATGCTTCCCGACCAAGACGCAGAGATCGCACCTGTGCCGACATCGGGCGGTGGCCACATGCCGGAGCCGGATCTGGACCGGCTGAGCAATATACTGCGCACATTCAACGAGCAGTTTGGGAATATCGAATGGAAGGATCCCGACAAGATCCGCCAGGTCATCGCCGAGGAGATTCCTGCCAAGGTGGCTGCGGATCAAGCGTACCAGAACGCCATCATGCACTCGGACAAGCAGAATGCCCGGATAGAGCACGATAAGGCCCTGCAGCGGGTGCTCGTAGAGCTACTTGCCGACCACACCGAGCTGTTCAAGCAGTTCAGCGACAATCAGGCGTTCAAGAAGTGGCTCGCAGATACGATTTTCGCGGTAACGTACGAAGAGCCAGCCGGAGAAGCCGGAGCATGACGACTCGGTCGGCATCTCCAACGACGCGGTCCGAAACTACCTGCAGCTTATTTCACTTCCTTCGATTGTGGCCGATTACCCTCACCTTCAGGTACGTAGGCCGCGAAGCATTGTAGTATGGTGGCACCGGCATGAAGAAGCGCTCCAAAGTCCCTTACGTACGCGATTTGACCAATGTTCAAACAGTCTACACGGCGCGCTTGCGCACGCTGCGGGTCAAGCTACGAACAGCGCTGGCAACGGCAACCGATGTCGAGCTACTGACCATCAGCAGCAAGGCAGACCTCACTCAAGTCCTCGAAGTGATTTTTGCGACCTTGGATGACGACCAAGAGCACTTCATCATCTTGATCTTGAATGCTGCGAATGAATTGATTGGGTATAAGGTCATCGCCTCGGGTGCCCAGGACCATGTCCATATTGACCCCAAGCAGGTGTTCCGCAATGCACTTCTCCTCGGAGCTAACAGCATCATACTCGCCCATAACCACCCGAGCGGCAAAGCCACACCATCGGCGCAGGACATCGCTTTGACCGGACAACTTCGCATCGGCGGCGAACTTCTCCACCTCTCAGTCCTCGATCATCTCATCTATACGAAGAAAGAACAGATTTCCCTGCGTGATTGCATGCCAGCGTTGTTCGGTGATCGCGACCCTGCGGCCGAAAGTGAGACCAAGGACCCATCGAAGCAGCAATGAAGTCGCGATCGAGGTCTGCTTGGATGCGAGAGCCGGATCTCGCTACGTTGGTTCGAACTGCACCGGTGAGACAAATGGGCGTAATCTGGTGCCTGAATGTTGTGAACGACAGGGGAAAATGGTTCGCGAGATCGTGTACCGGGCCAATTCTGCCTCCCTCACGAATAGGCGACCTCTGCACTGCGGTTGGGCTTGTGCTGGCCTTGCTATGTCCAGCGTGCAACGACTCCGAGCCGTCGAGCGGTGGCACAGGTCTGCGCTTAGCCCGAAGACTGCAACTCGCATGGCTGCAAACCGCCGATTGGAGTAAGCCGCGGCGTGGTTGCCAGCCCTTATGGGGAAATTGCAGGGAGTCTACCAAGCTGGAAACGGTGCTCGACGGCTGGGCGCCTACGGCTGGTACCAGATCGGCGAGGTCCAGGCCCGTTCCTTTATGATCTTGGCCTCGTTTGGATCAGAGCACTGGGCCGGGCGATCACCCGCCGGCAGGGCGTTGCAGGCGTGGGTGATCCAGCGGCAGCTGGGGTTTTCCAGCACCCGCGCGTAGTAGACGGCGGGCTGTCCGGGATCGAAGCTGGCATCCTGCCACACCGCGCACAGGTGGGCCTCGCCGGATCCACTGCGCTCGCAGGTATTGATATCGACATCGGCACCATTGTCGCGATTGCCGCTCACGTCAAAGACCTGCTCGCGTACGGTACCGTCTCGGTCCACCCAGATCTTGATGATCTGGGCCACCTGCAGCGGGACCTTGTCCTGCATAGCCTGGAGCAAGAAGCGCGGCGCTCGTGCGCCAGCGTTCGGGGCGGGCAGATCGGCGCCCATGGCCACGCCGGTTTCGTATGCCTGGGCCAGCATGTTGGGATCCGCGCACAGCCCGCTGTCGTAGTCCCAACCGCCGAAGAAGCGCACCTGCATGCGCGGGCCGCTGGTGCCAAAGGTCTCGCGCCGCTGCATGGCTTTGAACAGGGCGTCGCGGGTGTTCTCCTCGGCCCATACCCCGACCAGTCCTCCGGGGCTGAAGCGGATCTGTGAGTTGGGCACGTCGCTGTCCTCGACACCGACGTGCCCGTGCCAGTCGTCTTCGTCCACATAGCTCGGCGACGCGTTGTGGGTATCGGTGCTGCCGATCACGCCCAGGCGAAACGGATTGACCCCGAGACGCAGCGACTCGGTCAAGCCGATGCCCAGCGCCCCGCGCAGAAAGTCCGACTCCTGCGGGGGCTTGCCAAAGGCATTTTCGTCTGATTCGCCGGTGCTGAGGAGTTCGAAGTTGCACTCCTCGTCCGTAGTAAAGGCCGGAAAGGCGCACTCGGACGCGCCCTTGTGCTGAAAGATCTCCATGATCGGCTCGAGGCGAGCGCGTCGGGCAGCGATTTTGGCCTGCTCGGCCGGATCGCCGACGCCCCCGTACTCGACGTCGAATAAGCGCCCCTGGCTGAGGTTGGAGTTGTGCGGGATGGCCAGCACTTCGCAGCCATTGCCGGCATGGGTGCAGAGCGCGTCCAGCTGTTCCCACAGCCCTTCGGGGCTGGGCTCCTCCATATAGCTCACCGGCAGGTCGGGGACCTGCGCAGTGCGAAAGATGACGTTGCGGTGCATGTTCGCACCAAGGGGAATCCCGGAATATTCGTAGGCGACAAAGCTGGTAAACGAGCACTCGTCGTTGGCCGCCTCGGCGGCTTGCTGGATGCGCAGCCACGGCCCGGCCGCGGCCTGCAGGCAGGTGCTGTCATCGCGTCCACAGATGGCCTTGTTGCGCGTTGGGTAGGGGCTCATTATACGGCTGGACATGTCGACGACTGAAACTGGCCCGCCGCGGCGGTAGAGGCGACACGCCGCGGTATCGTAGCTCTCGGAACCCTCGGTGACACACAGGTCGACCTCGCCCAAGAACTCGCTGTGATCGGTCACCGCAGCGAAGTCGAGCGGGCGATCGAGCTGGATGGTCACCGTGCCTTTCCCCTCGTCGTCGAGAGGCGGGATGGCCATGGGCTCCCCGCGGGCAAACTTGTACGCGGCTTCCGGGTCGTTGCGGGTGTCCCACGCATAGGCGTCGAACGAGTACGACGTATGCACGTGTAGATCGCCAAAGTATGCGTTCCGCTCGGGGTTGACTTCGCATTCAAGGGTATCGCCAGCGGTGAGGGCAGCGGTCTGGCCGGCTTCTCCCGCGACCAGCGCTTGTGTTTTGGCGCCACAGGCGGTGAGTGTGCACGCCAGCAGGCATGCGCTCCTGAAGCTCGGGCGGGCCGCCATTGGGCGCCAGCCCGTCCCCGCCCAATGGCTCACTCTAACGTCTCTCATGTTCATTTTTCTATCTCCTTACTTTGATGTTTTAGGCAAACGCCGCGATCCCCATGACCGTGGCCACCCGTTCCAGAACCCACAACCCGCCCACGATGCCCATGGCGTACGCTGGCGCCATGCGCCAGCCGCGGCTATTGGCCAGCCCCAACCGGCGCAAAAGGTCGAGCGCCAGCAAGATTACGGCCACGAACAAAAGCTGTCCGAGTTCGACGCCCACGTTGAACGCGGCCAGGCTGAGCGGAATGGCGCCCTCGGGCACGCCCAGCTCAGACAACGCGCCAGCAAAGCCAAAGCCGTGCAAGAGTCCGAAGCCAGCCGCGATGAGCCATGGCCGCGTGCTGGCCAGCGACGACGAGCCCCGGCCGCGCGCGACCTCGCGAGCGAGGAACACGATGCTCAGGGCGATGACGGCCTCCACCGGGGCTGGCCGCAGTTCCACGATCCCCAGCACAGCCAGTCCCAGGGTCACGCTGTGGCCGAGCGTAAACGCGGTGATGGTAGCCAGCAGCGCCCCCCGCCCGCGCACCATCAAGAGCAGGCCGAGCACAAAGAGCAGATGATCCACGCCCAAAAGGATGTGCTCGACGCCGAGTTCGAGATAGGCGATCACTGTATCGAAAAAACGCCCGCCCGGGTCGGCCTCCCCGGGCAGCTGCAGAGATGGCTGAGACGACGATAGCACTGCAGTGAACGGCTCGCGCTCGCCGCCCTGGGCATGCACGATGGAATCGACCGCGCTTCCGTGGGGACCGGATACGGTGATGCTGTGGCCAAACAGGCCCTGGTGGCCGCAGTCGGCTCGCCAGCTGTGAATGCGCCGCTCCGGGGTGAGGCGGCGGGTCACCTCCCCGACCCGGGTGCAGTGCGCCGGCAGGCTGACCTGAGGCATCTCGTCCGCGGGGCTGGTGGGCGACAGCAGCACGCGCACACGCGCTGCGCCGCCGTCGAGCTCTCGAAGCTCGACAATGGGAGGATCGAATGCGTGCGCGTGCGCCGAGTGCGGGCCCGCGGCGGCCCACCCGAGGATCACGACGAGCGCGAGCGCGTAGCGGGTCATGGCTGCACCTCCCGCATCACCACTGCGTCCGGCCGACTCGCCTCGGGCCAGTCGATTTGGACCTGGTAGTCCCCAAGTACCTTATCGATCAGGGTGCGGCGCGCCTTTTCGCGGCGCTCGGCGATGACGTCCTGGCGCACCCGGGCTCGGATCTCGTCGAGCTCGGGGACGCGCTCTGACTGACGCGCCTGCACCAACACCAGGTGCTGGCCATAGCGAGACGCGATCGGGTCAGACCATGTCCCGGTGGGGATATCGGCCAGCGCGTCGGCAAAGCCGGCACCCATGAGGTGGTCGAGGTCGGACGGAGAGCGCCAGCCCAGGCGGCGGCCCATGGGCAGCGTGGTGCCCAGGGTCTTTGGGTCGGCCCCGGCCGCGAGCGCACTGCGGGCAGCCTGGATGCGGGCGTCGTCGGCCGCGTTGGTGTCGAAGTAAATGTGGTCCACGCGCAGCTGCGGGGGCCGCTGGTACACCTGCGCGTGCGTGAGCAGATAATCGGCCAGCTCGTCCTCGGGCGGTTCGTCGGCCGTGGCCAGGGCCTCGGCCATGAAATGGACCTTTTGCAGCACGCGTCGGCGCACGATCGGATCACCGCTGTGCAAGCCCAGCGACTGCCCGTAGCGCACCAGCGCCTCTTCCTCGGCGTGGCGCATCACAATGGCCTCGATCTCCTCGCCGCTGGGCGCACGGCCCACTCGCTTGCGATACTGCTCGATCAGCGACTCTATATAGTTGGCGCCGATGACGATTTCGCTGCCCGCATCGGCGCCATTGGCCCGCCAGCCATCGACGGCGAACAGGACCAGGGAAACCGCAAGAAAGTAGATCAGGGGTTCGCGTCTCCAGCGACGCGCCAAGTGCAAAAACTTCGGCATGAAATCACTCCATGGTGGATGTGCCGATCGCCGCGCAAGCCGGATACCGGTGCCCGTCAGGTCTGCGAGGCTGCATCCTGATGACATCTGGCACCCCGGATTACGGGCGCTCGGCTGCTAGATTGATGCTTGTCGGGTCCGAGCCCTACGAGCCCTTCAAAATGCCAGATATAGCCTGGATTCCAGACGTTCTGGATCCTCGTGACGATGGAGTATCAGGGAGAATGTTGCGGGGCGGTCGGATGCAGCCCTGGCAATCTCCACAAACTCCTCTTCCAGCGCGCAGCTGCGATAAATGAGATGATGGTAATTGCTGAGATCGCAAGTTACGTCATGGTGGTTCCTTGGTTTGCGGTGACTAACTCTCTTCCCGTGAACAGGTAGTGCGAGTTCCGGGGAATCTCTTCCTGAAGAAATCAAATTTTTTATCGGGGCCCAGCGTCGCCCCGGCCAGGGCTGCTATCTCACTGATGTCGAATGGCTTCGTCAGTCAAACGCTCACAGAAATCAACCGCGGCGTGCTCGAACTGGATGTATTGTCTTCCGAGCCTCGCAACCCAGCGACACGCTATTTCCTGACCGGTTCGACCTCGATGATCACGGTTTGCTCTATGGCGTCGTCGCGGATAGTCGCGATCTCGCAATACGCGTTCAGGGCAGGGGGAAAGCCCTCTATCGGGTAGAGCACCGGAGCGAGCTTTCCGTCGCGTTCGCTGAGCGGAGCCGCGCAGATCGTATACTCGCCTGGCGTTATCTCGGTGAATCGATAGAACAGATCGCCCTTGCCCGCCTGTTCGGGCGGAGGCGGCTCGGCGTCTTTGGTCGAATGAGGGTTCGCGAGCCGCGCACCCGCGCCCGACTCGAACCACAGCAAGCCCATCTCCGCAGCGCTGCGGGGCGTGTGTGCGCCCGGTATCGCATAGATCACCCCCATGGTGAGGTCGCCGTAGAACTCGCTTCGCATGATCACATTCACCGCGATGTCGCCAACTGCTGTGGGCGCAAAGGACAGTTCGCGCAGCGCGTCGGGTTCGATGAACACATCGCGTACCATCGCGAGCATCGCCAGCTCCACGTGGATTGACTTCGAAGAACTCATCTGCACCAGGGTGGCCGCATAGTGACCGGCCGCCACACGGCGGAACACGAACGGCTGATCTGTCCCCTGCCGCGTCACCGCGAGTCTGACCCGGCCGCCTGGATTGGACCCCTGAGGAAACAACGATAGCACCAGCGTACGCTGGTCAAACCGATCACCGCCCGCGAAATGGGCCCTGACGCTACCAAATCGACGCAGCGTCAGCGTCAAGTCGGGCCGTTCACCCGAGCGCGCCACCACGACGGGAAACGAGCGACCCCGATCGGACTCTGCGACCAGGAGCAAGCTACTCGGGCGAGCGTCAGTGAACGAAAATCGGCCATCTCCATCGGTGATGGCGAACTTCTTTTGCCCGATTGGCAAGAGCTGGGGAGAGGGCACGCGCTCGCCATCACCGATGATGGCCGAGCCGAGGATGACCTTTGCGCCTGGCACACCGCGCGCTGTGCCATCGACGACCTGGCCGCTGATGTGGCGAGCCTGCTCGGGCCGCGGTCCGTCGGGGAGCAAACTCTCTCGGATGCGCTTGGGGCACACTGACCCACTCCTGTGGACGACCGCACGAGTGTCATTGCGGCGGTCGACGATGGCGTCGAGTCGGTCCCACCAACGCAAACTACACGTGAGTTCGTACGGGATTTCGGACGCACTCAGCATGGTGTCGAGCGCCTCGTTCGCCAATCTGGACGCCTGTTTTCGATCGCCTCGTGCATCGAGGCCAACAGCGAGCCACACCGATATCGCGGCGGCGTGGAGCCGCATGCGAACCCGGCGAAACCGCGCATGAGCAGCCTCCAGCAGGTCGAGTTTGTCCGGGCCCTCCAGTAGCTTTGACGTGCTTTCGAAGGCCATCGTCAGGGCGTGTAGGCCGTCATCCCAGCCGTATCGCGCGATCGAGATGCGGGCGGCGTTTGCGAGTTGTCGAAACCGTTCGTTGTCCATCGGGTTTGCGAGCGCGTGATTGTTCAAGCTCATCACCCGAGCGCGCGCCAAGATCTCGCGATGATCGGCTTTTTCGGACAGTGCGATCGCGGCGTCGAGCGCGCGCTGCGCCGCGTCTTGCTGTAACGCAAACACGCTCACAAACCCGATCAGGTAGTGCGCTTCTGCTTGCAATGGCTCCCAGCCCAGCTCGAGGGCGCGCGAAAGGACCGCCCGGGCCGTGGCTGCGACATCGTCGGGCTCGCCGCGTGCCAGCCGGTCGTAGCCGCCCGTGAGTTGGGCCCGCATCGCGGCGATTTCGTCGCGCTGCGCCGAATCGTCAGGTTGCGGGAGAGGGGCGAATCCGAGCGAACCATCGCGGCACACATCGGGCTCGGGAAGACGATAGATCGCGGCGTCATTGTGGAGCACAGCGCCGCGCGGTGCTCCACCCAGGCCGTCGACCAGCGCGCTCACCTGTGAGCGATACGCGGTCAAGCAGCGCGTGCGACGCTCGAACCCCGGATCGCTGAGTTCGCTTCGCTCGACCTCGCAGGTGCGGTCGCGCAGGTCATTCCATCCGGTCTGCAAGCTGTCCAAATGCGCGGCCAGCGGCTGCGGCATCTCGCTGGTGCGCCACGCGCCAGCGCCCGCGGCGTCGCAAAACCCGATCGGCGCCGCGCTGCGCGCGGTCATCACCAGACCGATCACGCCGGCGAGGACGATGAGCACTGCGCCGCCAGCCGCCCACCTCGGCCAACGCGGACGCACGGCCCGCTCCAGCGCGTCCCCGAGTTCGCGCGCGGACCCGATGCGAACGGCCTTGTCCTTGACTAAACAGCGATCGATGAGCGACCCGAGCGCGCCCAGTTCTGGCCGCAGCTCGCTCAGGCGTGGCATCGGCACTGTGATGTCCCCAACCGCGAGCAATTTGTCCTTGGACAGGGGGTGCAGCGGATGCTGACCACACAAAAGCTCGTACAAAATCAGCCCAACCGCCCATAGATCGGTGCGCGCATCGACCGCGTCCGCGCCCCACTGCTCGGGCGACATGTACATCAACGTCCCAATCAGGTCGCCAGTGTGTGTCAAGCTCGAATCGGCTCGGCCTGCGCCCTCGGCCAGGTGATCGCGCGGGTTGTCCGCTGTATCGAGCAGCTTAGCGATGCCGAAATCCAACACTTTCACGATACCCGTGTCGGCCAACATGATGTTGGCCGGCTTGAGATCGCGGTGAACGATCCCCTTCTCGTGCGAGTGAACCAACGCCTGCGCCACTGGACGCATCAGCTTGGCCGCGAGTAACGGCGACACACCGGTGATCCGGTTTACGCGGCTCGCGTCGCGGTCCGCGCTTGTCCCCAGGCTCGCGCTGGCGTGCTTGCGCTGCTCTTCGAGGCGCATGATCCGCTCGTCGAGCCACTCGCGAAGCGTTCGGCCTTCCACATACTCGAGGACCATGTACGGATGGTCACGAAATGTTCCGATCTCGTGCAGCGTAACTACATTCTCATGAGTGAACTGGGCCGTGACGCGGGCCTCGGCCATGAACCGATCGACGCGATGGTGGCTGGTGATCAGGAGAAATTTCAGCGCTACTACGCGGCCGAGCCGCGTGTCGCGCGCCAGGTAGACCTGGCTTTGTCCGCCGCGACCGAGTGGTCGGATCACTTCGTAGTGATACACCAAGGTACCAGCATCGATAATGTAGCTGTCGGGTCGGCTCCGCTGGACTGACTGTACCGATCGTTCGTCCCCAGGCGTGTCGGCCCGATTGAACGGCTCGGTCTCGACAAGCCCGAGCTGCGTTGGTTGAGCAAAGCCCGACGCAGGGCTTTCGCCATGCTCGGCTGACGACTGCTCATCCTCGTGCATGTCACGAAGCAGCTGATCCAACGGATTGTCGTATCCATCTGAGGCGTCGGAGTGTTGGCCTGACTCATCCGGAGGTTGTGGCGGCGCCTCTTCCATAAAAGACCTTAAGCCTGTGCTTATTGCTGGGACGGGGGCATCGTTATCTCACCACTTTTAGCTGCATCCGCTGCGATCTGCTCGCGCAGCGCCTTGCGTGCGCGAAACAGCCGTGTGTGTACAGTCGGCTGGGCGACGCCAAAGATCTCGGCCAAGTCGGCGATCTTCATTTCCTCCCAGTAGTACAACTCGATCAACAATTGCTGCTCAAGCGGCAGCTTACACAGCGCATGCATGAGCTGTTCATGCTCTTCATTGCGGGCTGTGTATGTAACTGGCCCGGTGTCGAGTGCAGCCAGCGAAGTCACGGAAAAATCGAGAGCCTTGTGGCGCTGGTTGTTGCGGAAATATTTGTACAGCTGGCGGCGCGCGATCATGAACAAGAACGTGCGGAAGCTACACGCCCCACGAAACTTATCTCGGCTCTGGATACACGACAAGAACGTCGCCTGGACGAGCTCGTCGACATCCTGAGCAACTTTGCCCGCAAAGAACCGGCGGATCTCTTTGAAGTAGCCCAGACAAAGGCGATTGCCCGCATCCAGATCTCCAGCACGCCACTGGTCTAATAGGTCCGAGTCGCTCACATTGCTCATGCCAGAACAATGTATCACTTTGAGGACGACAGGCATGAACTCCTCGGAGAGCAATCCGTTCTCGGGTTCAATGCTGATAAGCGCATCATGCTCCTGCGCGAAGTACTACGCCTTCTTGTCGGACTCGCGAAGCTCGCCCTCGCAGTGAGCCAAGACGTTGCGTAGCTCTGCGAGAGCCGTAGTCGTCGCCCGTTTATGGTGATCACGGTCGCAAGGCTACCACTTGTGGCGACCGCGGTCCTTTCTCCGCTGAATCCCGAGCGCGAGTGCTCTCAGCGCCTCCCTGGATCACCGGCGCTCAGGCGATGTCCATTCTCGGTCAGCTTGCGCGATTGAGCGCTGTTGTCAATCATCGCGCTTGTAAGCGCAAGCGCTGTGACAACTTCGGACGCCCTGATGGGTGCAGTACCCATGGACGCGCTATGAAAATGCTTCCATTTCATTTAGTTGCACGAGTAGAGCTGACATCGCGGCGGTCGAAGTAGCCTCGGTAATTGAATCGGTCGCCTCTGACAATAGTACTTTTCCTTACAGTTGTGCAAGAAAAGTTCCGTTGGCAGCGTCAAGTGCGACGACGGCTGGCAAATCAGATCGCAATTCTGGTATGGACGGGTGCATTCGTAATGATGTGTAGCTCGTCACGTACAGAAACCAGGCGGAAGGTTATTGCGCAGCACGCGCCGACAAGTGGACCAAGCCTGGTAATCGCCGTCGCTCTGCTACTGTCGGGTGCAGTTGGTCCGGGCCAGGCTTGGGCGCAGGCCACGACCGACTCGGGTTCGGAAACAAAGCCCTGGTTTGACGGTGTCGACATGGAGCAGGCCAAGAAAGCTCGACAGATTTTTCTTGAAGGCAACAAACTGCTCAAATTTCCAGATTACGTGGCTGCTGCCGAGAAATACAAGGCGGCGATCGAGCTGTGGGATCATCCGGCGTTCCACTACAACTTGGCCACCGTTGAGTATCATCTGGTTCGCCTTGTCGAGGCGTATAAGAGCCTGCAACAAGCAATGCGCCACGGTCAAGGGCCCATGTCCGACGGCCAATACCGCAGCGGAATCGAGTTGAAGAAGCGGCTTGAGCGCCAGCTCAGCCATATCGAGATCGTGTGCGAACAGCCCGCTGTCAAGGTCACTCTCGACGGCGAGCATGCATTCACCGGCAAGCGCCGATACCAGGAAGTCGTCCTCCCAGGTCCCCATCAACTCACTGGCACCAAAGCCGGTCATGAATCGGCCATTCATGACCTTGTGCTAAAACCAGGCGAGAAGGTGACAATACATATACGCCTGCGCAAACAAGCCAGGCTCGAACACCGGCGGCGATGGTCCCGGTGGATTCCGTATGCAGTACTGGTCACCGGTACGCTCTTTGTCGCCAGCGCGGGATATTTCGACCGCACGTCGACAGACCGCTTCGACCAGTTTGACGCCCGGTATGCTGCCTCGTGTCCCGACGGGTGCCGCGGAGCGATTGCTCAAGAACTGAAGGATCTGCGTGCCAGCGCGGAGCAGCGCCAGCGCATCGCCATTGCCATCTACGCGGCCGGTGGCGCTGTGTTCGCGACTGGCGTCGTGCTCGCGTATATGAACCGAAAACTCGCTCATGAGGTCCGCGGGGATCGTGACGATATGGAGCTGACCGTGTTCCCGAGCGTTTCACCCGAAGGGGCGTTTGTGAGCGCTGGATGGCGCTTCTAGGAGGAACTCGTGATCGATAAGCCGCTCAAGAAGATGCCTGCCAATCTGCGAATCGCGCTACTTGCTCCCGTGATAGTCATTGTCACCATCATCGTCGCTCAATCGTGCGTATTCGACTCGTCGGACACTGTCCTGTGCCCCGATGGTGAGTTGCTCTGCCCAGCTGGCTGGCAGTGCGCCGCCCACCAGTCGGTGTGTATTCCCGGCAAGTGCGGCGATGGCGACACCGACTTTGTGCTGGCGGAGCAGTGCGACGATGGTAACGTCATCAATGGCGACGGCTGTAGCGATATCTGCACGTTTGAGAACTGTGGCGATGGCACGACGCAGCCGGGCGAAGTTTGCGACGACGGCAACGAGGAGTCGGGCGACGGCTGCTCCCGGGACTGTCTGTCCAACGAGACTTGCGGAAACGAGTACGTGGACCGGGCCATCGGCGAACAGTGCGATCTCGGCGATCGCGACTCCGGGGATGGTTGTTCGGCAGAATGCCTACTCGAACACTGTGGCAATCAGATCGTCGATCCAGGAGAAACCTGCGATAAGGGCGGCGTAGATCATCTGCTTTGCGATGGCGACTGCTCAGTTCCCGAGTGCGGTGATCGGTATCTGAACACGCTGGTCGGCGAACAGTGCGACGAGGGCCGAGATACGCCCACGTGCGACTCGGACTGCACCGAGGTGGAATGCGGCGATGGACATCATAATATCAAGACCGAGTCTTGCGACGAGGGCGGCGATACGCGTCGATGCGACGCCGATTGCACCGAAGTCGAGTGCGGTGACCAGTACCATAATGCAGAGGCCGAGTTCTGTGATGAAGGCGGCGTAGACACCCAACGCTGCGATTTCGACTGTACCGAGGTGAAATGCGGCGATGGGCACCATAATGCCGTGGCCGAGTTTTGTGACGAAGGCGGCGATACAGATACCTGCGACGGCGACTGCACTGAAGTCGAGTGCGGTGACGGATACCGCAATCGCGAAACGGAGTCTTGCGATGAAGGCGGCGATACGCTCGCTTGCGATGCAGACTGTACCGAGGTGGAATGCGGCGATCGATACCGCAACCTAGAGGCCGAATCTTGTGACGAGGGCGGTGTCGATACTCGGACCTGCGATTTTGACTGTACGGCGGTCGAGTGCGGGGATGAACATCATAACGCGGAGGCCGAATTTTGTGATGAGGGTGGTATCGATACGCGACGCTGCGATTCCGACTGCACGCGAGTAGAATGTGGCGATAGCCATCGCAACGAGGCGGCGGACGAAGAGTGCGACGACGGCAACCGGAACAACAATGACAACTGCCTCGCAACCTGCGTGCCCAATACGTGCGGGGACGGCTATGTGGATCTGGCTGCGCCGAGAATAGAGGATTGCGGCGAGCCGGGTTTGCCTAATTGTCCCGCGGGACAACGATGTAATAGTAGTTGTCAATGCGAGGGCATTTGACCGGAGGAGCCGATGAAATACTTCGTACTGATTCTCTGGATGGCTCTGAGCATGCCGTTGAATTCTCACGCCGATCCGTCTTTTGGAGGGCACATTGGCGTGAACCTGGCTAAGTTTCGGCGCCCGTCCGGTCAGCCAACTAGTTTCGACCGTAGCTTTAGGACCGGGTTCATGGTCGGTGGCAGCTTGCATCTACGCTACTGGACAGCGGTGTTTCCTCGGTTTGAGTTATCGTTTGCACGTCGGGGTACCAACCTCGACGAAGATGGTATGAATCCAGGGGCACTCGAGTTGGACTATCTCGATGCATCTGTCGTGGCACGGGCCGAACAACCCATTTACGACGCTGTTGTCTTCGGCGCCATCGGACCGCAGCTGAGCTTGCTAGTCGCTGCGCGTCAAATTGAAGACAGCGGAACGCGAGACGCAAAGGGGGTTTTCGCCTCTTGGGATCTTGGTTTTGCTGCCTCGCTGGGAATCATGACCCCCCCGACTCGCTGGGGCACGTTCTCGATCCAAAGTCGTTACGATATGGGTTTTTTCGACGTATCAGAGACGGAGTTCTCTGTGCTAAAAAACATAGGTATCTCAATACTTATCGGCTACGAATATCGTCGGCAGCCCAGGGACTCCGATGCGGACGGCATCGCAGACGATGCAGACCGATGCCCGAAGCAGGCCGAGGACAGAAACAGCTACGAAGATGGGGACGGCTGCCCCGACGCCGACAAGGACAGCGATAGCGACGGAGTGATGAACTTCGAAGACCGCTGCCGAGACGAGCCCAAGGGTCGTGATGGTGTCAAGGGTGGGGATGGTTGCTCCGAGAGCGAATTATGAACACGCGGCGTGCCCCTGAGCGGATGGGGGGTGGCGCCAGTGGCCTCCAGACGACCGTCGACGACGTTGTGTAGGCGAGATCAGTCCAGCGATACCAAGAGCCCGCGATCGAGGGCTTCACGGAGGATCGTGCGCAGCGAACAGACATGAGAGATTCCCTCGGCGACTCCGCTCACGGCGAGCTCGCCACGGCTCTCATCCAAGTCGATATACTCGGTTCGCGCCCGCAGCTCCGGGAGCTGCTCAGGCCGAATTCTCCAGCGCTCGTCCACTAACGTGCCCACCAGCGCGTCCTCGATTCCTTCGAGTAGCCGTAAAAGCTCTTCGATCTCGCTGGCAGTTAGCCAGCGTTGCTGACGCTCGTAGGCTCGAAGTACCAAGCTCCTGATGGCCTCGGCGCGGTCTTCATGGCCAGCGAGACACCACAATTCGGGCGCCACTCTGAGGAAATGTTTCGCATAGTCGCATTCCTCGACCACAGCTTCATCTACAGTCTCGTCATCGCCGTCCCAATCGGGACGAACCAAGTACAGGGAGCCCCACCTGGCCATTATTTCCCCTCCGGGAAGTGCAATCGGAGTTCGACTTCGATGAGATTCTCGGTCAAGACCTCGAGATCGCGCGCAGAAATGCCCAGATGGTCGTCAAAGCCTCTCCCGGACGGACCGCGGGTCACGCCGCTCGAGCCATGGGCGGTAGTGAGATCGATTGTATCGGTGATATCCATGCCATTCTCGAGCAACCGGACGTTCTCCTGTGCAGCGGCTGCTTCTTCTAGCCGGCGTAGCCCCTTGTCGAGTTGCCGCCTTGCCTTGGCTGGCTTGTCTCTCATCCCCGTCTTGAGCTCTTCTCTGTGGACGATCCGTGCCTTTCCATTATTGGCTTGCGGCTGCACCACCAGAATGTCGATATCTGTCGAGAGCACATGTACTCTCGTTCTGCCATCCGCAGTCGGCAACTCTTTGGGTATGCCCTTGTGACCCGGGTGGTTTGTGTAGAACTGATCGACTGTAATCTCTGGTTGCTCCACCCAAATCTCCACATCTTTGTGAACGCGCGAGCCAGGGTAAGGGGCTTGGGCCTCGGTCGCCAATATGTCGGTGACAAGCTTGCTGCGAATATCCGAAATGACGTCCAGTACAGCCTCTCGACTCGGCGTCGGCCCAAGTTTCTCGATGACCTTCCGTATCGCTGGCTCCTTCATCAACCCACGAGCCTCGATCATGGCCCGCAACTCGGCAGCCCGCCGTTTGGACGCTGCTGCGCGGTCATTCGCAGCCTGGCCCTTTGCAGCCGCCGCCTTGACTCTGCTCAGCACGGCGTCGAAGTCACCGCGGTAGCGGCCGTGGATGTCGTCCGATGCCATGTTGCGATGCATTTGCGCGGACTTGACCATTTCATCGGGCGCGAGCATCGCCTTGACCCGCTCGACCCGGGCTTTGGGTTCGAGGGACGTGCCAGTGGCAGCCTTGCTCGGGGTGGCGTGGGCTTCGTCGATCAGGGCGACCCTGTCGATTGCCACGACGTCTTTCGGC
>JAKSDA010000575.1 GCA_022360315.1 Pseudomonadota bacterium
ACGAATTCTTCCATGGGCTGTAGAGGATCACGGCTGATCGCACTAGCCAAGCCCTTGAAAAGGAAATCGCGTAACCGATCGATTTGATCTGACTTTTTGTGCGGCCTGAGTTCCGGTCCCATGACACAGTACTGTTAGAGCCGGTCCAAAAACCCCGGACCGAGCCAGAGCGACGAGGCGCGCCGCCAGTGGGTGGGCGAGGAGTGGAGAATACCCGGTGTATTTGACCGACGAGCAAGCCCGCTGGCGGTGATGGATCGCCGCTCTGGCGACGCGGAGAGTTTTTGGACCGGCTCTTAGCCGTCGCGGTCTGGGTTTTGGGCGCAGAATTCGGTGACCACGTCGTAGAGCAATTCGGCACCCCAGTGCAGGCCGGCGATGGGTATGCGTTCGTTGTGGCCGTGAAACATGTCGGTAAACCGGATTCCGCTGCCCAGCTCGATTTTTACCGGGGAGAATCCATACCACCGGGCGCCCAGTTTGGTGAAGTACTTGGCGTCGGTGAAGCCGGGAATGAGGTGCGGCACCACGGTCGCCTGCGGTTCGCGCTGGGCGATCTGCCGGCGAATCGTGTCCAGAAGAGGCGATTCGATCGGTTCTGTGACCACCGGTGGCAGTGATTTCATGACCTCGATATCGAGATCCGAGCCGATGATATGGCGCAGTTCGGCGAGAAACGATTCTTCGCTCTGACCGGGCAGAATTCGGCCATCGATGTGCAATTCGGCCAGTTCTGGAATGACGTTGATTTTCGAACCGGCCCGAAATACAGTCGGGGACGCGGTGTTGGATAGGATGGCGCTGAAACTGCGTCTGACCGCCTGATCCGGCAAGAGCTTGAGCATTCGCGGCAGCAGCATCGGGTGCGACAGGACCCGGAGCAGCGGCTGGGCAAAGGCTGGCTGTCTGGCCGCTACCTGATGGAGAAAGTCCTTGACCTGGCGGGTTTCGTGGACGGGAAACTGGGCTCTGCCCAGCTTGGCGGCGGCTCTGGCCAGGGTGACCAGCGCGCTGTCCGAGCGCGGTATCGAGCCGTGGCCCGGCTCTCCGCGCACCGTAGCGCGTATCCAACAAATCCCTTTCTCGGCCACTTGAATGGGGTAGAACGGGGATCCGGCCAGGTGCAGCGAAAAGCCGCCCGCCTCGCCGAGGGCGTACTCGGCGCGGACCAGCTCGGGATGCTCCTCGACCAGGTAACGCGAGCCGTGATCGCAGCCGGCTTCTTCGTCGGCCACCGCGGCAAAGATGACATCGCGGCAAAGCTCGACTCGCTCGCTGGCCAGACGCCGCATCACCGCAGCCGACATGGCCACCATGTTTTTCATGTCGATGGCTCCGCGCCCCCACAGACAGTCCTCGGCAATGATGCCCGAAAACGGCGGGTAATTCCAAAATTGCTCGTGGGCCTCGACCACGTCGAGATGGGTCGCGAGCAAAAGCGGCTCGGCTTCTCCGCTGCCCCGGTAGCGACAGACCACATTGGCCCGCTGGGGCGCAGGTTCGAGGATCGTGGGCTGGTACCCCACTTCGCGCAGTCTGCCCGCCACATACTCGGCCGCTGGTCTCTCATTGCCGGGCGGATTGGTGGTGTCGATGCGCAGAAGCGCCTGGCACATCTCCTGGGCGTCGAGCCCGAGTGTGGGCAGCTTCACTGGCTGGGTATCGGTTGCGCGCGCCATGATTGCAACACTCTAACCGACTTGCTCTATATCGTCTCATCTGGTTCGAGATCCAGACAAGACGAGAGTGCAATGAGGCGGCATTTCTCGCCTTTGGCCGGCCGACGTCGCGACACAACGATCGTGGATCGGGTCATCGCTGCCGAGTAACCGGGCCGCAAGAGCGCGAAATCGCGCGTTCTCGACTGCGGTACAGCCATTGCGATAGGGAGCCCCGGAAGACCTTGATGACCCTGGATTTTCACAGCAGCATAATCTCGACCGAAGACAGTACGAGAATCGAGCTTTGGCACCATTCTGCCTGGTGTTGGTGCTCGGCATCGGCTACGCAGTCGCTTTTTCGACCTGCCAAACGCCGTTGCGCAGGCAGGAGGTCTCGATGCAGTGGACCATATCGGCAGTTTTCAGGACATCGCGATCGTCTGCCTGATCCCCGGCCAGTTTGCCACTGTCGACCTCATTCGCATCGCGGATACGGCTGCGTCGCTGGGTGATCTCGACCTGAGCGCCTGGACGGTCCGCCTGGCGTGGTGGGGCGGTTTTTGAATCGTATTCTACCGATCTGGTGTCGACCGATTTGGTGGCCGTGGTTCAAATTCGAGCAATCCGGGTCCGGGCGGCGCCGGCGGCTGGCGTTAGCCGGGCGCGGCGCTACAATGCCGCGCCATGGAACGCGCATTTTCGGTATCTGAAAAGCTCTATCCGTTCGAGTCACACTGGTGCGAGGTCGATCGCATTCCGGTGCATTACATTGACGAGGGTAGCGGGCCCACCCTATTATTTCTGCACGGCAATCCGACCTGGAGTTTTTTGTACCGCGACATAGTTGCGGCGCTTCGGGGCGACTATCGCTGTGTTGCCATTGATTATCCGGGAATGGGTCTGAGTGGCAAGCCGCGTGATTTCGGCCGCAGCGACTACAAATTCACGCCCGCCGAACACAGTGCAGTTGTCGAACGGATTGTCGAGGCGCTCGATCTGCGCGACATCACGCTGATGGTCCAGGATTGGGGCGGACCGATTGGCCTCGGCTTTGCCACGCGGCAGCCCGAACGGATTCGACGGCTGGTTATCGGCAACACCTGGGCATGGCCGGCCGATCATCTCGACATGAAGGTCTTTTCCACTGTGCTCGGTCGCGGCCCTGGCCGGCTTTTGGTGATGCGGCGAAACGCGTTTGTGAAGTGGCTGCTGCCGAGTGGAATCAACCGCAAGGAGCGTCTCACCCCGGACGTCCTGGCCGCGTACGAGGGCCCGTATCCGACGCCAAAAGACCGCGAACCCACCGCTGTGTTCCCGCGTGCCATCGTGGCTTCACGCCACTACCTCGCCGAGGTTGAATCGGGCTTGCACCGTCTCGCCGACAAGCCGGTCAAGCTGGTCTGGGGCAATCGCGACCGCGCGTTCAGGAAACGGGAACTCGAGCGCTGGCGGGCACTGTTTCCCCAGGCCTCGCTCGAAATGCTCGACGGAGCCAATCATTTTATCCAGGAGGACGCACCCGAGCAGATTTCGGCCGCGATTCGCACCTTTGCGGCCAGCACTTGATCGCTCGAGTATACCTGCGTCTATTATCTATTTTCTGGTCAAATTCTGTACCCGTCCGCACGGTACAAAACCGTATCTCGCGCTGCCAATCCGATGAACGCTTTAGAGCCGGTCCAAAAACCTCGGACCGAGCCAGAGCGACGAGGCGCGCCGCCAGTGGGTGCACGAGGAGTGGAGAATACTGAGTGTATTTGACCGACGAGCAAGCCCGCTGGCGGTGATGGATCGCCGCTCTGGCGACGCGGAGAGTTTTTGGACCGGCTCTTATTACCAACACCTATTTCCCTTGCTCCAGACTCTTCTCTTGACTCCTGAAAAAAGACTTTGGTCTGGACTCTTGTAAGACGATGGCTATTACTATTTTGTGAGGGAATTGGTGCCGGGCGGCACTCTGCAAGACGCCGTGCTCAAGGACCGAATTGCACCGGGGGATGCCCTCGAGCTTATGATCCGGGTCAGCCGGCCGCGTCGTCGCGCCGGGTCCACGCGGCCGCGTGACGGCGTGCGAACTCCTCGAAGCCGACAGGAGGACGACCCGTGAGACGCTCGACGGCCGGGGTTGTGAAGTCGGCCTCGCCGCGTCCGATCTGCGCGTCCATCTCAGCCAAGACCTGCGCGTAGGCGGGTGGCAGGCCGGCTACGACGAAGCGACGGGCGAGTTCATCGACGCCTATGCGTGCGTGCGCGATGGCGCGGCCGACCGCGTCCTCGATGATCCGGCCGATCTCATCGTGACTGTGCGTCGCCGGACCGGTCAAGACCACGTCGAAGCTAGGCACCGACAGGTCGAGCAGGCAGGTCGTCGCCACGGAGGCAATGTCCTCGGCGTCGATCCATCCCAGGCGACCATCGCCTGCGGCCGAGTAGATGGCGTCGTGGTCGAGGATCGTGTCCCGGTGGTGGGCCTCGGTGAAGTTCTGCATGAACCAGCTCGGGCGCAGAACCACCCAGCGGGGCGCGGCCGTGGCGAGATAATCGTGGACCTCACCCATGAGCGGGCCGCCGCGTGGGAGCGACGCCGCGCTCAGTAGCACCAGCCGTCCGACATCCCGCGCCAAGAGCAAGTCAATGAACGGCCTCATCGCGCCGAGTAAGTCGAGAACCCCCGCCGGGGCGACGAGATACGCGGCTTCGATGCCGTCGGCCGCATGCTCGTGGGTCGACGGATCCGCCCAGTCAAAGCGAATGCCGTGCCCGTTCCGCGGTGTCCGTGACGCGGCTCGAACCCGCTGACCGGCTCTCTCCAACTGCTGCCGCACGCGACGGCCGGTCTTGCCCGTCGCCCCCGTCACGAGAATCGAGCCGGTCATGCCGCCCCGTCGGCGAAAGCGCGGGCGAAGGCCTCGGAGCCCCCTACGGCCTCGATAACCATCTGTGGATTCCAGTAGTCCTGGTAGTGAACGATGCGCCCGTCCTCGACTCGGATGACCGAGATGTACCGCTGCAGATAGCGCCGTCCGGTCGCCAGCCCCTGTCCATCGCATTCAAACTGCACCACGGAGGTCACGTCGTCGGTGCTGCGATGCACCGCATGCAGGCTGAGACTGTCGAGCGAGAACAGTCCGGTGAACTTGGCCAGATGATCGGCGAGGGCCCGCTTGCCCTCGAGGCGGCGGATGGACCCGACCGGCGCGTACGGAAACTCGAAGACGATGTCCGCAGATACCATGTCCAGCAGCGTTTCGGCAGTCGGGTCGAGCTGGTCGCCGAGCGCTGCGCGCAGCAATTCCGAGAAGCTGGACACCCGTAGAGGCAGTGAACTCATGTGCATGTCGTCCTTTTGGTGCATGTCGTCCTTTTGGATGGAACGCTTGCGTTCCATCCACTAAGATACCCGCGTGTCGATGAAACGCAAGCGTTCCAACCATGAATCTCGGCTGGCCCGGCGGGCCCCTTCGGGGGCTGCGGTGTTCCGTGAGGAGGTGACCCTCGCGCTGCGACGCGCACTCTTCGAGGAATGGGCCGAGTACGGCTACGCGGCGATCAGCCTCGAACGGGTTGCGAGCCGCGCCGGCGTCGGCAAGGCCGCGCTCTACCGGCGATGGCCGTCCAAGCTGGCGCTGGCCAGCGACGCCTTGAAGACGGTGGGCGTCGACATCACGCCGGTTCCGGATACCGGTTCGCTGGGCGGCGACGTGCGAGCGTTCCTCGGCTCCCTGATTCGAGTCCTGCGCCATCCCATTGTTCGGCGCGTCCTGCCAGATCTCCACGCCGAGTGCGCGCGGGGAGGAGAGTTGGCGCCGGCCCAGGAGGACCTCGCCAAGGCTCGTCGCAAGCTGGCCTCCACCGTCATCGACCGGGCGGTAGAGCGGGGCGAACTCTCCCCCGACGTCGACCGCGCCATCTGCCTCGATCACTTGGCCGCGTCGCTGTATTGGCGACTGCTCGTCGTCCGCGGCTCCTGCAGCCGCGCTCGGCTCGATCGACTCGCGGCCGGAATCACGGCCGCGCTTCGGGCTTCGGTCATCTGACTGCGGCCGCGAGCGAGGTGCAGATTTCCGCCGAACCGGGTATCTAAGTACCGCGACCCGTAAGTAAGTGCTCAGTAGGGTCGGCCCAGCGCGTCGAGGGCAAGGCGCGAAGAGGGAGCATAGTGGGCCTACGTGACCGATGAGCAACACAGCCATCGGCGGGCTGGTCGGCCGTAATGGGTACTTACTTGCGGGAGCGGTACTAAGTACCGCTCCCGTAAGCAACGTTCCGGCGTTATCGAGGGCGACCACAGAACAATCCTCCCACACGCAGAGGGCAACCGATGCCGGCACAACTCGGCAGACGTGCTATACTCCTGCCCTAGTCCGAACGTCGAACTTGCGAGCGGCTCAATCCCAATCAGCTCAAACTGGCCCGGGTCCAATTGCAGGACGAGGGCAAGCCCGAGCAACCGGCTGTACCGAGTCCACCATCCGAAGGGGAGCCGCGTCTGCGACAGAAAGCCAGTAAGGCCAAAAAACGGGCCGAAAGCCGCTTCTGTGGCCCGTTTTCATAGCGGCCAAGGACGGAGGGTGGAGTCACGGATATGCGCAAGTCATTCGATGGCTGGATTACTACGCGCCAGATGAGTGCGATCAACCTTGTTGGTGTTCGCCAATCGCCAATGTTCAACTGGCAACGAGCCAACCGAGCTGTGTCGGATTGTTTCGGACAAACTCAAGATTGCTCCCCGTTGTCCTCGTCATCGCTATCGGATGGTCGCCTGCGACCGTCCAAGAAGATCAACCAGATCGTGCAGTATGTGGTCTCAGTGGTCGCTCTATTCACCGCATACAATTACATCAGTCCGGGCGACACACTCCGCATTGGTAACCACGTCGAGATCACCATGACGCATACTCCGGGACACACCCCGGGCGACCAGCTATCGCCTGCGCGACTCCATCGTCACCGGCGATACACTCGTCGTCCAGGACTGCGGCCGCTGCGACACTGTGGGCGGTCGCGCCTGTGTCACCAACGAGCTCATGTCACACGCGCTGGGGTACGCTGCCGATCTACGCTTGGCGTCGCTCATGGAGTTCGTCAAGGGCGCGATTGAACGCCGACGCGGTCGCCGGCGCTCGCTACGCAAACCCACTCATGGCCCACCTGGACTGCGAGCGCCAGGCACACAGCTGATCGCCAGTCGCGTCCGCCCTCACCGCGAAGAAACGTGTTGAGCACAAGTGAAGCGGATCGATCTGACCGACCGGGCGGTACACGACGGCGATAGCAATGGGCCAGAGGCCAAGGACAGTCTAATGATATCGGTGCTGCTCGTCGTCAACACCGCGATTGTTGCGATTCTTTCCTGGACTCTACAGCCGGGGGTGGGGGCATTCATCCCGGTCCGACTCGGAGAAAATGGGCACCAGGTTCAGCGCGGCCATTTTTGCCGCGGTGTTGGCCGCACACTCGCCACTTTCAAGGGCCGGAAAATCGAATCCACCCGTTGCCCAATCCTCCAAGTGCTGACCCAGCGAGCAGTGCTTTTCACCGGCCTTGCGTTTCCTGTACCAGAAACCAGGGGCGGGATTGTGACACCTGAGATCCTCATACCTGTCGACCACCCAAAACTCATTGTCCGTGCCGTCCCAGTGAAAATCGGGATCGAGATGGCAAATGTACTGGGTGCTGCTGTTGATGGACCAGCCGAGGCTTTGCAGGTGATTTTTCTGTGCCTGACTGATCGCGATGGCAGGAGTCCGTTTGACAAAATAATGGGGCAAGAAACTGCTGCTTTCACAGGTCTGCCAGCCGCCGCTGAGCCCCTTACACATCACACCACAACTGTTGTAATGACATCGATTCCAACAGGCGTCTGGATCGTCGCCGCATTGACCATCGGTGCAGTCTATTTCTTGGCTCTCGGAACTCACCGTGATCTCCTCGACTGCAGAATCGTAAACACAGGAGCCAAGAAGCCCCAGTGCCAGGGCCATCAATGTCGTGGGTAAAAAGTCTTTAATGGGTTTCCCGGAGCGTTTCATAACCTGTTCTTTCTCGATCGTACTATGTTGTCTATATCGCTAAACGCGCACCGATACCGGTCGGGTATTGGGCTTGGGCATGGACATCGGGCACGACGCACTCATGAATTACCCGTCTCAAGTTGATGCTTGTTTCCCTCGCCCTACCTCTATTCGTCGTGGTTACCCGTCAATTCGTTACAAAAATCATATTACCAAATCAATAACAAGTTTTCCACTGGACACAGTTGCCCGGCACCGAGGGCGCCATATCCCCCGCAATTCGCAAGCAATCGGCGCTTTTTCGCATCTACAGTCAGTTAGGCGCGATGCGCTCGTATCCGACGTCTGCACGCTCACAGCGATGACGCATACACGTCCCAAAAACACTCCGAACCGAACCGGCCCGTCGCGCGGCTTTTTGTGCAGCCAAATGATCACATGGTGCAGTGAAATCGGTGCAGTGAAATCGGTGCAGTGAAATCGGTCCTGACACGGGCAGGCATCCGCCAGTCCACATTGCTTATCAATCCGATCCGCCAAAACTCGTGCAGCATGTAGGGCGCAATATGACACGGCGCAAGAGTCACACTGCACTGGCAACCACCTGGCCCGCTGTGTTTACTGTAGCAGTGGACCCACCATTTACGCTTGAAGCATCTGAACCTGTCCACTGCACCGCCGGGTCGCAGCCGAGGGCCGCCAGCCCTGAAGGCGATTGGGTTCGGAATGGTTAAGAATCAAGCTGGCGGCGCATGCCGCGAACACAGCGAAAGCCTGAGTCCCTGACCCGGTACGACGGTACGAGTCTGAACCGGTACGCGCAGCGCATGAACCTGGCCCCGCCGTCGAAGGCCCCGCCACGCCGCAGCCTGGCGCGCGACTCGAGGTGCTGTGCTCTCGAATCGTCGCCAAACGACCATGGGCTCTGCGTACCGGCACGACACAGAAACACCCATTCGGCCTCGGTGGGCAAACGATAGCCATCGGCCTCGCGATGCCACACGACATCATCATGGTCGGGGCGGTCCTGGCCGGCAGGTTCATCGCCATCCTGTATACGCTCTGGCTCGATGCTGTAGCACGGCGTGAGCCCCTGTTGCTCAGACAGCGCATTGCAGAACTCGATCGCATCGTGCCATGACACATTGTTCACCAGCAAGGCGCCGAGTTCGTCCGCCGGCACCGCATCCGCATCAGGCCAGCCAGGATCACGGCCCATGACCTCGGCATAGAGGCCGCGGGTCACCGGATACGCCATGCACGCCGGCCCCGAAATAGCGACCTTGCGAGCCGGCTTCTCGTCCGGTCGGTTGTACGGATCATCATCTCCGCTCCCCATGACGAACCTACCAGCCTCGATCGTCACCATGGCCAGCGGATCGAAGACCTCGGCTGGCCGCGGCTTGTCCTCATCCAATTCCTGTTCAGCCTCGAACTCGTCATCATCGATGTCCAGCTCATCATTGCCCGCCTCCGGCACGGCCCGCTGCACAATCGCGCGCCCTCGTGCCGCCAATCCGAGCCCCAGCCCGATGCTGGCCACAAAGAGCGGCCCACCCAGCCACACACCGTACAGAGATTGGAGCCCCGGATACGACTCGACAACGAAGCGCTGTTTGACGCCATGTCTCGTATTTTCGGGGCCGATGCTGTGCGGAAAAACAGAAAAACCGAGTTTGCCATTGCCATTGTGCTGGCGTGGAAGCGAATCGATCGGCTGCGACCATAGAGCGCGCCGCTCGACCAGGCGTGACGGCCCTGGGGACGGAAAAGTCTCGTTCATCGAGCTGTGCAACATGCGCCAACTCCACTGCGAGGTCACGGTACAGTCATCGACCTGTTTTGCTTTCACTGTGGCCATCCTGTTCTGCAACATCTTGATTCCACTCGAGACCAGGGCGTAGCATTGCGTACTCATGGGTTCGACTCCCATTCATCAGACGCAGTTGTCGGCGCGGGTAGCTTGGGTGCGTACCCAGCCGATCAAGGTCGAGTTCCCGGTTGGTCTTGCGCGGAGCATCGCAAAAAAAATCGCGGCGGATGTCGAAATGCCGCAGCGTGGTCCGTCTGCGGGACGAGGGCGATTCCGCTCCCAAAAACCTGGAGAAGAAACATGAAGGTTATGATGCTCATTCTCGAATCCCCCGAAGACTTTGACAACCGCGGAGGTGGTCCGGCGGCGAAGGCCTACTGGGACCAGTGGAAGGCCTACAGCCAGGCGGTCGGCGACAAGGTCGTGGGCGGAAACGTGCTCGACCGTGCCGAGACCGCCCTGACCCTGCGCGTGCGCGACGGGCGGCGCGACGTGCAGGACGGCCCGTTCGCCGACAGCAAGGAGGCGCTCGGTGGCTACATGGTCTTCGACGTGTCGTCGATGGACGAGGCGCTCGAGCTGGCCGCCTCCTGTCCGGCGGCAGCCAACGGGGCGGTCGAGCTGCGTCCAATCGTACCCATGGACGCCGTGTGAGTTCAGAGCGGTCGGGTCCGGCCGCCGCAGCCCGCGCCGTCGAGCTTGCGGCGCGGGACAGCTACGGCCGCCTGGTCGCCTGGCTCACATCCCGCTGTGGCGACATCGCCATGGCCGAGGACGCCATGGCCGATGCGTTGGAGCGCGCCCTGCTCACCTGGCCGGAACAGGGTATCCCCGCAAGGCCCGAAACCTGGCTGCTGACCACAGCGCGGCGTCGGGTCATCGATGGGGCCCGTCGCAAAGAGACCCGCACCCGCGCCGTGGACCGGCTGCGTGTCGAGGCCGAAGAAGCGGTGAACACGCCGTTTCGCCGCGCCCTGCCGGACCGGCGGCTGGAGCTGATGGTCCTTTGTGCCCATCCGGACATCGGGGTCGGCGTTCGCACCCCGCTGATCCTGCAGACCGTGCTCGGCCTCGATGCCAAGCGTATCGGCGAGGCGTTCCTGGTGGCACCCGCGACCATGGGCCAGCGCCTCGTGCGGGCGAAGCGCCAGATCCGCGACATGGGACTATCACTGGAGCTCCCCGAGCCGAGCGACCTGGGCGAGCGCCTGCCCCACGTGCTGGAGGCGATTTACGCCGCCTATGGCACTGGCTGGGATGGTGCGATGGACGAGGGAGCACGTGGCCTTTCCGAGGAGGCGCTGTGGCTGGCACGGCTCGTGGTCCATGCACTTCCCGAGGAGCCAGAGGCCCTGGGACTGCTCGCCCTGATCAGCTTTGCGGAGTCCCGTCGAGCCGCCCGCCGCACTCCCGGGGGTCTATTCATTCCCCTGGACGAACAGGACACCGCATTGTGGGACCACGATTTGATGCTCGAAGGCGAGAAGGCAGTGTGGATCGCCGCGAAGTACACCAACCCGGGACGCTTTCAGATCGAGGCATCCATCCAGTCGGTCCACGCCCATCGGGCCCGCTCGGGACGGACCGACTGGCCGGCGATCCACCGGATGTACGCCACGCTGACGCGGTTCTACCCGTCGATCGGGGCGACCATCGGCTATGCCGCGTCGTTCGGATCGCTCGACCGTGTCCACGACGGCCTGGCCGTCCTGGACGGGCTCAGCGCCGAGAAGGTGGCACGCCACCAACCCTACTGGGCTGTACGCGCCCACCTGTTGCGGCGAGCCGGGGATGTCGCCGCGGCGGACATCGCGCTCGAGCGGGCCATCGGCTTGTCCGAGGACCCCGCTGTGCGCGCCTGGCTGCTCGCCTCACGAACCTAAACAGAAACACATTGGTTGTAGATCAAAACGAGGTATTCTGTTTGGATGTCTCACCGGGGCAGTCGGAGTAGCAATGACCGTTGCTGATCACCCCTCCGCAGACCCGGACCAGCGGCGTTGCCGGCTCCTGCCGTGGCTTGACCGCAGGCTGCGAAAACCAAGGCCAAAAGACCGAATAAACTTGAACAAGTTTCCCGGCGACTTGGCCACAGACTGAGCGACCCGGCACGCCGCGAGCGATTATTTTCAACAGAGTGCCGAAAAAGATAAGGGTTTGGATTCTGATTTGCGTGGTCCCTGTAGTAGGTAGCTCGCTCGCATAGGTAGTTGCGAGCCGTAGGTGCTGATCGGAGGGAGTCGTGAGAGGAACAGCTAGCCATCTGGACGGGTATCCAGGGGACTTCGCCGAACGAGAGGGATTACTGGTGTCTGATAAAAACAACCGACTGCCCCGCTTCGATGCCGTTAGCAAACGGGCCTCGACCAAGACATTGCTGTACGGGCAACGTCCCGGCGAACCTTCAGCCCCGAGCACCACAGCTGGCCGCACCTCGGCCATCCCATCGTCCCCGGCAACTCTGCCCGACGGAATGGCGCGCGCTGCCGCGGTCACCCAGATCAACCAGCCACCCGCGACCGCCACCGCCATGGTGCGCGCTGCCGCGGTCACCCAGATCGATCAGCCACCCGCGACCGCAGCTGCCGAGGTCGCGCAGCCCGAGCGGAAGACGCTCGGGCTGGCGCGCGTGTACCTCGACGGGGTGCGCGTCGCCGCGGATGGCACTCTGTTGCCGCCAGGTGGCGCAGCTTCGACTGCCTTGGCGCTTCCCCACGCATCCACTGAAGTGATTCATCGGCTGGGGCCCTACGATCTCCTGGCCGAACTCGGCCGCGGGGCCATGGGGGTTGTGTATCGAGCGTACTCGGTGCGGTTGTGCCGGCCGTGCGCGGTCAAAATCATGATAGCCGGGCAGCACGCTTCCGAAGTCGAGATCATTCGCTTTCAGAACGAAGCCATGCTCGCCGCCCGGCTTCACCACCCAAACATCGTTTCGGTGTTCGACGCTGGCGAGGTGGACGGGGTGTTCTATTTCGTAATGGGGCTCGTTCACGGCGTCCAGCTCACCGACGTGCTGTCGGAAGTGAATCCCCACAGCATCCAGACCGCGATCCGCTGCGTTGCCCAGGTCGCCCGTGCACTGGACTACGCCCACCAGCACGGAGTCGTGCATCGCGACATCAAACCCGAGAATATATTGGTTGACGCCGACGGCCAGGCGCACATTACCGATTTCGGGATTGCCAAAAACCTGGTCGGCGCGTCGATGACTCTGCGCGGAGCAATCATGGGTACGCCCGCGTACATGGCACCAGAGCAGGCAAACGGCGAGGTCGGCTCGGTGGGAGCCGCGGCGGACGTCTATTCCCTCGGTGCAACGCTCTACCATCTGTGCGCCGGACAGCCGCCGTTCGACGGCTCCACTGTGTGGACAGTGATCTCCAAGGTCGTTCATGGCGAGCCGCAGTCGGTCCGTGAGCTGTCGCGCAAAAACAAACAGTGGGAGTTGCCGGCCGACGTGGAGACCATTTGCACCAAGGCGATGAACAAAACCGCGGCTGACCGGTACGCGAGCGCGGCGGCGCTTGCCGACGACCTGGAGGCATATCTCGAAGACCGCCCCATCGCCGCCAGGCCCATCGGCCGCGTCGAGCGCTTGCGCAAGCTCATGCGCCGCAACCGCGCCGTATTTGTCGGGGCAGCGGTCGTGTTTGCGACACTGCTCGTGGTCGGCGCCGCATTCGCTGCGGTGATGGTGTTCAACATCGGGCAAACCAGCGAATCGCTGCGGGCGCAATCCGTCGATGCTGCCCTCGGCCAGGCAGAGACGCTGGAGCGCGCAATCCGCGTGAACATGCTGCAAGGGCGCGCGGACGTTGTTCGCGAACTTGTGGAAAAGCTCCGCGAAGCCCCTGACATCTCGCGGGTGGATGTTGTGCGCACCGACCGAACGTATGCCTACCTCGACCTTGCGACCAAGAACGCTGTTGAGCGCCGGCTCTCCAACCCCGAGGTCGCCTCCAAAGTCCGGGCCGAATTTCCGAGATTCTGGCCAAAGATCGAGGAACTTCGCCACACCGCGTTCAGCAATATCGAACGGGGCCCAATGAACGACGCGAAGACCTACGAGTTTGACCCGATAGCGTGGACCAATCTCCTCGAGACCGGCAAGACGCTGACCCGTCCCGAGTTGGTCGACGATGAACCCGTGCTCACCGTTCTCAAGCCAATCAAGAACTCCAAGAAGTGTCAGATATGTCATGATGGGCCGGAGGAGTCCGGATACGCGCAGGATTCGGTTCGCGCCGTTCTCCTGGTCCAGCAATCGCAGCGCGCGGTACAGGCAACAATCGACCAAAACCAGCGCATGACCGCGTATGTAGGCGTCAGTACCGCCGCGGTGATCCTCTTCCTCGTATGGATGTTTGGGCGCATCCTGGGAATTCGCCTGCGCCGCCAGCGATTCGCAGCGTGATCGCGGGCCAGCCCACCGCTCAAGGCTGGCAGGGAGTCGACGGCAACATGATCGTGCGCAAAAACCCAGCCGTCGATCCACCAGCTGATGCGGCATCGCGAGCGCTGGGATCTTCCCAAGGGCACGCCAGACGTGGTGAGGACGAGCGTCTCACCGCGCTGCGAGGCCGTCACCATACGTGTGGGCGGTTGCTGTGCTCATGACGCCGTCTCTGTTATCGACCGGGTGTCGCCGCGGCCAGTGCCCCAGGTAGGCGCCGCATCGAACGCCCTGGTCGCCGTGGTTCTATGCGGCGGCCACGCCATCCCGATCTACGCCGACGTTTATCCGCTCGCCGAGCAAGGCACCGCACACACGGAGCGCGGGTTCCTAACCCGACTGAGCCTCATCATTCCGCCGGCCTCACACCCGGTCTTGGTGTTCGATGCCGGCTTCGCAATCGTGTGCTCCAGCAGGTCCGCGACCTCGGCTGGGACTTCGTCGCGCGCCCGCGTGGCGCGCTGTCCATCCGGCCGGTCGACAACCTCCGCGCATGGCAGCCATCGCGCGAGGCCACCCCTACTCCACTCGGTGCGAGCGTTGTCTTCCCGTTGCGGGTAGTCCTGATGGCGCGTGGTCGTTCGGGCGCGACCAAACTACATTGACGTGGATCGATAGTGCTTGACGTGCTCGACGAGCGCTCGCAGCTTCGCGGACGTGTTCTTTCGGCTCGGGAAGTACAGGAAGAACCCGGAGAAGGTCGGAAGGTACTCTTCAAGCATCGTTACCAGTTCGCCCCGTCGAATGTATGGAAGGAAGGTCTCCTCCGTCGCGAAGGTGATGCCGGCCCCGGCCATTGCTGCTCGAATCATCAAACGGAGGTCGTTGGTGGTGATTTGAGGTTCGACCGCAACGTCGAAGGCGCGGCCGTCCTCTTCGAACTCCCAGCGATAGGGCGCGGCACGTGGCGACGGGCGCCAGCCGATACACCGATGCGCAGGCAGCTCGCGGGGGTGGCTCGGTGCGCCAAAGCGAGCCACGTAGTCGGGCGACGCGACGACAACCTCGCGCTGCTCGCCGGTCAAGGGGACTGCCACCATATCCTGCTCGATTACGTGGCCGAGACGGACGCCGGCGTCGAACCCTGCGGCCACGATGTCGAACTCGTCATCCGTCACCGTTATGTCGAGCGTTACCTTCGGGTAGGCTTCAGCAAAGGCGGCGACGAGTGGCCCCGATAGGAATCGCTCGGCGATCGAGGTCGCGGCAACCCGCAGCACGCCGACGGGGCCGGCTTGAGCGGCTGTGGTGTCCTCGAGTGCGCCCTGGATTTCGGCGAGCGGCCCGGCGACGCGTTCGACGAGCTCAGCACCAGCTTCGGTGAGACTGACGCTGCGGGTCGTCCGGTAGACGAGGGCGACCTCGCAGGTGTCCTCGAGTCGCCGTATCGCCTGGCTGACTGCCGATCGGGTAACTCCCAGGCGATCCGCGGCAGCGCGAAAGTTCCCTTCGTCGGCGACAGCGACCAGCACGTGAAGAAGATTGAGCTCGAGGCTCATTGTTTAGCGAGACTAACCAACGTAGCAAGGCGAAGGGTAGTACCGCCGGCCGTGCGAAGTCCGTACGTTTTCCTCCACAGACGCCGCCAAGCGGCGGCGACAAGCCAAGAGAGGAACCAAGTATGAACAAGATCGTATTGATTACGGGTGCATCGAGCGGCATCGGCGAAGCGATCGCCAGGGAGTTGGCGACCGCGGGTTGTCGCGTGATGTTGGGGGCGCGTCGCCTCGATCGCCTGCAGGCGCTAGCGTCGGAGATCGCGGCTGCGGGCGGGATCGCTCGAGCGCAAACGCTCGACGTCACAGATCGTGAGGACGTGGCTCGATTCGCCCAGGCGGCCCGCGACGTCTGGGGCCCAATCGACGTCCTCGTCAACAACGCCGGCGTCATGCCGCTTTCCCCTCTCGCAGCACTGAAAGTCGAGGAGTGGGACCGGATGATCGACGTCAACCTAAAGGGCGTGTTGAACGGCATCGCTGCCGTGCTCCCCGAGATGGCCGCAAAGGGCGTGGGCCACATCATCAACATGGGCTCCATCGGCGCGCTCGCCGCGTCTCCCACGGCGGCGATCTACTGCGCGACGAAGTTCGCGGTCCGCGCAATCTCCGACGGGCTGCGCCAGGAAACAGCGGCTCTGCGAGTCACATGCGTTCACCCGGGCGTCGTCGAGAGCGAGCTGGCTCACTCGATCACTGATCCTACTGCGGCGGAGGCGATGCGAACCTACCGCGCGATAGCGCTCCAGCCCGACGCCATTGCGCGTGCGGTTCGCTATGCGATTGAGCAGCCGCAGGATGTCGACGTGAGCGAGATCGTTGTACGGCCTACCAGAGCGGCTTGATCACCGCCGAGGCGCGACTTCGGGCTCCGCCCTGACCATTGAAATGCCGCCGGAAATGTACCGATTTTTTGCAGATCGATGCTGCAGAACGATTTACAACGTATCCAGCAATGAAAGTCGTCACGGGATAGCGGTTCTGAGCCGATCGGGCAAATAACACATCACTCATCGTCCCGATGTCGCCGTGGCCCATGTATCATGTATCCTCACAGGGGCGGTTTGGACGGCGAGATGAGCTGTCGAGGTCCGGTCTGTATCGACGACACGACCTGGCACGAAGTGCAGCACCTCCTGGAAGCACGGCCAAAAACGTCGCAAGGCTCGAACCACCCAAAGCCTGTGCGTGGGCCGGGTCTGGTGCCCATGCGGCCAGCGGGCCTGGCGGCAAGATCGAAGTCCGCGGAGCCATCCCCGTACCACCGCCGCCCGAGCCCCACAATGTTGTCAATGTGTCTCGCGTGTCAGGGGCGGCGAGATAGACGATCTGTTCCAGAGCTTCCCGTCGCGTATTCCAACCGATCAGGCGGCCCGCCCGATTCGGGCCGGCGCCGTCGAGCATCCAGAGCACGCCGTTTTATCGACGCGTACGAGCAGCTATGCGTTTCATGGCTGTGTCGTCGCGCTAGGCAGCGCTCTTCTCGAGCTCTCGCACCGCAGCGATGGCGTCGTTAGGTTCCAGGCGATTGCGGTAATCGGAGTCGATGTACGCGAGCGCGATAGTGCCGTCGACGTCGATGACGAAGGTCGCCGCGACCGGGAGCTGCCAGTCGGCAGTGTCGTTTGCGGCCGGGAGGTCGAGCCCCAGCTCCAGATACAGCGATCGCAGCGCCGATGGCAACGTGAAGACAATGCCGTATCGCGACGCGACAACACAGCCCACGTCGCTCAACACGTCGAACTCGAGGCTGTTTTTCTCTGCTGTGGACAGCGACGCGTCGGGTGACTGCGGCGAGACAGCGATCAGTTGAGCACCGGCCTCGCGGAGCTGAGCCAGACGGCTCTGATACGCGCGCAACTCGAGATTGCAGTACGGGCACCAACCGCCGCGGTAGAACGTCAGGACGACCGGGCCCTCGTTCAGCCGATCATGCAGGTGCACCGAGCGCCCGCGTGCATCCGGCAAGGTGAAGTCCGGTGCGGTGTCCCCCTTGCTCAGCAGCACCCGGTTCGCCAGGTCCGCCTCGAGCTCATCGGTGGCTGCTTGCATGATGGCGGCCTTGTCGGCCGGAAACTTGCGAATGAATTCGCGTCGGTATTTGTTGAGCTCTTCTCGCAGGTTCATCAGTACGCTCCTTCGTGGTTTTTGATACTTGCGTAACCCAGATGCAGTATCTTCATTCCCATAGATGAAATAAACAGGGCGAATGGAATAGAACTGATTCCTTGTGCGAATCAATGTGACTGGATCATGGACAGAATTACGTGTATGCAGGCGTTCGTCAGGGTGGTTGAGGCTGGCGGTTTTACCCCGGTCGCCGAGGCGCTGGACACCACGCAATCGACGGTCAGCAAGCGAGTTGGCGCGCTGGAGACGCACCTCGGCGTCAAGCTCCTGCACCGGTCGACCCGTCAGGTGTCACTGACCGCGGAGGGGCGCCAGTACTTCACCGAGTGTCGCGAGATTCTCGACCGCATCGAGGCGGCTGAGTCGCAAATTGGCAAAGCGCGCGAGCCGCGCGGGCTGCTGCGTGCCAGCTGCCCCACGGGCCTGAGCCATCACGAGATTTTCCCACGACTCAAACGGTTCCTCGACCGCTATCGGGCGTTGCGCGTATCGCTCTACGTCACCGACCGTTTCGTGGACTTGGTGGAAGAGGGCATGGACGTAGGTATTCGCGTGGGACAACTGACCGACAGCACGCTGATTGCCCGACGCATTGGCACGGCTCGTCTTGTGGTCGTGGCGACCGCAGAGTATCTGAACGCGCACGGTCGGCCGTCGGCGCCGCACGATCTGGCGAAACACCAGTGCCTTTCTAACTTGAGAGCGTGGCGATTCGACGGCGAGCGCGGCAAGGTAGAGGTTCCCGTCGAAGGTCAGTTGCAAACGAATAGCCCCGAAGGCGTGCGTGCCGCTGTACTGTCAAACGTCGGAGTTACTCTTGCACCAATCTGGCTGTACGGTGAGGACATCGAGGCGGGGCGGGTCGTCACGTTGCTGGACGACTGGACACCAGCACCGTTGCCCATTCACGCCGTCTATCCGACCCGGCAGTTCCTGCCGTTGAAAGTCTCTGCGTTTGTTGATTTTCTGGCGGCGGAGTTTAGCATCAGCCCATGGGTGTCGGCATACGGCACTCCGGACGCGTGAGCGTCCCGGAGGTCGACGCGCAACCGAAGCCGCCCTTGTCGTCGTTTGCGCGGCTGGCCGAGGGCGAGCAGGCGATCTATGTCGAGTACGCGACCGCCGACGTCGCAAGGTAGATCATAGTTTCAATCGCCTGTCGATCCCCCGTCAATCGCCTGCCGGCCATCGAGCGGCACTGCATAGAGCAAATCGGCATACTGCGCTCGGAGCTCGTCATCGACGAAGCTGCCAGAGTAGAGCGCAATTATTGTTGACTATATAGTTAAATTTAGCTATATAGTCAAATAATGACTTGCCGCGAAACCCATGCACCCGCACCGCGGCTCGGCCTGCGCGAGCGCAACAAGGCCAAGCGCAAGCGGGCCATCCTCGAGGCGACGCGGGAGCTATTGCGATCGTCTCCAGAGCGCGAGCCGAGCAAGGAAGAGATCGCGGAGCTGGCCGAGGTCGCGCCGGCGACGGTGTACAACCTCGTGGGCCACCGCCACCGCATCTGGCAGGCGCTGGCTGCGGACTTCACTGATCGGCTCGAGGCCGAGCTCGAGTCGGCGCCGGCGCGTGATCCAATCGCACAGGTGCGGCGCATCATCGAGCTCACGGTGTCGATGTTCGTCGGCGATCCGGTTGTCAATACGTGGATTCTCAGGCGATGGGAGCACAGCGGGCTGGTCCTCGAGCGCGGCCCCATCGGCCCGCTGCAGCGTGCGCTGCGAGCCGCGCAAGATGCTGGCTGCCTGCGCAAGGATGTCGGTGCGGGCATCCTTGCCTCGAACATTGCTACCGCGTCCGTCGGGGCGCTCCATCAATGGGCGGCAGGTCAACTCGACGATGCCCAGCTCCGACAGCGGATCCGCTTTGCCACGGAGGTGACCCTGGCCGCCGTCGCCCCGGACGTTCAACGCCGACGGCTCCTCACCTCCCTGCGCCGCTATGCGCGCGAGGTACGCACATGAGCGTCGTCGCGGTCGGGTCGCGTCGCGTGCTGCGCTACGAGGGCAGCGGCGGCGTGGCCCTGGAAGCAGAGCTCACCGGCGACGAGGTGGGCTTGCCGGTCGTGCTGCTGCACGGCGGCGGGCAGACCCGCCACGCGTGGGACGAGGCAGCGACCCGAATCGCGGCGCTGGGTTTCTACGTGGTCGTTCCCGATTTGCGCGGCCACGGTCGCAGCGGCTGGTCTGACGGCGGAGACTACGCGGTGGAGCGGTTTGCCGAAGATCTGCGCGCGCTCGCCGCGCTGCTCGCGCAGCCGCCGGTGCTGGTTGGGGCGTCTCTCGGCGGCCTCACGTCCCTCATCGCTGCCGGCGAGGCTCCCCAGCTTGCCGTGTCGTTGGTAGTGCTCGTGGACGTCGCCCACCGCGCACAACCGGAGGGCGTCTCGCGCATCCTCGAGTTCATGCAGGCGCGTCCCGACGGGTTTGCGAACGTGGACGAGGCCGCAGCGGCGGTGGCGGCCTATCTGCCACATCGCGTTCCGCCGCCGGACGCCAGCGGGTTGCAACACAACCTCCGCCGGCGCTCCGACGGTCGCTATGTGTGGCACTGGGATCCTGCTTTGCTGGACGGGATCGCCATGCTGTCTTCGGAGCGTCTGCTCGCCGCCGCCAGGGCGGTGTCGGCGCCGCTGCTCTTGGTCCGAGGCGGCATCAGTGACGTCGTCGACGGGGATATCGCCGACGAGTTGGTGGCACGCGTGCCCGGCGCTGATCTCGTACACGTCGAAGGCGCCGGTCACATGGTCGCTGGCGACCGCAACGATCGCTTTGTCGGCGCCATCCTCCCCGCGCTCCGCCGCGCCGCGGATTCGTCCTCGAGTTCGAACGCGATCGCGAAGTAACCGATCGGGCGGTCGCCTCTAGCAGAGTTCGGGAAAAATCCCGAACTCTGCTACCATTATTGGGCAAAGCCCTCCGGCGGACTTCCGCCGGGCGCCCCATGTGCCCGAAATCGGCCGATCGCCGCTCTCGGCCGGGGCGCGCGCAGATTCGGGAAAAACGTTTTTTCCCGAATGCTGCTAGGGTTGCGGCCAGAATGTGGTGGTGGTGCACAGGGTCAACCTGGGATGTCGAAGACAACACAACACCATCAATGGGTGCTCATGTTCTCTCGTTTTCGACGACAACACCCTTTGGAGCATGGCATCTGCGGCTGCCGACGTGCCCATCCCCTAGTGGGGCAACCGCCGCGAGTACCTGGACTACATTGCCGATGGAATCGGGGCGACCAGAGCGCTGCCGCGCGCTCAACTGGTTCTTGACCGGGCTGCTGCTGGAAGGGGACGTTTCAGGCCGACCTACCCTCCGTGAAGCACCTGCCGATAACCGCGACAGGCCACGATAGCTTCCCGTCCATGGCAATAGTATGGGACACAATTCTACAGTGAAGAGGAGCCACCCTTGGAAAAGAACGAAGAATTAGAACTCGAGGTTAGAAGAATTCTCGCTACAGAGGTAGAAAGTCATCGGGCTTTCCTGCAATCACAGTTCCGAAATCTCACTTGGGGGATCGGGATACTATTCACCGTTGGAGCCATAATTTTCACGTTCCTATTTGGAAAATCGATAGACGAGTCAAAGGAGCAACTAGTATCTACTATCGATGCTAAAGTTGTCGACTATCGAATAGTAGAGTCATTTAAAAAAAGATTAGATGAGTTTATAAAGATAGCTGTTGACAGCGCTGTTAATGACGAAAAAACCAGAAAGAAGATAGATGAACAGCTCGATCTATCGACAAAAAATGCTGTATCTCGAGCAGCAAACGATATTGATCATAAGTTAGCTACTGCAATGACGGAGCGAGTTACAAGTGTGCAGAGTCTGAACGCGACGGAAATCATAAGGAAGGTGTCATTGCCAAGCGGAGCGGTCTTGTCATTTAACCGAGGTAGGTGTCCGCCTGGTTGGCGCGAATACGGGCCTGCTTATGGTAGATTCATCCGCGGAATAGACAGATCTGGCAGCATCGATCCGGATGGCGTTCGGGAGGTCGGGTCTGTCCAGGATGACGTGCTCAAGAAGCATAGCCATACGGTCTCGATTAGTCGGGCAGATACAAAAAGCGTCGGACGAGGGCTTCTTCCATACTTTGAACAGAGGAATTTTCCAGAAGTGAGGACGTCTACAGAAGGCGAAGGCGAATCAAGGCCCAAAAACGTAGCATTACTATATTGTGAAAAGGCCTAGCGCATAGAACGTGGAGACTACAACCGAAACTGACGTGTGTGTGGATGCCAGCTCGCTCTGCGGACCGGTGAATCTTGCAGGCTTCGGGATAGGATGAATGGGCAATGATTTGGCCATGGACACCGGGAAAGACCCATAGCGATGGCTCGCCTTGCTCTGCGCGCCAGTGGTGCAAGAGAGCGGCGGCATCGCTGCTGATCGGGACGGTAGCTGCGCTGGCTTCATTCTTGGGCTTGCCGCGGTAATTTCGCCGGACGGTCAGCATCGATGACTCTCCGTCGAGCACGATGTCGGCCCAGGCCAAGCCGTGGATTTCACGGACAAACAGATGATCAGCGTTGAACTTGGCCGGGTTGCGAGGCTCCTTCTCCTCATCCTCGGCGCCATGAGGTTGGACCAGAGAATCCAGCTTCATTGTGGCAGAGATTTCAACGTGATATCGTGCAGTCATGCTAGGGACCAGGGTTGGCCGGTATCGCATTTCAGCGAAACTCGGCGAGGGAGGCATGGGTGTGGTGTATAGGGCGGATCACGAAACTCTCGAGACTCTGGCGGTGGTCAAGGTGTTGCATGAGCATCTATCGCACAAAGCGGACGTAGCGAAGCGGTTTGAAAATGAGGCGAGAGCCGCCTCGCGTATTGGCCACCCCGGCATTGTCAAGGTCATGGATGTGGGCCGACTGGCCAACCGCACCTTCATACTGATGGAGTTTTTGCAGGGAGAATCGCTGGCCGACCGGCTCAAGCGGGTACGTCGACTGGGTGAGGCAAGCGCGGTTGCGTTTATTCGCCAGGCAGCTGGGGCATTGGGGGCAACCCACAATAAGGGCATCATTCATCGCGATCTCAAGCCCGATAACATGTTCTTGGTGCCCGATCCTGACGTTGCGGGAGGCGAGCGGATCAAGCTACTCGATTTCGGGATTGCCAAACTCATGGAGGGCGAGAAAGGCCTTTCTACTCACAGCGGCGCCCTACTGGGGACGCCGCCGTATATGTCTCCAGAGCAATGCAGCGGTGCGGGCCAAGTCGATGTTAGAAGCGATCTCTATTCACTCGGCGTGATTCTATTCGAGATGCTTTGTGGACGGCGGCCATTCACGGGCAGAGGGTTTGGCGAGTATATCGCTGCGCATTTGACGAAGGACCCGCCGTCGGTTAGCGAGTTCAATCGCGAGGTATCTGAGAGTGTGAGGCGGATCGTGGCTCGGCTTTTGGTCAAGAATCGTGACGACCGGTATGCGACGGCCGGTGAGCTCATTGAGGCATTGAACGTAGCCGGCGTTCCGCGACCCAGGACCGGCGACTGGTCAGGGATCCGGACGGGCAAGGTAGGAACGCCAGCGGACTCCGAGGAGACCACGCAAGGTATCAATATCGGCCCTACTCCTGAGCTAGCTGACACGGTTCCTGATGACGGGG
Source organism: Pseudomonadota bacterium (assembly GCA_022360315.1). Classification (GTDB taxonomy): domain Bacteria; phylum Myxococcota_A; class Polyangia; order Haliangiales; family Haliangiaceae; genus JAKSDA01. The sequence goes on from JAKSDA010000575.1 coordinate 23,198, forward strand.
CACCGGTTGTGAAGGCAGGCAAGCAGGCAGCTGACACGCCGACGACCGCGTCAAACCGGGCAAGGCCAGTACCGAGGGACGGAGAAGAACCGACACCAGGCGATATCCGCAATGGCCGCGCTATGCCAAGTCAATCGCTGGGCATCGTGCACACAGCGCTGCAGGATGTGGCGCCAATGCATTTTGTGGGCTTGACCGGAGGTACGTTCACGATGGGCAGCCCGGTGAGGGAGGAAGGTCGCTCTAGCAACGAGACCGAGCACGAGGTGACCGTATTGGCGTTCGACATTGCGGAAGCAGTGGTGACGCAGAAGCAGTGGCAAGCGGTGATGGGCAGCAACCCGAGCTTCAAGTTCAAGAACATCGGGAACAGCGATGAGCACCCAGTGCAGAATATAAGCTGGTATGACGCGATCGAGTTTTTGAACAAGCTATCGCAGCGGGAAGGATTGCCGGAGTGCTATGAAGTCGACGGAAGCACAGTGAGGCTGCGGGAGTCGTGTACGGGCTATCGCTTGCCGACCGAGGCGGAATGGGAATACGCGTGCCGGGGAGGTAGTCAGATGATGTATGGCCGGGGTGTAGATGGATCAGCTCTGAGCGAGTACGCCTGGTATGACAAAGATTGGTTCGAAGGGGCCGTGGCGGTAAAAAGCTTGAAGCCAAATGCATGGGGCTTGTACGACATGCACGGCAATGTTTGGGAATGGGTATGGGATCGGTATGCACCCTACCCGAAGGACGCGCAAATCGATCCGCACGCGCCTACGGACGACAACGCGACACTCATGGATGCCGATGATACAGCGGAGCGCGTGCTGCGTGGGGGCGCCTACTTCTTCTGGGCCGTGTTCATGCGCTGTGCGGGCCGGTACGGGTTCAGGCCCGGGGTCCGGTTCGGGTACGTCGGCCTGCGGGTTGTGCGTTGTGCTCGCCGCCAGCCTTGATCCATCTAAATTGTTGACCCATTGTCCGGGCTAAACCTGCAGCGCCCGCAAGGAGTGCTGCAGGTGGTTGCGGCGTTGCGGCGGCCTGTTTCGCCGCTGCAAACTCGCCGCCCTCGGCCCGCGTATAGCGCAGTACCAGCGGCTCGTCAGAGGTCGGGTCGGGATCGACGATGAGCAGGCGCAGGCCGTCGTGATGCGGTCGAGTCAGTGAGCGAAACTCGACAACGTGCGGATCAGTGCGCCGGGCCGGTTGATCGGTGCGCTCTTCGAACGCCAGCACCCGGCGCACGATGATGGCGCCGCGGTTCACGCTGAGCGCTCCACCCCAGTTGAATGCCGTCTCATTATCCGAATTGCCAGGAATCTGGCCCCATATCACCGTGGTGTGATAGAGCACGGCATCGACATCGCCGAGCATGGCGACCACCGCGGGATCCTGCTCTATATCGTCGTTATAGGCTGTCTCAGGAGGGGCCAGATCGCTGTCCTCGAACAGATCGGCCTGGCCAAACATCGGCTGCTCGTCGGTTGTGGTCAAGCCGCCGTCCTTTCGCTCCAGCTCCGAGGCGATGTCGTCGACATCGTTGAACTCCGCAATGGTTGCCCCGTCGTTGCCGCAGCTGGCCAGGCCAAGGGTGAGGCCGGTGAGAGTAGCGGTCAACCATGGATGGGCTAGTCCTCGAGATCACCGAATCGCCGGGCCAGCAGGCAAGCGGCGGTACCTCCAGGTACCTCTTCCTGGTCCCGCCAGCTGGCCGGCGAAGTAGACCGTCCGCGCCCGGCGCGCTGATCCGGTCTCATTCAGGTCAGCAAGTCGCCACAACCAGGACCGCAGCGAGCACGATCGTGCCGATCAATGCGGCGAGTCCAATGGTGAGCACTCTCGATCGCTCGGGCCGGGAAGAAGCCTCCTCGGCCTCGATCGGGGCCCGGACCGGGGCCGGCTTGCTGTCGAAACTGACACTCACCGGAGCGCTCTCGGACATGCCGTGGGTGCTCATGCGAGCGGTGGCGTGGCCGTCGAGCGACTTGTCTATGATCGCACTGACTTCGATCGCAGAGGGCGGACGATCATCGGGTCGCTTGGCCAGAAGCCGCCGGACCAGCGATTCGACATCACGGCGCAAAGATGGCTCGAACTGGCGCAGCGGCGGTGGCTCATCGTGAATCTGCTGCGAGGTCACGCTGCCGCGCTCTTTGTCGGCAACAAACGGCGGGCGACCGCACAGCATCTCGAACAGAATGCAGCCAAGGGCATAGAGATCAGCTCGATGATCGATGGCCAGACCTTCGGCGAGCTGCTCGGGAGCCATGTACGCGGCGGCTTTCTTGATCTCTGGCGAATCCGGTGTGCTATGGGTCAGGCCGGTGTCCAGAAGTTTGGCCCGCTCGCCACCAGTGACCACCGCATCGGGTACCAACACCACATGGTCCGGCGTGAGATTGCCGTGCACGATGTCCGCATCGTGCACCACCGCCAGAGCCGCAGTGAGCTGCCGCGCAATGCCGAGCGCCTGGGCAAACGGCAGGTTTCCGCGCTTGCCAATGCGCGTCGCCAAACTCTCGCCGTCCAGAAACTCCATCACCAGATACGCTTTTCCCTTGTGATCGCCGAGATCAAAAACCTCGACCAATCCGGGGTGGGTGAGCGTCGCAGCCTTTTGCGCTCGAGCGAGAAATGGCTCGGAGCCACTCGACGACGAGAATACTTTGACCGCAGCACGTCGGCCCATGAGAGCATGCTCTGCCAGGTAGACGACCGAGGTTGTCCCTTCACCTACCTTGGCGACCACTCGGTAGCTACCGACGACTTCGCCAATCATGACGCCGCGATGGTAGCAGATCCTCGCCGGCTGCCGTCTCGACTGGCGACGGGAACCTGCGTATCGCCATTGACCATTTGCAATAGGCTGAAATAATAGAGTAATTCAACTCAGTTCGAAGACGAGAGCAACAGAAACGCAACCAGAACCACGACGCCTAACACGACCAGTGAAGTAACCACACGCAAGACCCAACGCTTGCCCAGCACAGCGGCGCCGGCATCAGTCTGCGGGGTCCTGGATCTGCCGGTCTGGCCCCCATGGGTAGCCGCACGGTTCAAACCGCCGTTGCTACTCCGGCTGCCCGGATGGCCGGGTCGCTCGACCACTGCACAGCCAGGCCTGCGGCTTGATTGTTCGACCGGTGTGGTGCTGCCCGGAGGCGTGCCACGCGGACGGCCGGATAGTTGGTGGTCCCGGCTTTGTGCAGTGTTTGGTGACTCTGTGATCGCCGGGCGTCCGACCTCGGTCGATGAGGGAACTCGAACCACCGCCACCCCGGGGCTGGGAGTCGCCGTTGCCTGGCGCGGAACAGAGACGTTCTCCGCCGGCAAAAGGCCCCACACCACGTCCAGTTCGGCGCGCAGGTCGGCCATCGATTGCGGGCGCGAATCGCGGTCCTTGGAAAGGGTGCGCAGGATCAAGCTATCGACGTTGGGGGGCAGGTCGGTGCGTTTCGAACTCGGCCGCGGTGGCGGTTCCTCCACGTGCATCATGGCCAGGGTCGACGCCTCGTCGTGGACAAACGGCGGCTCGCCGCAGACCATCTCGAACATGATGCAGCCGAGGGCGTAAATGTCGCTGCGAGCATCGACCTCGCCCGATGATCGACACTGCTCCGGGGACATATAGAGCGGTGTCCCCAGCATCACGCCGACGAACGTATTGACGTGCTTGGTGGACGTCAACTTGGCGACGCCAAAGTCGAGCACCTTGATGCGCTCTCCGGTCTCGGCGTGTTTGTCCGGGATGAGAAAAATATTGTCGGGCTTGAGATCGCGGTGGATGATTCCCTTTTCGTGTACCGCGGCCAGGGCCCCGGCGATTTGCCGGGCCACCGAGGTCATGCGCCGAACCGACAATCTTCCCTCGCGCTCGAGTGTCACGGACAGAGGCTCGCCGTCGAGCAGCTCCATCACCAGATAGACCCTGCCGTTGTCCGCCTTGCCACAATCGAAGATCTCGACGATCCCCCTGTGATTGGCCAGAGCAGACGAGCGCGCCTCGTTGATGAAGCGCTCGGTGACCAGTTCGTTGTGTGACCAGGCCGGAAGTAGGACCTTGATCGCCGCCTTTCGGCCGACGTGAATGTGCTCGGCTTCGTAGACCGCACCAACGCCGCCTTCGCCGATTTTCCGCGTGATGCGGTAGCTGCCGTAGATCTGGCCGATCATGGATTCCTCAAGTCCTGTTCAATGTAACTAAAGCGAGCACTTGGACAAAAATGCTAGGACAGTGAATCGGTTATTGTTTCTCGACGCGGGAAGTAGTTCACCGAAAAATCGCATGGATAGGCAAGTGGGCTAATGTAGTAGGCTGCTCTATCACAGTCGGGTCAGGTTGGCTCGACCTTTTGATCAATTCAGTACGATCAACTCTTTGCACGATTGATTTCTGCGCGATCGACTCTCGCACCACGGCCACGATGGGAGACTGCCCACATATATCGGAACTGATTCGCACGGCTGCTGCAGGCAAGAGAGCCACTGCCCTTGCCGGACATCTGAATCGGTGTGGCGACTGCGGCAGTTTCACCCGGACGATCCGGGAACGAGCCGATTCTCTGTCCACGACGGCGCAGCTCGAGGACTGTGATGCGGCCGAGGTGCTGATGAGCGAGATCGACGTCGGCCTGCGCGACCCGGACACGTTGGCTCCTCTCGTGGCCCATTTGCGCACCTGCTCGCTTTGCTATCAGGATATGGAATTGTCGGTCCCGGACCCGGGACCCGATGCGATCGCCGGAGGCCCGGCCGCTCTGCTCCACGGCAACTCCGCTGCGCATTCCCAGTCGGGACATCCGGCCGACCGCCCGGTCGCGAGTGGACAGGGCACGCGGCACCGGGATATCCGCGAGGGCGGGTTTGATTTTCCCGGCACAGATCGGTTCGAGGTCCGGCAGCGGCTCGGCTCGGGGGGGATGGGGGTGGTCTACGAGGCATACGACCGCAAAAACGGCGCTATCGTGGCACTCAAGACCTTGCGCAATTTAACCGCCAAGGCGCTTTTTCGGTTCAAGAATGAGTTTCGAGCGCGGCAAGACCTGCAGCACGAGAACCTGGTGTCTCTCGGCGAGCTCTTCGAGCATCACGGGGAGTGGTTCTACACCATGGAACTGGTCCGCGGACTGGACTTTGCCAACCATGTCCGCCATCGAGATCGGCCCGACACGGGTACAGTCAACTCGTCGGACAGTGCGCTGTTGGCGAGTTCCACCCCCAACTCTGTGGGCCGCCTGCCCACTCGTGACGCCCAGGACGCGAATGTCGATGGCCAGGCGCTTTCCGCTCTGCCCGGCCGATGCGACGTGGGTCGACTGCTCAATGCCTTGCGCCAGCTCTGCCTGGCGCTCCGCGCACTTCACAATGCGGGCAAAGTCCATCGCGACATCAAACCGTCCAACATCATCATCACCCCCGGGGGTCGGCTCGTGCTGCTCGATTTCGGGCTGGTCAGCGATTTGACCGGACCCGAGTCGACCCATAACAGAGCGGTGGGAACGCCGGCGTACATGGCACCCGAGCAGGCCACCGGTACCCAGGTAGGTCCGCCAGCCGACCTGTACAGCGTCGGGGTATTGCTCTACGAAGCGATCACCGGCGAGCGACCTTTCTCGGGCACTCACCTCGAGCTGTACTGGAACAAGCGCTTGAAAAAACCCGTTCCGCCCCGGCGACTCGCGCCCGAAACTCCCCGAGAGCTGGACGCGCTGTGCACCGGGCTCTTGTCGTTTTCTCCCCACGCCCGGCCGACCACCGGCGATGTCCTGGCCTGTGTACAGAAACTCGATGTCGAGATGGTGGTTCCGGTCCACCTGCCCGCCACCGTGCCGGCTCAGAAAGCCCCGTTTGCCGGCCGCAAACACGAACTCGCCGCGCTGCGCGCCGCGCTCGACCAGGTCCAGGCCGGTGCCGGGCTGACGATTCTTTGTAGCGGCGTGCCGGGAGTGGGCAAGACTGCTCTTATCGACCGCTTTGCTCGCTGGTTGCGCGACTCGATGAGCCACACAGTGGTCTTGCCCGGGCGCTGCTACGAGCGCGAATCGGTGCCCTACAATGCGTTCGACAAGGTCATCGACGCCCTCAGTCGCTACCTGGTCCGTTTGCCACCCCGCGACGCCGCCGGATTGCTGCCGCGCCGGGTCCGCCTCCTGGCCGATGTGTTTCCGGTGTTGCGTCGGGTCGAGGCCATCGAACAAGCTCCCCAGGTCAATACCCGCGACCCGGCGACGCACGGGCATGCACGGGCGGATTATGGGCATCCGGCCGATTCTGCGATCGCTGCCGCAGATGAGCGCACGATGGTCTTCACCACCCTGCGCGAACTGCTCGCTCGCATTGCCGACCGCCGACCCCTGGTCATCCTCATCGACGATGTGCACTGGGCCGATGCCGACAGCAGGGCCCTTTTGCAGGCCATCATGGCCGGGCCGCAAGCCCCGGCCATGCTGCTGGTCGCGACCACCCGTCAAACCGTCGCCGGCGAACCGAATCGCCTGGATGCCAGAGAGTGGATTCCAGGCCCGGTGCAGACAGTTTCTCTGGCTGAACTATCCGACGACGAGGCGGTCGAAGTGGCCCAGGCGCTGCTCGTCGCCGGTGACGAAGATGTCTCTTCGGCCGACATCCTGGCCCGTGAGGCCGGTGGACATCCGGTTTTTTTGCGCGATCTCATCCGCGAAGCCAGCCTTGCCCGACGACCTTTTCTGACCCTGGAACAGGCGCTAAACGTCCGTATCGAGCGATTGCACGGGGCCGAGGTCCGCCTTGTCGAGATCGTCGCCGTGGCCGGGGCGGCGCTGCCACTCGATGTGCTGTCCGCTGCGGCAACCGTCCCTTTCCGCGACGTCGATCGCCACCTTGCCGTCCTGCGGGCCGAACACCTGGTATGCACAGCGGCAGATCGCGACCACGTTGCCATCTACCACCATCGCGTGCGCGGTGCTGTACTGGCCCGCATGGATCCGTCGGCCCGGCGGGCCTGCCACCGCGCTTTGGCGACCGAGCTGGAAAACGCATTTGTCGGGCCGGACCACCACGATGTCGCCGGTGCGACGCCCGACCTCGACATCCTGGCAGTGCATTGGCAGGGCGCCGGCGATTTCGCTCGCGCATCGCAGTGGGCGGCCCGGGCGGCCCGGCAGGCGACCCGGGCGCAAAAACTCGACCGCGCGGCCCGGCTCTACCAGCTCGCCCTCGATCTCACCAGCCGCACCGACTCGACCATCGACGAACATTCCTCTGCTGAACACAGCCCGGTCGCTGCGTTGTCTGCACGGCTTGGCGAGGTCCTGGCCGATGCCGGCCACTGCGCGGAAGCGGCCACTGCATTCCGCGATGCCGCGCGATTCGTCGCGGCCGACCAGGCCGTATCGGCCGAACATTACCTATTGCTTGCCGCCGAAAATCTGGTGGGAGCAGGGCGCATGGCTGAGGGATTGACTGTTCTCGAGCGAGCGTTGAGCCGAGTTGGCCTCGATCTGCCGCCGCAGGATCCCCGCCACGCCATGATTTCACTCATGGCTCAGCGGGCCCGGCTCCGGCTGCGCGGCGATGCTGTCCGCCGGCCCCGCGGCAAGCACATCGCCCGCGACATGGTGGCCAGGACCGATGCCCTGTGGCATGCCGGGCTCGTATTGAGCATGGTCGATCTGGTTCGCAGGGCCGAGATTCACACCCGTCATCTGATCCAGGCCCTGGAAACCGGCGAGTCATTCCGGGCCGCTCGCGCGCTGATCGAAGAGGCCGCGCTCGTGGCCTTGCGCGGCAAGGATGGCCAGCAGGCCGAAAGGCTGATCCGAGCCGCGCAATCCCTGGCCGGTGATGATTCCGCGCGGGTGCGCAGTTTGGCCGCGGCTGTGCGCACCGGGGTCGCCGTGGCCGCCGGCCACTGGAGTGAAGCTCATGCCCGCAGCCTGGAGGCCGAAGCACTGTCCATCAAGCGGCCTGGGGGCTTTGATTTTACTAGGTACTCGATCCTCGCTTATCGCATCTGGTCGCTTTTTTACTCCGGTGCGCTCGACACTCTATCGGAGCAGATTGTCCAGCATCTCGATGGCGCGGACGAGAGCGCGGTTTGCGACATTCACCTGGCGACCATGCTCAAGACCGGACTGGCCAACATTCACTGGCTGGCCGGAGGCGATGTGGAGGCGGCGCGCGAGGTGCGCGAGGAGGTCATGCAGTATTGGTCAGCTGCCCCCGGCTTTCTCGTGCAGCACAAAGACGACCTTCTGGCTCGCCATCACATTCACCTCTACACTGGCGATAGCGGGCAGGCGTGGCGCGATATCACCGAAAACTGGCCCCGTCTCGAACAGTCGCTGTTGCTCAAGTTTCAGCTTTTTCGGGTCGAATGTGTTCATGCGCGCGGGCGCAGCGCCCTGGCCGAAGCGCGCGGTGGCACCGGACCATTGCTCGGGCGCTGCGAGCGCGACGCCCGCCGGCTGGCCCGCGAGAACTCGATCTACTCGGCCCCGCTCGGTGAGTTGCTCCGCGCCGGAATTGCCCATACCCGGCGCAACTCCGACGCGGCGATCGGCCACCTGCGTCGCGCCCTACTCGGATTCGAATCAGCAGAGATGGCGCTTTATGCGGCAGCAGCGCGCCGCCAGCTCGGCATCCTGCTCGGTGGCGACGAGGGACGCGAGCTCGTGCAGAGCGCCGAGGCATGGATGAACGGGCAGGATATCGCCGATCCGGACCGCATGACCGCCATGCTGGCGCCCGGATTTGCCGACTAAAGAGACGCGCAGCGTGCCCGCTGGCGATTTATTGCAGAAATTCGCCGATCCGATAAAAGATCTGTTGTGGCGCCAGATGGGTCGATGACGTCAGCAGGCAATAGGTCACCTGCTGGGCATTTTTGTCGTAGTCGTAGCCAAACAGGATCACCTCGCCATACTCATCGACCAGATGCCCGCTATTCGAGCCGGGATCGTGGAACATTTCAAATTGGCTGCCGTCGCGCTCGCGTCTCACATGGTCCCGGATCGCACTCTCGAAGCGGCCCGGATCGACCGAGAACACCTGCTGGGGCAGTGCCGCGCCATTGCCGGCCTTGCCGGCGTTTTTCGCCAGGTCCGCCGGCTCGGCCTCGTCCACGGAAAAGGACATCAATCCGGCTGCCCTGGTCGACTCCTCACCATCGAGGATCTCACCGATGAACCGGTTGGTGAACAGTTTCTTCGGGTCCAGCCGATCGCGGACGGCGAGGAACCGATCCAACCTGCTCTGGTCCTCGCCCGCGCCGCTGGCGGTCAGGATACTGCGCACATAGTCGACCAGTCCGGGCACGACTTCCAGGTATTTGCCCCAGTGCGGCATTCCGCCGAACTTCTTCCAGCCGCCGCCGTGCTCTGCACTGAAAAAATCGCCGGTAAAGTCGCCGAAATGGTCTTTGAGCGTGCCGGCGCCAAAACTGAGATACTCGATGAAACAGGTGTGCGTATCAGAACCAGCCGGTTGATACGCGGGCGAAAGAACTGCCGTACTGTTTTTAACAAAACGCGCGTGAACCAGTAGATTGATCGGGTAGGGAAAGCGGTTTTTGTCGTTTCGCCACGCCTCCATCCGATCCACCGTCTGATACCAGGCGTCCACAGCGTCCTTGAAGCCCGCTTCGCCGGCCATCGGCACAGTGAATGATAGATCGTAAAAATCCTTAAAATACTTGGTCTGATAGAGAAACGCCGAACGCGGCTTGATGACCAAATTGTGAATCAAGCCAAATTTGGCCTTCCAGTTGAGTACGGTCATGCTCGATACAGACGGTACAATATATTTATTCTTTTCGATCTGTTTGCCGATGTACGCTCCCATCGGGGCGAGAAGATCCATCAGGTTGCCGAGGCCCACGGCGGCCTCGCTGCCCGGCGAAACCGGGTCGTTGGTCCGGCTGAAAGCCATGACCAGGAGTTGATCCTTTTCCGGGCCCTGCGGTACGAAATAGGGTTCGAAAAAACTGAATGTGAAATTGTTATATGGATACCAGAAAAGTTCTATATAATCATTTTCTTCTACAATGCGACGGAGCTTGCTCGGATCGTTCCTATCGAGAACATCGGTCATGGTGACCGTATCAGTACCCACTCTGAGATTAAAACCATCGACCTCGAGTTTGAACGTGAGCCGGGTGATAATACCCAGTGAACCGAGGTTTACCCGCACGATATCCATCAGTTGAGCCGGCGAAAGGCCGAGGTCCTTGAGTGTTTCGGGCACCGTGTTGACGTCGAAATGCAGGACCGTGCCGTCGGCGATCAGGATATCGATGCCATACACCAACTCGGCAATGGTCCCTTCGCTCCAGCCGGTGCCGTGACACCCGTTGGCCACGAACCCGGCAATTGTGATGTCGGGGGCCGGTCCCTGAGTGGGAAATGGACAGCCTTTGTCCTGGGCCAGTTTGGTCAATTCCCCCTGGGTGAGTCCGGGGGGGACACTCATCAGATAATACTCTCGACCATTTTCACTGTGTTTCTCCCAGGTCACTTGCTGACTCGAGTCGCCCTCTGGACTCATCCGGCTGGTGTCGACCGAAAAACCGTCGGTCGCAATGGCGTCGTTCCAGGAGTGACCGGACCCGCGGGCGCGAAGTTTTTTGCCCTCGTTGTTTGCTCGCCTGACGATTTCTTTCAAGTCATCAATGGAGCGCGGCTGAAAATAACAAGATGGAGTATAGTCTATATTTTCAGACCAGTTGGATCGCTGACCCGATTGACATTGTGTTCCTGCACTCTGATTGCTCATGTCTGATGCCTCGTTGTAGCTGTCCTGTTGCTGCTTCTGCTTCTGCTTCTGCTGCGGTTTTGCCGCGATCTGGTATCAATTGGCGATGCCAGCCGCACAGCCGTGCTGGCGACACCTCGCTCAAAGGTCGACAATCATAGTCGACCATGTACAGACAGTGTGCAGAAATATGTCGAATAAGATGGTATTTACTCGCTTTTACCCCATACCACCGAATCATGCAGTCTCACATGATTCTATACAGTCTCAATTAGTTCGAGAGACACAAGCGAGACCAGGTGAGACTGTATAGAGGTCATGGCGATGGCCAGATAGGTTCAGTGCAGCATATCGAGACAACAATCGGCAATCCCGATTTGGTATTCACTGATGAGCATGCATGACAATATCGAAAATACGGCAGAGTTTTGTCTCAAGGGAAGAATGAACCAAAAACACATTGATTGTGGATCAAACGAGATGTTTCTGTTGCGACGAGATAGCGGATGTAGAGGATGTGGGGCGGGCCAAGAGTCGAACCCTTCTCATTGTCATACGCAGCAGAACGCCTGGTCTGATCGATGAGCAATACGTTCGGTTGGGGGCGGCCGCGGGTGCAGGACCGGCGGCCGGGTTCGCAGTCCGGTGCGCAAGGTCGGCCATGGCAATGGGCAGTTTGGCATCCAGCTCACATCGAGCCGGCCGACCGGCCGACCCACGAGCCGCGCGAACTCTTGTGCGCTGCGAGAAAGACAGAAAATCGGTTGGTTGACAGTGAAATCGAGCCCGACGCGCGCCGTCTGATCAGAATCGACACGATCTGTCAACCCCTGTGTAACCGTCCGCCGGGATCGACGTAACGCAAAGTGAACACAGCGTGGTTGCCGAGATGGGTGGCGCCGTATCTCCGCCCAGTGCTGCATGTACAAGGAGAATCGATATGAAACGCATTATCGCAACAACAGCAACGATTGCTCTCAGCGTATTTTTGGGTACCGCGGCGTTCGCCGATGCGCCGATCACGACAACCGACGAGGCTCGAGCTCGTGCTGGCCAAGCCCAATATCGGACGGTTTTTTCTCCAACCGGCCCGAGCCAGAACGAGGAGAGGCGCGCGTTGACGACCACGGATGAGATTCGCGCGGCTGCTGGTCGAGACCAGTATCGGGCTGCTTTTGTTCCCCGGCGAGCCGCGCCGGCAAAACCACTGGCATGGCTCACCACCACCGATGAGGTTCGCGCCGCGATTGGCCGGGCCCAGTACCGGGAGGCTCGACCCGAGCAAGCCAGCCCGCGCCGTCACGAGGTTGCTGCTGCCAGGTGAATTGCGGCCGCGCCAACCAACCGGCCAGGGGCTCATCGCAGTGCGTGATGAGGTCGATTCGGCCAGCGTGAATTGATACTGTCGTGGCGTGCAACCGTGGGCAATTGACTATCCAATAGCGTAGAGCATAGTCGACATGACGCGATTTGTCCCCAAAAGGCGGGCAATGGGACAAATTGTATGCGTTGTAGTCGGTATCAAATCGAATTCCGCCGCGTTTTGGTCGTATTCAATTCAGGTCTGGCGGACTGGCTGGCCAGGCGACTGGCTGGCCGGTAGGCTGGCCAGCTCGGCTGTTGGCCTCGCAACAAAACGCCGAATTTTATCCACAAGCGGTGTGTTTTGTTTACTGCCAGACCATGGTAGCCAGTTTTCCGGATGGCGACCCAACCAGCTCGGGTCGGTTTTATCCCAGCCCGCCAATCGACCTGTAGCTGGACACGACCACGCCGATGATCGCACCCAGCCAGACCGACAATGCGGCCAAAAAGGCCATGATAAATGCCACCGAGGCGATGGCGCGACCGTGCTTTTTGGGGTTCCAGGTCAGCAAAACCACGGCGCAGGCGATCGACAGGGCCATGCCGAGCGCGACCCAGTGTTCCTTGACATCAAACCAGCGGGCGATCTTGGCCGCCTGGTGCGGCAGATGTGACGCCTGAGCGATCACCGCGCGCTCGGCGATCGAATCGCGAGACGCGCCGGCGCTGCCAATACCTCTGTAGTAGCGCTCTTTCACTTGCCTGGCCACGACCAGCCGGTCGCGGTAATCACGCATTATCGCGTCGGGTTGATCGAGGTATTCGGCGCGTACGCGCACTTTGTACACCGGGTAGATGGCATTGCCGAGAAGCACGACGATTGCGAAGAGGCTGGCCGACATCCAGGCGAACCGGCGCACAGCGCGGACCCGTTGAAACCGTCCCAGCAGGAAACCGCGCATCCAAACCACGAGATGGGTCGAAACCGCAACCAGCGCGGCGGCCAGGACCATGTGCAGGACCAGAAGCAGACGGGCGTATTCTTCGAGGAAGAGCAAGCGACTGTTATATCAGAGCAGGCCAGCCGCCTGGCTCTGTCGATCCGGGTCACACAATCGGCAGACCGGCGCAGGGGGATTGTCCTCGAGCTCCTCGCGCCACCGCCGACTCGGTTTGCCCTGTTGTCGTAGCGGCGGTCAGTCCGTGCAATGCTGGCGCGGGTCCCGGTCCTCCTTTGCTAGCGGAGGATGTAGGTCCCCGAGTGACAGTGCGCAAACCGGACGGACATCCCGGCTGGCAATGGGATGCCGAGCTCTTGCAGAGCGGCCGGGCGGCCGGCATTTCGATTCGGATGCCCGGCAGGCGTTGAACCGGAAAGGAAAATCGCCCCGATTCTGTGACCCGTGTTATATAGGCCTTTCGTGCGTTGTAGTTGGAGCACCCGCGGATTCGTGATCACCGGCGTCATGGTTGCTGGGCTCTCGATCTCCACCGCTTTTGCAGTGACCGCCCTGTATCCCCGCCTGGGCGATTGGGTGCTTCGCAATCGGGTTTTGCCCCGTATCGGGGCCCGCCTCGGTCGCGCGGTCAGTGTCCGCTCGGTCGCCGTATACCGCGGCAGGGCCGTGCTCGAAGACCTCGTTGTCAGAGGCCCCAACGACACCGGTAGTCAATCCCTGGCCCGGGTCGATCGCATTGAGGTTGAATTCGACCTGTGGTCTGTTGTCCGCGGAGAAATCAAGCTCCAGGCAGTGTACCTCGAAGGCGCCCACATCAATGTTGTGCGCCGTGCAGAGGGCACGGACAATTATCGCGATCTTGCGCATAAGCTCGGAATTATTCGAGACATACAAACACCTACACGGGCTCATGGCGAGAATACGGGGTCGCGCTCACCATTGCTGCGCAGGTTGCGGCCCAGTGCGGTCAGTGTGACCGACGCCTCGTTGCGATTTCGCGATGAAGCGGCTGGATTTGCGGTAGAAGCTGAGGATATCGACGCGATGATCAAGCCGGGCCGCCCGCTTGGTGTCGTAGTAAGTGGCATATCACTCACGACTGGTTTTGGGCCAGCGGCCCGCGCTGCGCATGTGCACGTCACCGCTGATCTGACCAACCCCATGGCGACTGCTGCGATCGACATCCGCGGCGGCGAGGTGATTGCCCATCGCGCCATCCGGCTCTCGGGCATTGCGGGTCGTATCGAGAGTGACGGTGATCAGGGCAAGCTGGCCATCGAGTTGAAGGGCAGCTATGGCGGCGCTATCGAGCCGCTATGGGGGGCAAAGGGGTGGATCGATCCATTCGCGGGAAGCGGGTCGGTGCATCTCGAAGCGGACCGGTTTTCACTGCGTCGCCTCGACGCCATGTTGCGCGATTCGCCCATCATCGATTACGACAATACCGGCATTGATGCCGAGATGGACATCGACCTGACCGAGGGTCGGATTGCCTTTATTGGCACGTTCGAGCTGACCAATTTTAACGTGTCGCACCTCTTGCTGGCTGCAGAGCCGATTGTCGATATCGATGTCGCGGGCAGCGTGAGCGGTGACATCGATCTGGCGTCGCGCACGCTCACGATCGACGAGGCCGATCTGCGCAGCCACGGCGTCGACTACCGGCTCGACGGGTTTGTGCGCATGCCGGGCGGGGTTGATTCCGAGTCTGGCGAGCGCCGGAGCCATACCCACCTGGCCGCGCATGTGGTGATCCCGCCGCTGGCTTGCCAGAAGATGCTCGAGGGCATTCCGACGCCTCTGATGCCGTATCTGCGCGACTATAAACTGGAGGGTGAGTTCAGCACCGATGTCGAGCTGGAGATCGATTTTGCCGATTTGGAGTCGGCCCGGCTCGACGGCGCGGTGGCAATCTTCGAATGCGAAGTGGTCGAGGAGCCCGACAACAATTCGGGCATACAGCGGCTCGTCGAGTCGTTTAACCACTACGTCGAGGTCGAGCGCGAGCAGTGGATCGAATTTTGGATCGGACCGGAAAATCCCGATTTCGTGCCGATATGGGACGTTTCGGAGCATCTTCTCAATTCGTTCATGACCACCGAGGACTCGCGTTTTTACGAGCATCAGGGATTTATCACGCGTGAGTTTCGCACTGCACTGATCAAGAATTTGCAGGCCGGCTATTTTCGTTACGGCGCTTCGTCGATCACCATGCAGACGGTCAAGAACGTGCTCTTGCATCGGGAGAAGACCCTGGCTCGCAAGCTACAGGAGTTATTTCTCACCTGGCATCTCGAAACCCTGCTCGACAAGCAGCGCATCTTCGAAATCTATGTGAACGCCATTGAATACGGCCCGTGGCTGTACGGCATTGGCTCGGCGGCGAGGCATTATTTTGGCAAGCACCCGCGCGATCTCAACCCGGTCGAGGCCGCGTTCTTGTCGTCGATTCTGCCCGCGCCCAAACGGCGCTACAAGCAGTACTGCGACGACAGAGTGTCGCGTTGGACCGAAAAAAAGATCGCCCGCATTCTCAAGTTGATGCACGAACGGGAGCGACTCAGCGACGAGGAATACGAGCTGGCCCGGCTAACGCCACTGGTCTTTGACCGCACCGAGGCTCTACCTGTCGCAGAATGCAGACGGCTGGTCAAACGAACCATCGAGAACGCACCCTCGACCGATCCGGCGGCCGAAGCCGAAGCCGAAGCGGCGGCCCAGTCGGGCAAGAAGTCGCGGAGTCGATCCCACCGTTGTAGGCGGCGAGCCACGGCACCACCTCGAAAATCTCCCCGCAATCAGGACATTCTCGACTGCCCACCCAGCCGGCGCGATGTCTGGCGCTAGCACCAAACGCCCGGGGCTTACCTCTTGGGATCAATCGAAGGTGCCACCCCTCGGGCGGTGGGTGGCGGGTTAATGGATAGGATTAGGCGCCGATTATCGAGCCATGGGATACGCGTATGGCGGCGATTCGCGCGGTCGCCCAGGGCTTTCCATACAGTGAGCAGGCGTGTTGGCCTGAAATAAATGATTACGGTATCGTCTCCTGCGCGCGGCCGGGCGACTTGATCGCCTTGCGAGATTGAGATTCTTGAGATGAAGGCAATACACGTTGCAAACGCTCGGGCGAATATGCCAATAACTTGTGGCAGACGACATGTTGCACGTACTCATCAACAGTCTGCCCATGGATTCCGGCACGGCGTTCTAGCTCGGCGTATTCTCTTTCAGTTAGAGGGATAACAAGTTCCTCACGATGTGTGTTCATAGTGTTCTAGCCATAAGAGTGAAGTGCAACTCATTTATATAATTTATGATAATCATTCACCTGCTGATGATTGCCTTTGGCTTTCATTGCTGTTTGCGAACAAGCTCAAGAACCTTCTCCGCCGTTTGGCGAATGCAAGCCGTATCGTACTTGACCTCCTTTACAACTTGCGCGGCGGGCGAGAGCAACTCTTGTCGGATGTACTCACTCATCGTCTGGCCGCTGCTCTGCGCTCGCTGCCTTATTGCGTTGTGCTCTTGCCTGCTGAGTCGTATTCGAATTTCATGATTTCTAGCCACACGCCACCGTCCCTCCAGCATAAATGATTGGAAATCTCTTCTTCAGGAGGAATCGGAAGTATGGCTCATTAATATATTTTGTTGTTATTTAATAGTTATATCGATATATTACCACTGGGAAGAGACCGCTGACTATTCCTGAGGGCGCAGTCAAGAGCATTGGATAGCAATCCTTGAAGTTCAGCCACGTAAGAGCCTCGACAGCTAGGGCGGCGACCAGCGCGCTCCACTCCCCGACGCTGAGCCGCTGAGCCTGCAAAAACAAATCGTAAAGGTGCAGAGGGACGTAATCCCTCGGTAACGTTCAAGAGCCTCATCGGGGGCAGGGGCTGAGCTCGTCCCAGATAGACCTGGGCTGCCCCTGCGCTGGCCTCGACGAGGCTCCGCCTTTCACTGGACCTTTTTGACCTGCAGCTCTTTGCAGGCGCTCTTGACGCCCGCTTTGCACGCGCGCTCGTACATAGCGCGCGCCCTCGGCGGCGCTTGTTTGGAGAGTTTGTCGCCAGCCTTCTCACAGACTTCCAGCCTTCCCGCCTCGCAGCGCTTGGCGAAAAGGTCGCCTGCTTGCCTGTAATAAGATTCGGCAGCGGTTTTGTCTGGCGCCACTTGCTTGTTCTTGTCCCCAGTTCGATATGTGCTCGCCAGGCGGAGACACGCCTCGGCGTCCCCACCAGCGCACGCCTGTTGTTCGGCTTCGAGAGCAAGTCTCCAGTATTCGTGCGCGATCTCCAGGTCTCCGTCTGCACTTGTCTCCTCGTAGGCGTAAAAGGCCTTTTGTGCATAAACGTGGCATGCGTCGGCGACCCCAATGTCGCACATGGAGAAAAGCAGGTTTGTACTGGCAATATCTGGCGTGATCACGCGCTTGGCCCTACCGCTCTCATCGCGGCTGATCACCTTGCTCTGCTTGAAGTTTTGGCTCAGCCACAAGCACGCTCGACGCTGCTTAGCCGTGAGGGAAAACTTTTCCTTCTGGTGGCGCTCCCAAGGGTCGAGTGGACAATTGTCATGCGCGTTCTTGCGACCAAGTGCTTTGAGTTTGTCCTGCGACGGAAATCCCGCAGCTAGTGCTTTGGCCTCCCGGCGTAACAAAGAGCGCAACAATCGACAGCTGTTGGCTTCACCCATTTTGCAGGCGCGATAGCGCAACGTGAGACCGCGCTCGAGATCTTTGTCGATGTTGCCACCATACACGTACTCCATAGCCGCTTGCTCACAAGCCTGGCTCTCGCCGTTGCTGCAGCGCTTTTCCAGGTAACGGATAATCCTGGGTGTGTCGCTTCCGTTTTCGCGAACGGTCCCTGCGTCAGCTGTCCTGGTCGCCAGCGGAGTTGATTCGGTGTGTGCCGATGGCGCCGTTGCTGCCTCGGTGGGGGCAGCAGCAACGTGTCGGGCAGAGGCATTGCCAGGCTTCCGTTCATTCTGGCAACTGCTCAGGGTCACGCTGACAATAATGGCCACGCACACGACGGATTTGAAGAGTCCCATTACTCCGCCCTTCTCTCGTTGTGTACCTGGTTATTCGTTGGATTCATCGCCGGCCTGTCGAAGTGGCTGGCTTACCGACTGGGGCGTCCAGCTCGCGTGTTGTTTCAGCACCCTTCGTGTGCTGCCTTTCTGCTTATCATGTGCTGTCTCTTCGTTTGTGACCGCGCCGATGATTGTGTACTTCGGCGTGGACTTCTGTGAGCCGTCGATGATCGAAAGAGCGACGTCCTTGACTTCCTCCAAAGCATGTTTTGGTCAGGGGCTCGAGTCGGGTTAGAAGGTTCGCTTGCTCTGTGCCAAGTTTGTCGTCATCGAGTCCAGGCCAGGCAGCTTTCCAGTCGCGTTCCCTCGGAGATTCTCCTCCAAGCAGCATGCTGAGAACCGTCCGTCTTGCTTCTAGTACACCAGCAAGTTTTTCTTTTCTCTCCGGGTCTTTCGTGAGTGCCCGCCTGAGCGCCTTCAAGTCTCGTGACGGCACCTTTTCCCATTCACGCTGCAGCGCCTTTATGAGTCCCCACCGCTTCTTGCCACTCAGCGCCGAGGTGAGCTGCACCCACTCAATGACCTGTGGGTAGTTCGTTTCCAGGTCGTTATACGGCAGCATTGCGGTCGTGGCTTTGCGTCCCTGCGCGTCTGGGTATTGACCGCGGATCTGCGCAACGACCTCGGCCGCACCGTCGAAGGGAAAGATCTGATACGTGCTATTCCGCAGCTGGACGTGGAGCTGGTCCTCCTGCCTGGCCGCCCCTTGTTTGTACTTGACCCGTGAGTTGAGCATCTCGGGGGCCATCTTGACGTACTGCCGGCTGTCTTCGAGATGACCGGTCTTGCCGAGCATATACACCTTGTTCTTGGCGTTCTCGAGGCTGTCTACCGTGTGCCAGCGCAAACGCCCGGCTTTGGTTCGCTTGATACCGTTGGGATCGAACGAGCTGCGCGAACCGACCATGGCGATGTCGGTCACCGGGCCTTCGCCCGGCCCCGGCTTGTGGTCGAATACGAGTTCGATGTGCTGCGCTTTGGCGGGTGTCGCGGCGCCGTTGACACGTCCGGTCTTGTCCACGGGCAAGGGGACTCCCTCGGCGATCGTGCCGTCGTGGAGCCAGAGGGTCTTGTACTGGCTCCATCGCGATTTGCCCCCCGCCTTGGCGAGCCGAGTGACGCGCTGGAACGAAGCATCGTCCATGGCCACCAGGGTGTCGAACGCGCTGCGGCCCGTCGCATCCAGGGCAAGCCAGGTCGGCGCAGCCTTCTTCATGGTCCGACGCGCCTTCTTGCTCGGTTCTTCCTGGCGAGAGATGTTGAACTTGCGGTCGGTCGCCAGCTCTTCGGCATGGGCCTTGAACCGGTCAATTCTGGCTGATTCTTGCCGACCGAGGCGAATCAGAGCTTGGATCGAGGCACCGCCTGGCCGTGTGCTCAGCTCGAGCCAGGCCCGAAGATCCGGGGCGTCCTTCTCCTCGGTATCCGATAGCGCTGCGATCTCATCCATGTACTCGGTGCGAGACACGATCGCGGCATTGCTCCAGGAAATCAGCATGTCGCCCTGCGCAGCCTCGCTGAGCTCATGGGTGAGCGACTTCTGGTCCTGGTGGTAGAGGAAGTTCTTGACGTTGGTGCGCAGTCGCCAGACATCTTTTTTGCGCTTTTTGTCGCTGAAGGCCTCGGGATAGGCGACTCGGGTCAGGAGGTACGCGGCACCATTGCAGACGATGCCGTTTGTAAAGAGATCACCGGTGTCTCCGGTTTTCCGCGCGGTCTCCATGGCGGCGGCGGTCTGGGTGTAGCGTGAACTGGAATAGTTGGGTGAAAAGGCGCGCGGTAGTTTCGAGCCGTCAATGCGGAGGCTCTTGTCCAGGCCCGTGTAGTGGATGCCCTCGATGAGCGAATAGGCCAGGGCCGGGTTGCGTGTGGCCTTGGCCAGCTCCATGAACTCGCGATTGATGGCGGTGCGCTCCTCACGAGTCAGTTTCGGATCGTAGAGGCGGGCCATCTTAGCCAGGAGTTTGCGGTCGCGCGACGCGTCCAGGACTCCACCTTGGTAGCGCTCATCTTGAATCTCACGAGTACTCGGCTCTCTGGCGCGCTCGGCACGAGAAGCCTCCATCAGGTGCTCAAGGCCCGCCGCCGGCCCGCCGCGCTTGTGGTCACCGCGTTCCGCGACCTTGTCGCGTTGTTCGTTGCTGGCCACGGGGGGCTTGTCCACCGCCCAGCTGGCCTCGAACGTGAGCCGTTCGTTCTCGCCACCGTAGCAGACCCCTTCCTCTTCATCGTTCCCTGTGGGGCTGACCCAGGTATCAGCTTGCGAGTCCACACTCGAGTGAAGCGACGGATCGGATTCTAGCTCGCAGGATAAGGGCTGTTGTTGTGCCTCCTCGCGGGCTGCGGCCTGTCCCGACCTCTTGGCTTGCACCACAGGCTCGCGTACCTCGGGAGTGGAATGCAGATCAGGGCGACACGCGACACGGAGCCAGTCCTCGGTGGGCGCTGTCGCAGCCGGCCGGAGTGGCTGCTGAGTGTCTACCAGAGCTTTGCGTTGCACCCGATGCGCCGGTCTCCGCAAGCCCATAGTCTTGGTTTGTTTCCCCGGTGCGATGCCGCGGCCACTTGGGTGATGGCCGGCTCGCATCGACTTGCCGGGATGGTCTCTCTCGAAGCTCATACGAACCCCTACTCCGTGGCGGCGATACTGCCACGCATTGAGGGCCGCGGCCACCAGGATCCGAAATGTAGATCCACTTGTAATGACGTGTAATCGAGTTACAAGACCGACATCCCAGCGTTCTGTGGTGAATGGTTCTGCAATCGCCTCCGCGCTGGATACTGCCGAATGGTCAACCCGTTCAACAAGAACCACCGAAGTGAGAGCGCCTCATTTCCACGACCAACCCGTCAAAAAAACCACGGATTTACGGGACCGTCTGCAACCTGGTACCCAACCAAGCCATGCAGTTAGTACGAAAGGCCGTAGACTGGGCACTATCCGCGACGGCAAAGCCTTGGCGAGGAATGGCATTGGCCTCTTTAGCCTGCGAGCGCTCCTCGCTCGCAGCTTCCTGGGGATCTTCACCGGCTGCTTGCTCGGACTGGGTGGGATCCTCGGTCGGTTGTCCATCTTGAGAATCGCTCGCAGTGCCAGCACTCTCGACAGCATTTTGTGCCGGAGGCTCCTGCTGTAGGGTCTGCTCAAAATTCTGAGCAAATATATCGGCAGGTTCCTCCAGTCCAGCTTCGGCTGGGTCGCGGCTCTCGGATTCCGAGAATGCCTGCGCCATGCCAAACGAAGCGCTGAACTGAACTGCTGGCCGCTGCCCGGTCATCACCGCAGTGGCCGCGCGGTCCGCATCTGCCTCAAGCGCCGGGCTGCGTCTCAAAAGACCGGCAAATTCGTCGGTCAACGACTCGTCCGTCTCGTGATTCTCGGGACTGCTAAAAGCGGGCAGGTCGGTAGATTGGTTTTGAGCTTCCTGGGCCTCGGCGCCGTTACTCTCGGCAGTCGTGGCGCGCTCTAGCGGTACGCTGTAGAGATCGGGACGAATGGCGGCCTTCATGAGCTGCTCCATGAGGGCCGCGTCCGCTGCGCTGCCTTTGGCTGCAGGCGCGAGTTGCACGGGCTCCGGGTTGTCCCCACGATGAGCGACGTCGTTTCGAGGGGCCTTTCCGGGGAGGCGCATCGTAAGCGTGGCCTTCCCGGGGGCTCCCGACCGCGCTCTGCGGCCACCGGCATGCCCTTTGGGCTTGTCTTCGTTTGTGCGATCCCCGCTGCTGTCGAAGAAGTCCACTGTGAACCTCGCGATCCTTTCCGCCCACTATGTAGCAGATTGCTTACACGTTATAGGTCACAAATGCGGAAAATTTCACCTGGGCGGGACGATGCTTGGTGATTCTTTAACAGGGCAGCCATGTGTAGGTTTCACGCGTACCAAGCTACCAGTCTCATATAGACAGTCATGTTCATTTCGCCGGCTATATGGGTGATTAGTCTAGTTCCCGTCCCTAAATGCCCGTTTTGCCTCGTAAAACGGGACCGGAGAACGATATGGGAGCCACGTTGGGCGCGGGTTGCTGACCGCGATGGCGACTTATATCAGCTCGCGAGTACGGTCTCGAGAATCAGACT
>JAKSDA010000128.1 GCA_022360315.1 Pseudomonadota bacterium
CTCGGGCCGGCGTAGACCGGCCAAGGACAGAGCGCTCCATGAGCAAGAAGAATAAGACGAACAGAACAAGTGGAAAGAAACGAAAGTCGATACAGAAGACCAAGCCCAGGCGTCGCCGCTATACGGACGAGGAGAAACGCGCGGCCGTAGGCGAGGTGGCTGAGCTGGGACTGTCGAGTGCGGCTCGCAAACACGACCTGCCCCTGAGCACGCTGCATGCGTGGACGAAATCGCCGCAGTGGACCCAGGCAACAAAGCGAGCCGCAAGCTCGGTCAAGAGCACATCGACCAAGAAACGGCGATTCACCGACGGGGAGCGCAAGCATGCACTGGGTTTGGTGGTCTCCGGGATGTCCCAGGTGGCTGCTGCCAAGGCGGTCGGGACGACACCGAAGTCGATTCGGGAGTGGTTCAGGGCTGCCCAGGAGGGCGGTACGCTGCCAACGCAGGATAGTCTGATGAACCGAGCGAATGGCGACCACAAGAGGAAGGAGCCGGAGGACAGCGCAAAGGGCATCGCTGTGGCTTCGGAACCCAAACCGACATCAGGTTCGCTCTATGCCCCGCAAGACCCCGGGCAAGGGCTGTCAGATATCGAGACGGCAGCGATCCTGGAATTGAAGAAGAAGCACCCGTCGATGGGGCCGGCGCAGATTCGCGCTCAGCTCAAGCGGTTCAAAGGCTGGCGCGTGTCGATCAAGGCGATCGCTCGCGTCCTGCGCAAACATGGCTACGAATTGGTGCATCGTGGGAGTCGGCCTCAGGGGCCCGAACCGGTGCGGTTCGAAGCACCACGGCGCAATGCCCTGTGGCAGATGGACTACGCCGAGATGCGGATTGCAGGCGAGGTATTGCACATGCTGGTGGTCCTGGATGACTTCAGTCGGTTCTGTGTCGGGCATGTTCTCGGCGACCGACCCTCGGCCACCATCGCGGTGGATGTACTGCGCCACGCAATGGCTCGTCATGGCAAACCCGAGGCGGTACGTACCGACCGCGGCGGAGCATTCAACGCCAAGGAGTTCGGCGAGTGGCTGGAAGCCGAACTCATCGACCATATCGTCGGGCGCTCCTATCACCCACAGGGGGGTGGCAAGGTCGAATCACTCATCGGCACGGTGCGGCGCGAATTGTGGGATGTCGAGGAATTCGCCAATCGGGCCGAAGCCGCGCATCGTCTGGCCGATTTCCTGTCCGATTACAATGAGCGGCGCGCTCACATGGGTATCGACGGGCTGACCCCGGCCGATCGATTCTTTGGCCGCGGCGACCGGGTACTGTCGGCGATCAATGCTCTGAGCCGGCAGCGCCAGAGTGCCTACGTCCGCGGGTCGCTGCATCCAGCCATTGAAGAGGTGCTGGGGCCCAAGACCGGCGCTCCGCTGGAAGTGCTGCGCCTGGTGGCCATCAGCGGACAGCTGGAACTCCGCTTTGCTGGCCACCGCGTGGTGCTCGGGCCGCTCGAGACCTCATAGCCGAAAACGCGGACATCCGAGGATTGGCAAGTAGGATTGGTTTGAGAAAAAAGCCCAATTGCCACCCGGGTCCGCCATGCCTTCTTGTCATATTTTGCAGTCCAGGCCAAGTTCTTTATTGGTGCTCATTTGCCTCAGCATCGTCCGCCGGGCTCGCCCGGATTGGGTTGCGGTGTCGATGCGTGAGGCCGCACGGGCAGAAGGCGTCAATGCCGAGCGGGTCAGTCGGCTCACCACGCGGGTTCTTGCTGGCTTCGAGGCGCTCGTGAGTGGGTTGACCCGCATGGGTCGCCCACGCAAGGACGCGACATCAACATGCGGTGACAACGCGACTGCCAATAGCGAGCTGGCTCTCACCTGCGGGCTCATGGATGTAGCCGCATCGATTCTACGCAACGTCTCGCTGCGCAAAGACGCCATTCGTGCGCTCATCGTCGGAGCATATCTGCGCCTGCGCCAAGAACACCCGCAGCTGACACAAAAACGCTTCTGTGAGGCCCTGGCAGTACCGGAACGAACATTGCGCACTTGGCTGAAACATTCCCATGTGAACGATAATCGCTCACCAGTGACCGAGCCCAAAAACCCAAGACGGACTCGACGTCGGCGTCCACGACGACCCAGGTTTGGCTTTGATGTCACAATTCCCGATGACCAGTTTGCCGCAGACACAACCGAGCTGCGCGCCTTTGGTCTGCGACTCAAACTCATTGCCACGCAAGACGTCGGCGGCCGTGACCAATCCCTGCTGGATGCAATCATCGTCGATGATCACGAGTCCGCCGACTTGGTGGTCAAGGTCATCACCAAGTCGCTTGCCGAGCGTCCTGGAGCGCAACTGCTGTCCGATCAGGGAACGCCATATTTGGCCACCACGACCCGCCAGGCTCTGGAACAATTGCAGGCCGAGCATGCTGTGCAGAAACAAGGGCATCCTCAGGGCAAGGCCACTCTGGAGCGCGCCTTTGGTACAATCAAACACATCGCTGGCCCGATTCTGAGCCTCACGAACCGGTTGGCTTCTACGCTCGATGGTCTCGCACAACCCGACCTGGCCATCGCTGCCTCGACCTTGCTTCTCACCGCACTCCTGCGCGCCTATCAGGCCGGCGCTCGAGCCAGCCGTCGCGCATGTTCCGCCGTTACCGCTCGCTGCTACCGTCCGCCGCTACCGTCCGCCGTTACCGCTCGCCGCTACCGTCCGCCGCTACCGCCCGCCGTTGCCGTCCGCCGCTACCGTCCGCCGCTACCGTCCGCCGCTACCGCCCGCCGTTGCCGTCCGCCGCTACCGTTCGCAGTTTATCGAGAGACCGACACAACTCCCCAACCGGGATTTCCCTGGGCAAGCCGAATGACGAGCTGGCAGATCTCGTCGGCCGTTCGCGGACGACGTGCAAGAATCGTCTGCGGGGCGACGATGTTGCAGACTGCGGCGCGCTCTGGGCTCAGTCTTCTGGTTGCAGCGCAGGCATTC
>JAKSDA010000619.1 GCA_022360315.1 Pseudomonadota bacterium
AGGTCAGCGGCGACATCGTTCTCAACGGAGTCATCTACGTCAATGCGGTTGGCCTTGAGCCCGGCGCCAACGGCGGGCCCCCGGGCCAGGTACCGCCTGGCGGAGCGACGATTGCGATGAACTGCCAGGGCAAGCAAGGAGCACCTAACGGAAATGGGGGGCATGCTGGTGGTGGCGGTGGCGGATTTGCCACTGCCGGTGCGCCTGGCGGAACCGTTTGCGAGTCTCCCCCGTGTTGCGATACCGATGCCGGTCCCTGTGAAGGCGATGGTGCTGGGGGGGGTGCGGGAGCGAGTCATGGATCCGAACAGCTCACCACCCTGCTGGGAGGCTGCGGTGGCGGTCAGGGTGCTCATGACAATAGCGGCAACTGTGACTACAACCAGGGAGGAGCCGGCGGTGGAGCCATCCGGCTTATTGCTGCTGGAAGCATCACCATTGGATCCAACGGAGGCATCAACGTCGGCGGCGGTGGCGGTCGCTCTGGCGTGGAGGGGGATGTCCCTGGGACCGATTGCAGCGACTCAAGCGGCGGCGGTGGCGGCGGCAGTGGTGGAGCCATTCATTTGCAGGCAGCGAGCATCGACCTGGAGGGATTTCTGGCTGCCAATGGCGGCGGTGGCGGCGGCGCTGGGGGAATGACTAGCAATTTCGTGCCTGGTCAGGATGGCCAGCTCAGCGCCAATCCGGCCTCTGGCGGTCGCATGTCGATGACACCAGATCGAGGTGCCGGCGGCAACGGCGGCGCAGCGGGAGCGGAACCAGTGCCTGGCGACGACTATGAAGGTGGCAACACCGGTGGCGGCGGCGGGGCTGTGGGCCGCATTTTGCTATCGTCCGGCCAGGTCACGCCCGATCCTCCTACAGGCCGTTGCAGCCCCGCCTGTGTCATTTCCAATTGAGTCAAATCGATGGAATCGACACGTTGCATCGTGCTGGCCGGAGTCATCGCGGCAAGCGCAGGGGGATGCGCCAGGTTTGATCCTGGCCTGCCAGTGCCAACTCCGCTACCAGTTCTCACAGTCGTGCGTGGTACCCCTTGGAGTGCCGGGTGTGGCATCAACAGCGCAGCCGATGACTGCGATCTCACCATTGATACCACCGGGGCCGGCTCGATCACCCTCCGCAATGGCGCTGCGTGGACCGATGCAGCGCTGACATCGGTGCAACAAGACAATGCGCCTGACTTGGCCTTGCTTCAACTCGGCCGGGTCGATATCCAGGACGAGGCGCGGCTGCGAGTGATCGGCGACAAGCCCCTGGTCATCCAGGTCAGCGGCGACATCGTTCTCAACGGAGTCATCTACGTCAATGCGGTTGGCCTTGAGCCCGGCGCCAACGGCGGGCCCCCGGGCCAGGTACCGCCTGGCGGAGCGACGATTGCGATGAACTGCCAGGGCAAGCAAGG
>JAKSDA010000445.1 GCA_022360315.1 Pseudomonadota bacterium
GCGAATGGGCTTGCTCCTCGGGTCGAGCTTGCGCCGCAGCGCGTTGTGCTTCTCAGCTAGCGCCTGGGCGGTGGCCGAGATTCTGCCCAAGTCGTCGCAGGGCAGCGGGCTGGTTCGAGCCAGGAGATCTTCCGGCGTGTCGGGCGAGGCCCTCCCCCGAGCAGTGAGCGCAGGTCCCACGCGCGCGCGGGAGCCCGGGCTCTTCCGGGCTCTCCGCTCTCTCTCCCGGGATCCGGAACGGGAACGGGATCGCGCGTACGCGCGCGAGGGTCACGCTCGGTCACACCGTGGTCACGCTCGCCTTACGTGACACCTCCTTTCTGGTCACGCCGTGGTCACGCTCGCCTTGCGTGACACTTCCTTTCTGGTCACGCGCGGTCACGCCGTGGTCACGCTCTCCGTGTGTACTGCCTCCTTTTTGGTCACGCTGTTTCCGCTTTCGGTCCCGGGCTTTCTCTCGCTTGCGCGCTTGGCTGGCTTCGGGGCTGTAGTCGGCAAAGTCGTGGATCAGGTACCGCTCGGAGTCCCGGGCCTCCCATAGGCCCACCTGCACGAGCGCCTCCGATATTTCCACAAGCCGTTCTCGCCGAAGTGGCAGCGACCTTCGCAGTTGCGCGAGAGTGAAGTCCGGGGCCGGAGTACTGCGGTCCCATCAAAAGCTCAACATCAAGACCCAGGCGCCGAGTGCAAGCGCGTCGACCTCGTCATCTAGCTCACGATCGAGCAGTGCCGCCACCTTCTCGTGGCGGTGAAACTCGTGTCATCGACCCGCGCCCACACCACGTGAGACCTCCTGACGCCGAGCTCGGCATTCCTCGGCAGACTCGATAAGATCCAATATGGCGATCTTGCCCTGACGCCGATGGCGGCCGTCCGTCGGCCAGTGGTACCAGCAGTGCGAGCAGTTATCAGTGCCCGTGTAGGTGTTGCCGGTCGCGGCCTGGCCAAACGTGATGCGTTTGGGCAAACAAACTCGTCGGGCATGTGATCGCGTAGCCAGGCCGACCGGGCCTGGTCGATCCACCCAGGTGCACCACGCTCGATGCGTCGTCCGGCAACGAGAAAGCGATACCAAATCGTCGGCGGCAGTGAGAAATTCATGGTTCACTCGGCTCTGCCAGGCAGAGGGCTTTGCGGTACCTGCGTCCACCGCTCGCCATCGAGTGCCGGTGTCGAGCGTTTCTTGTTGTCAGGCCACCGATATACGGTGCAGTGCGCGACAGCCCCAGCTTGCACAAGCGCAGCGAAGGATGTGTCGCTCACCGACAGCGAGACCCTCTTGGCGTCGAGCTAACGTGCGGCCTCGGCCAATTGTCGGATTGCCTGCCGGCTCATTGACGGTCACCCAGGTAGTGGTTCACTGGCTACCTGCCTTTGGTTTAGTATCCACGGTCGCTCCATACGTCGGACACGCCGGCTGTATCGCATGTATTTGGACTACCCAACCGAGCCATTGCGAAACGCCATCCGCCCTGATCGGGCGAGTGCCAATGGTCCGAATCGTGCGTTTGCTCTTGTCTCGACACCAGGCTGCCAGTTGCTGGTTAACATCGGCAAAATCTGCGA
>JAKSDA010000035.1 GCA_022360315.1 Pseudomonadota bacterium
AGCGGGGCGACAGAGTCATGTGGCGAATCTCCGCAAACACCGTGCGGTACGATTGCCGCTGCACTGGCTCTGCGCCGGGAGTGGCTGCGCATCGATGCACCGGGAACATATCCAGCGCAGATATCTCTCTCGGAAAGCGGAGCCACGTTGCGGGTGGTCGGTGATGCGTATGCAGATGGGGAACTGGGAATCACGATACAGCCGCCTGACTGGAACACGGATACGCCTGTGGTCGACGTGAGTGGTGACAACGTGACGTTTTATGCCGAGGGAGTCGTCTTTACCGGGGTCACGGGCAATGATGGGGCTATTCACTGCCATAACAACGCGACGCTATTGCTGGACAGGGTCAAGGTTAGCGGCAACACAGGGGGCGGAGTATTTATTTCTAATGCATCATTCACAATACGGAATTCGTTTATCGTGGAGAATGGTCGTAACAACTCATTCTTTGGAGGTATTTCGGTTGATGAACCGAATGAACCTGCTGTGCTTCAATTTAATACCATATCAAAAAATAACAGTCGGGAAAACGTGACATCGGG
Organism: Pseudomonadota bacterium; assembly: GCA_022360315.1. GTDB lineage: Bacteria > Myxococcota_A > Polyangia > Haliangiales > Haliangiaceae > JAKSDA01. The sequence goes on from JAKSDA010000035.1 coordinate 546, forward strand.
AGTGGACTGTGTCAACAGTGTACCGATCTCGGCTAATTATAATATTGTTTCACAGAATCTCATCAACGATGAACTAGCCGCGGCCGACGAGAACACAAACTGCACCATGCCAACGTCGTTGATAGACGCGAATCCCGACTTTGCCGACTATGGCATGGGCGATTATCATCTAAAAAGCGACTCTACAGGCGTTCTCAATAAAGTACCTGCTGCAGAGGTCGAGCGAACGTACGATTTCGACAATGATCCGCGTCCCGATACAACCTCAAATATGGCCGACTACGGGGCCGACGAATACCGGTCGAAATCTGCCAGAAACCCCGGCAGATGGACAAAGTCCGCAAACTGAAGAGAACACTATACCGCGTGGCCAAGTCGTAACCTGAAACCTGAAAAGAGGTTTCCTCGACTCTACGATAAGGTATATCGACGTGACGACTTGCAAGAAGCCTGGCGTCGAGTGCGGTCCAACCGTGGGCCGCGAGTCTGGCCCACGCCCGGCATGGCCACCACCCTGTTATTGCGACGCGCCAGGTCACAGGGGTCGAGGACCGCAGCTGCGCTGGCCGCGGCACCGGTCGAAGCGAAATCAGTCGTTTTCGTCTCATGTGGTCGTGTACGCGCCCTCGCTGGTTGTCAATAAAGCCGCTGGCGTCAATACTGCCCCGCTGCTGGTTGCTTGGCGGCTGGCGCCTCACTCAGGATCGCCAGCCATGCGTCTTGTGTGTCGGCAAGCGCCTGTTCGGGTCTTTTGTGTTTCGTCAGAGCCAGGGTAAGGTTCTCGGTCAACACATGCATCAGCTTGGGAGTCTCGGGCACGTTGGGCCACGCTATCGCTCCTTGTAGGGCTGCGCGTGCGACCACACTGATCTGCGGCGCAAACGAGCGATACTCTTTGGAAGTGAGTACTGAAATCCTCGTCGGGTCCGTACCGTCAAGCATGGTATTGTAGCGGAGCATGGTATTTGCTCTCGTTATATAGAGCAGAAATTCTCGGGCTACCTCAGGATTGGTAGCCCGGGCCGAAACTCCCAGTGAATAGCCTGCGTTGAGTGCCGGTCGATGTGCCGCGCGCGGGCCATTGCCCTTGGGCATCTGGATCACGCCCCAGTCGCCTACGATCATTGATCGGGAACGATCCTCGGCCATGACTCCAATGTCGGTCCATTGCTCGACCATGGCAACGCGCCCGGTCAGAAAGCTGTCGCGCGAGGCCTCGAAGTTGGTTTCCAGCGGCGTGGGTAGTGCGTACTCGCTGTGCCGCACCAGTGCTTCGAGCGCAGCCAGCGCCTCGGGGGAATCCAGGGCCGGCTTGCCATTGCTGGTGAGAAGCTGACCACCGTATCCGCCAAGGCGGTTGAGATAGGTCGATACCAGGAGCACTGGAACGCTGGAGCCGATGATCGCCGCACCATAAATGCCATTTCCCCTCTCATTCTCGGTAATAATTCGGGCCGCGGACTCATACTCGTCCCAGGTTGTGGGTGGTGATAGCTGATATTTTGAAAACAACGACTCTCTATAAAAAAGCACGTGGATATCACCGTCAAAGGGAAGGGCCCAGCGCCGGCCAGATACCAACGTATACGGATCGTAGATACTCCTGGCGAAGTCTTCTGGTTGCAACATATCGCGGTGCGTGGCAATGATATCCGTAATGTCGGCAAGGGCACCCTCGTTTACCAGGCGCCCGAGGTCTGGATACCAGATCGTAAATATATCGATATTCGATTCCTTTGCTCGAATATCATTCATTATATCTTCATAAAGTCTAGTGTAGTCGGTCTCGATGAGTTCAACTACACCACCGGTATCCTTGTAAAACCACTCGACAGCCGCACGTGCTGCAGTGGCCTGGGGGGCGGTCACCAGCATGGAGGTCTTCTGGCCAGAAAGATCAGGTGAGGAACGCGCTCGTAACGTTGCTTCGGGCGTCAGATGATCGTCAATGGAGTTTTTTTTGCAGCCCGAGTGCATTATCATGACGATAATGGCGAACTGGAACGTTTGGCGCATGAGCATAGTTGAATTTCTCATTACCGACTTTGGAAGGGAAACGCTTGCGGGTGCAGGCACGTGAGCTTCCATCTCTAGCGGAAGACGGTTCAGCTCCTGCGGACGACCAACTGGCAATATCGTTTCTAGGCATCTATGTACCCGAGATTGCAACCAATCGTCTGATTTTCGCAATGCGAGCTCGTCGCTACAGGCGACTAGCTTGTCTGCGGCGAGCAAGGCATATTGGTTCCGTGAGGTGCTCGTCGTCGACGGCATATAGTCCGAGAGCTCGCGGCTTACGTTGTGACGTGGCAAGCAATGCAATTCTTCCGGGGCAATCATCCCACTGAGTAGCTGCGCTAGTTCGGCGTCGAGGCGACGGCTGGCGACGCCATCCTGTTGCTCGAATCGTGGTTCGTCCATCGTTGCCCTCCTCTTTGCAAGGATAACCAAACGGACAGTTTTCTCGGCGTCTTTGTCGCAGAGGCGCATTGTTTTGCCCGGAAACAATGCAACTTACCCAAAACCTGAGGATTGTTCTGAATATCGAGCAGAGAATTTAAATGGCAGACGCTTGGAGGATATTTTGAACAAAGATGCGAAAATCACTGCCCGCTCGGTCCTGCCAGGTTTCCGCAAAAACCTTGCCCCCTGGCAGCGCAAGCAGTCAGGCTCGATACCCCCCTGTGCGTTCGACGGCTCAACGGGCTTGAGGACGCTCGCTTCGAGACCTGATCGACACGGTCAACGCGTTGCGGGAAGGCACGGTTGGGTGTTGTGCTCACTCAGAGAGTCCATGGATACAACGGCCCCCGCTGGAAAGCTGACCTTTCACATCTTCGGCGCGTTAGCATAGTTCGAGCGTGACATGATTCGAGAGCAGAGCCGTGCACGCCTGGCTGCTGCTCGAGCTCCTGGCCAGTCACTTGGGCGTCCACGCGCGCTCAACCCTGAACAGGTGCAGATAGCCCCTGCGATGCTTGCCGACCCTGCCATCACCGCGGGCCAGATTGCCGAGCAACTTGGAGTTCACCGAGCGCACCAGCCATATGCTAGTGTACCAGCGGTAAAGGTTCTCAGCCATGAATCATCGTCGATATGCCAGTCGGAAGAGGCGGTTCCCGGCAACGCGAAGGGGCCGCTCGACACACAGCCGCGGCACTGCATCAGCTTGGCAAACCGTGGCACAGCGGCATCGACCATCGCTCCAGATGATGGCTGACAGTAGCCCACAAGTGAGGCGTTCGGCCCGTTATCAAGTGATGGCTGACAGTAGCCCACAAGTAAGGCGTTCGGCCCATTATCAAGCGCTCGCCGACCACGGCAAGCAAGCAACCCAGAGCGCCCAGTACCAGGCGATGGCAAATGGCCGCTCGCACCTGCATCTCAGGCCGGAGGCGGTGGCCCGGACGCTGACCAGCCGCCCGGCCCCGCTGCCATTTCAGCGGGAGATTCAACAGTCATTTGGCCACCACGATGTCAGCGGAATTCGGGCCCACACCGGAACGTCGGCTCAGGCCGCGACCCGAGCGATGGCGGCGGAGGCGTTTGCCGTCGGTGAGGACGTCGCGTTCTCCGGACAGCCCAATCTGCATACGGCTGCCCACGAGGCCGCCCATGTCATTCAGCAGCGCGGCGCGGGCAAACTCCCCGGCGGTATGGAGCGCGCGGCTGACCGCCATGAGCACCACGCGGACGCGGTGGCCAATCTCGTCGTGCAGGGGAGGTCAAGCGAGCGACTGCTCGACGAATACGCAGCCTCCGACACTGCACCAGTCACCAGCGCTCCAGCTGTGCAGCGCAAGATCGCGCTCAAATGGGGCGATTCCAATCTGGTTAATTATAACCAGATAAAGGTATGGCTCTCGAAGAGCTCCTATAACCTCGATGACAACTCGGCGTATGCTCAGGCGATCCGGATATGGGTCGACGATGACACCAACCGAGAGTATATTTGGAACGCTGGTCAATCGCAGTTCCTCAAGGACCTTCTCAGCTTCATCAAGACCGATGCCAGCCGTCTCAGGAGACAGAAACAGTCGGCGTATTTTCGCCGCAAGGGGCCGTGGAACAACTGCGGTTTGACCGCGTTGAACATCGCCGATCGTCTGAGAGACGAGCACGGAGCCTCGCTCACCACCACTACCCGCGATTACGACTCGACCACTGCCGCCGCTCTGCGAGCGATTATTGATGGTCCGGTCACTAACTCGACCTTTCTCGATATCGCCATCTACGGCCAACACGAGTTCACCATAGAGAAGCAACCGGGCGGCCGGGCGACGTTGCTACAGGGGTATCAGGGCACCTATTCGGCGTTTTGGTGGTTGGGGCTCAATGATCGGCGCCACTTTGGCCAGCCCAACGACGCCGCCCTCACCGGCGCGCGCCAGCAGGCTGGCCTCGGGCAGCAGCTCCCGGGCCAATTTTCGAACGACTTCGAAGCATTCATGAATGTCGGATCATGGGACCAGCCCGCCGCGCATCCGAGCTTTGCACTGCTACCCATGCACCCCAGTGATCGCAATCTCCCCACGCGGGAGCCCATCGAGATCAAGCTCACGCAGATCGTATGCACAAATGGTGACGAGGTATACGAGGCTCTCGGCGGTGACAGCACCGCAGACTTCATGGGCCCATTGATACTTATCAGGGAACTCGCAGCGCTGGATGAGATGGCCGCTGCGCTCCAGCCGTACATTGATCTGGTGGAACTGGCGGAGCAGGAGAGATTGCTCGATTAGACTGGTGTGCAGCACGCCCGCTCCTCGGCAGCCATGACCTCGCGACGATGTCGTGGCAAATGATGCGGGTTAGAGGGGCGCAGGAGTCCTCGCATCCGCCTCGAACGATGCGAGGCTGTATCGACTACGCCACCCGCCGCATCGACGTGCGGGCCCGGGCCAGCTTGCGCAGCAGCATGGCCGGGCTGTCCACCGGGGTGCCCTCGATCACCGGAACTCCGTGCCCGACCAGCAAGCGCCGGGCTTGCTCGACATGCTCGCGCTCTTCCCGGGTGAGTACGTCGGCTACCATCTGCCCGTTCAGGGTGCTGGCCGCGGACGCGAACGCCGGGCCAAACGGCGCGATGACCACCATGCGCTGGCCACTGCGCCGGGCCCGGGCCAGCGACCGGGCGGTGACCTCGGGCCGCTCGATCAGACCGCGCAGATCCGAGATCAATATCAACACATCCGCACGACTCTGCGATGCCAGCTTTTCGGCCACAGCAGCCAGCCCTTTGATCCGGTCGACCGCATCGTCGCCCTGACGATAGGGCAACTCGATGCCGCGCAAGCGGCAAAAAAGCCGCAACTTGGCCATCTGCGGCTCCGAATCGGCCCCGATGTTCACCCGCGACCACCACCACGCCGGCGCGCTGGCCTTGTGGGTGCGAGTTTGTCCCATGGCCTTGAGCAGCGTGCCCACCACCTTGCTCAGCGCAGCCACATCGTATAACTCGCCGCTCGGCCCGGCCTGGATGCGTTCCCACTTGGCATCGTCGATCGGCGGCGCCTTGCGCAACCTCACGTCGATCGCTTCCTGGTGGGCCAGATACTTGGCCACAGTGGCGACCAGCTCGCTGTTGGTCAGATCGGTCAGATCCTCGTCCACCACGCTTTGAATCTCGATCAGACGGTCGAGCAGCTTGAGATAATGATGGTGCCCCGAGGTCGGTTTGAGCTCGGAGTAAATGCGCGAGTCGAAGGTGATTAGACCCACTCGATCGCCGGAGTCGAGCGCGGCTCTGGCCAGTGCAGCCGCGGTCTCGATGGCGTAGTCCAGTTTGGTCCGCCCCGGCGAGCCGTTGCGCATGGTGCCCGCAATGTCGACCAGGATCTGGTGAGTCACCACGATTTCGGTCTCGAGCTCGCGAACCATCAGTTTTCGCTGCCGGGCCGTGGCTTTCCAGGCGATGTATCTGAAACTGTCGCCAACTGTGTGATCGCGAAGCTCGCGCAGTTCGCCGGCCAGACCCCGTCGCCTGACGTGATGCATTCCGACCTGCTCGTGCGCGGCCCCTCCACTCTGCCGCAAAGCCTGACTGCGCGTGTCCATGTGGCGGGGAAATACTTTGATCGCCACCGGATTGGGAAAATAGGCCCGGACGTTGAACAGACCCAAAACGTCGCCAAAGGTGAGCACGGCGCCGTGCAATACGTGATATCCGGTCGCCTGCGCGCGAGCTTCGCCCACCACCTCGACCTGGCGACCGGCCGGCACCACGGCTTCAAACCGGGTGGGCAATTGCAGAGCCGAGGTGCCCAGAATGCGCACGTTGAGGATTCGCAGGCGGCGACCGGCGTGGTTGCGAAACGCCACGTGCAGGGCAAACGGCCGGTCGACCGACAGCGCACCACCGGGCTGATCGCCGGGCGGAATCCACCACGACAGCTCGATCTTTTTGCGCCTCAGCAAAATGGCGGTGGGAAAAAACCACAGATACGCGGTCAGCAGCGCCGAGATGATCACACTGCCCAGGGCGGCGAGCGGCGGCGCACCGTGAATCGCGCTCACCACCAGAAACGTGGCCGCGCTGGCCAAGATCAACCTGCCGCGCCTGGCCAGAGTGGGCGTCACCGCAGCTGCCGCGATTGCTTGTAGGCGACCCGTTCGATCGCCTCGGTGACCACGCTGTGACCGCCTATGCCCTCGAGTTCGGCCTCCGGAGTCATGATGATTCGATGCCCGAGAACCAGCGAGCCGAGCGCCTTGACATCGTCGGGCAACACGTAATCGCGGCCCCGGATCAGAGCCAGCGCCTTGCTGGCACGGAGAAGAGCCAGGGCTGCCCGAGGCGATGCGCCCAGATATACCCGCCGATGCGCCCGGGTGTGAGCAACCAGATTCAAGATGTAATCGAAGATCTCTTCGGCCACGTGAACACTGCCGGCCAGATCGTGCATGCGCAGAAGGTCGTCGGTGGTGACCAGCGCACGCAGCTCGGGCGCCGGACGATTGTAGGTGGCCAGCATGCGCTTTTCGTCGTCCGGCGCCGGGTAGGTCATGGTCAGCTTGATCAGAAAACGATCGACCTGGGCCTCGGGCAGCGGATAGGTGCCCTCGTGCTCGATCGGATTCTGCGTGGCCAGAACAATAAACGGTCGACTGAGCTCGCGCGTCTCGCCCTCGATGGTGACCTGCCGCTCTTGCATGGCCTCGAGCAGGGCCGATTGCGTCTTGGCCGGTGCCCGGTTGATCTCGTCGCCGAGCAGAACGTTGGTGAAGATCGGCCCGTGACGGAGCACGAACTCGTTTGTGCGCATGTCCAGAATGTAGGTACCGGTGATGTCCGAGGGCAGAAGGTCAGGCGTGAATTGGATACGCCGATAGGAACAGCCCAGGGTCTGCGAAAATGCCTTGACCAGCGTGGTTTTGGCCACCCCCGGCACCCCTTCGATCAACACGTGACCGCCGGCCAAAAGCGCAGTGAGAAGCGCTTCTGTAATCTGCGGCGAGCCGATATATGCCCGCGACACTTCCCGGATGAGCGCCTGGGCAATCTCGCCCACCTGGGCCAGTACATTGTGACCAATACCGTCGGCAGCCATGGAACGCGTAATCTATCCCGGATGATAGCACCTGCTCCAAGTGGGGATGTACTTTCGCTAAAACAAAAGGTTTTTTTGTTCCTGCCCGAGCCCTCTCCCGACTCCCTTGGCGGCCGACACCCCCAACCCGGGATGTGAGCTGGTCTCCCCAGGTGACACAGCAGCCGGGCAAGGCCCGGAGGTCTCGGCACGCGATGCGCTCGCCCCGAGTTCCCGTGACGCAATGCGCTCGCCCGGACTCCCGGCCAGCAACGGACGCGCGGGCCGGGCTTTTTTTGGCTTTTTTTGAGCCCGGCTGTCGATCCGACAATGGTGAGACGTCGCCCCGGTGAGATCGAGAGCTAACTCAAACCGAACCCATGCAACGGAGGACAACAATGCAATACCTGATGCTGATCTATTCGAACGAGACAGAGGATGAGGCCCGCCCGGACAGCGCCAAGCAAGAGATCTGGAACGGCTACATGGCCTTTACCAAAAACGTGCGCGAAGCCGGCGTCCTGGTCGATGGCAACCCGCTGGAAAAGACCGCCCAGGCCACGACGGTGCGATTGCGCGACGGCAAGACGCTCACCACCGATGGACCGTTTGCCGAGACCAAAGAGCAGCTGGGAGGCTATTATCTGCTCGAGTGCGACAATCTCGATCAGGCCATCGAATACGCGTCGCAGATTCCGACTGCCGGCTACGGATCGATCGAAATCCGGCCAATCATGAAGATGGGTTGAGGTGTGCGTGGTGTAAAAACAGGGAGTGCAGACCCCCCAGCGAGCTGTCGAGCGCGTCTTCAACACCGAGTCGAGCAAAGTCCTGGCCTCCCTGATCCGGGTTGTCGGCGACTTTCAGTCGGCCGAGGACGCCATGCACGATGCCTTTGTCGCAGCGCTTCGGCGCTGGCCCGACGAGGGCGTACCCAAAAATCCCGGCGCCTGGATCATGACGACAGCTCGGCGCAAGGCCATCGACCGTCTGCGCCGGCAGAAGTCGGCCCGGGACAAAGAACCGGTGCTGGCCATGCTGACCGAGATCGACCGGGAAGAAAGCCGCGCGATCGAAGAGGAACGGCTGGACACCGACGAGACGACCGACGTCATGCCCGACGATCGCCTGCGCCTCATCTTCACCTGTTGCCACCCCGCCCTGGCCACCGAGGCCCAGGTCGCGCTGACCTTGCGCACCCTGGGTGGTCTTACCACGGCCGAAATCGCACACGCATTCCTGGTCCCCGAGACCACCATGGCGCAGCGTCTGGTCCGCGCCAAACGCAAGATTCGCCGGGCCGGCATCCCCTATCGGGTGCCCCCGCCCGAGCTCTTGCCAGCCCGCCAGGCCTCGGTCCTGGCCGTGGTGTATCTGGTCTTCAACGAGGGCTACGCGGCCACTGGAGGCGGCGATCTCATCCGTCCCGAGCTCTGTCGCGAAGCCATTCGCCTCGGCCGTTTGCTGGTCGAGTTGATGCACGACGAGGGCGAGGTCCTGGGACTGCTCGCACTCATGCTACTACACGACTCACGCCGCCGAGCTCGAACCGACACTCTCGGCAAACTGGTCCTGCTCGAACGTCAAGACCGGACCCTGTGGGACGCCGCGCAGATCGCCGAGGGCAAGACTCTGGTCGAACGCGCGCTGAGACTGGGCCGACCCGGCCCCTACCAGATCCAGGCCGCCATCGCCGCGGTGCACGCTGCGGCCGCGCGTGCCGACGACACCGACTGGCCGCAGATCGCGGCGCTTTACCAGGAGCTTCTGCGCTCGGTCCCCACGCCGGTGGTCGCGCTCAATCGAGCAGTCGCCGTGGCCATGGCCGAGGGGCCCGAAGCCGGGCTCGAGTTGTTGACAGAACTGGACAGGCAGGGCGTCCTGTCCAGCTACTATCTATTTCACGCGGCACGCGCCGACCTTTTGCGCCGAATCGGGCGCAACCGAGAGGCGGTCGAGTGCTATCGCATGGCCCTACAATTGACCGAAAATGAGACAGCTCGAGATTTTCTCGAAGGCCGCCTGGTCGAAGTGACCGGCGCTGCCGAGCCCAACACCTGATGTGCTCCGGGTTAGGTTTCAAGTGCACGTGTCGGTGGTTTTGGCGCAGAATGCTGCATGCATCTATGGCACCCTGCTACAGGTGCACCCAGCTCAGTATCGATCTCGGCCACATGGACTTGCGCAAAGCCCTGGTACACGGTTTGCTGTAGCGGCGGGGACATGATGAGCGTCGAGAATTCCAACTACAGCGCAGATGGCGCGGGTCTCAGCGAGGCCCTGCTCATGCGGGTCTTGGCGCAAGACTGGCGACTGCTCTTTCCCTGGCGCCACCGCCACGGCGAACAGATCCGCCACTTGCTGCAGGTGCAGGAGGGGGGATATAGCGACGCCCGCGCGGCGTTTGGACTGATCGGAGCCGAACAGGCGTCCGATTGGTTGTATCGCGATTTTTATCTCGAAACGCCTCCTCTGCACTCGGGCGTGGATCGGGCGATTGGCAAGCTCCGCCGGGGCAATCCCGCAGAGCTGGTCGGAGTCCTTCGCGACGAGGGACGTCCAGACCATACATTCCGACGAATCTGGTACGAAATCTCGACCCTGGTGGGTCGTGTGATCGACACAGTGGTCCTGGACCGCGAGGGTGTCACCGTGGTCGGCGAATTCGAGGTCATGCCGCGGCCCTCGCCGAGGCCGCAGAGGGTGCTCAACGAGTCGCGCATTGCCACCATGATGCGCCGGGCGCTCACCGAGCCGCTCGGCGTCGAGGCTCATCGGCAAAATCTACTGCGCACACTCGGCAAGTGGTGCAACAACTCTCTGGTCGATGCTCATGCCGACCACAGCCTCGCCCTGCTCATGCACCATCTCGAGCTCACACCGCATCGACCCATTCGCTGGAGCGAACTCGGGCCCCAGGAGCGCGGCGCCATCGGTCGCGAACTGCAGACCTTGCAACGGGTGATCAGCAGTCCGCCAGCGTTTCTCGACTATCTCCGTGCCGGCCTGCAATCTCCCTGGCGCCAGCGGCGATTTCTCTGCTACCGCCTGTTGCGTCTCGACGGCCATATCGGCGCCGACACCCATCCCGACGACCTCGCCGTGTGTCTGTGATGACCGACCCGGGCCGGCCGCCCTGCCGCGATAGTGTTGTGCGATGATGTCGGCGACGATGTCAGCGTTTGCCGGCAAACACGCCGCTTCCGGCAAAGCGCTGATTGTCATCGAGTTCGTCGGCGATGCGCAAAAGCTGGTTGTACTTGGCGATTCGATCCGAGCGCGACGCCGAGCCGGTTTTGATCTGGCCTGCATTGACTGCCACGGCCAGGTCGGCGATGAACGTATCCGAGGTCTCGCCCGAGCGATGTGAAATCACCGTGCGGTAGCCGGCGTGTTGCGCGGTGCGCACGGCGTCCAGAGTTTCGGTCAGCGTGCCGATCTGATTGACTTTGATCAGAATCGCATTGGCCACACCTGAGTCGATACCGCGGGCCAGCCGCTCTGTATTGGTCACAAAGAGATCGTCGCCGACCAGCTGTACCCGGCCCCCGACACGCTCGGTGAGGGTTTTCCAGCTGTCCCAATCGTCTTCGTCGAGGCCGTCTTCGATCGACACGAGCGGGTATTGCTCGATCCAGTCGGCATACATGCCGATTACCTCGTCGGCGCCGATCTCCTTGCCGGCGTAGCGGTAGGTTTTTTTCTCCTTGTCGTAGAATTCGGTCGCCGCCACGTCTAGGGCCAGAAAAATGTCTTCGCCGGCCTTGTAGCCGGCTTTTTCAATGGCCTCGCCGATCAGCGAAAGGGCCTCGTCGGCGTTGTCGAGAGATGGAGCAAAACCGCCCTCGTCGCCCACTGCAGTGACTTTGCCCCGTCCGGCGAGAAGTTTTTTTAAATTGTGGAAGACCTCGACACCGGCCCGCAGAGCCTCGGAAAACGACGGTAGGCCGGCTGGTGCGATCATGAATTCCTGGATGTCGAGATTGTTGTCGGCGTGGGCGCCGCCATTGATGATATTCATCAGCGGTACCGGCAGGGTCAGTGCGCCGACCCCGCCGAGATAGCGATAGAGCGGCAACCCGTGGGTTTGGGCAGCTGCGCGCGCTGCTGCCAGGGATACCGCCAAGATCGCGTTGGCGCCCAGCTTGGCCTTGTTGGGCGTGCCGTCGAGGTCGAGCATTTCGCGATCGATGGCCACTTGTTCGCCGGCATCCATGCCGACCAGTTCGGGGGCGATGAGCTCTCGAATGTTGGCAACCGCTTTTTGCACGCCCTTGCCGAGAAAGCGCCGCTCGTCGCCGTCGCGCAATTCGATGGCCTCGTGCTCGCCGGTCGATGCGCCCGAGGGCACCATGGCGCGGCCGAGGGCACCACTGGACAGCTCGACCTCGGCTTCGACGGTGGGGTTGCCGCGCGAGTCGAGGACTTCACGTGCTTGGATCTCGATAATTTCGGTCATGGCCGGAGACTAGCCGCTGCGCATCATCTGCTTCAAGGCATCGCTGTCACCGGCTGTCTGCATGGCGGTGTCGGGAGTGATCGAACGCCGGCGCACCAGATCGGCCAGCGTGCGTTCGAGCGGCACCATTCCGGCGTCGCGGCCGGTGACGATCTGACTGGGAATCTGATGGACCTTATCGTCGCGGATCTGGTGGGCGATGGCGGGGGTCACGACCATCTTTTCAAACGCCGGAACCCGGCCGGGCGGCTGTGTCGAGGGCAGCAAGAACTGGGTGAGTACCGAGCAGAGGACGATGGACAGCTGGAGTCGAATCTGGCGCTGCTGATTTTCGGGAAACACATCGATAATGCGGTCGATGGCCACGCTGGCGCTGCTCGAATGCATGGTCGAGAGGACCAGATGACCGGTTTCGGCTGCGGTGAGCGCAGCCGCGATGGTTTCGCGATCGCGCATTTCGCCGACCAGGATCACGTCGGGGGCCTCGCGCAGAGCGGCGCGCAATCCGGTGGCAAAACTGTCCACGTGGGCGCCCAGTTCGCGCTGGTGGATCAGTGCTCGCCGGCTCTGGTACTGATACTCGATCGGGTCTTCGATGGCGATGATGTGACAGGGCCTGGTCTGATTGAGGTGTTCGACCAGCGCGACCAGAGTGGTCGATTTGCCCGAGCCGGTGGGACCGCAGACCAGGACCAGACCGTGGGGATAGCTGACCAGGTCGTGCAGGTGGTCGGGCAGAGCGAGCTGGGCGAGGGTGGGAGTATCGCGCTGGATCGGGCGCAATGCCGCGGCAAGGCCGTTTTGCTGGCGAAATACATTGACCCGAAAGCGCTGGCCGCTGCGCGGCTCGATCGCGATATCGATACTGCCGGTGCGAGCCAGCTCGGCCATTCCGCGCTCGCCGGCAACCGCGCTGACCAGTGCCAGAATGTCGTCATCGCCGGCCAGCGAGCTGTCTCGAGGGTACTCGAGGGGGATGAATTTTCCGGCGATGCGCATGCGCGGAGTCTGGCCCGATGACACGATGACATCGGAGGCGCCCTCGTACTCGGCGCGGTCTAGGAGCGGCCGAAACACCGCGGGCACGGCCTGGGAGCGCCCTTTGCCGGCCGAGGGCCAGAGCCGACCGGCACCGTTCCGGACCGACTCGAAGCGGCCGGAGTCGCGTTCTCCGTGCCAGTCTGTCACTTCGGCGTGCGCCACGTCGGCTCGGGCAGGTTGGTGGATTGCGGGGCCATGGCCGGCGATCTGATCCGATTGCTCGCCGCTGGTGGGCAAGGCCAGCTCGCTGGGTTGCGGTCCACAATGGAGCTCGGCGTCCTTTTGCGTCTGCTCGTGCTCATGCCCCGGCCCGGCGCTTGCCGGATGGGGTTTGGACCGGAAGGTCAGGCGCACTCCATGCCCGTGGATTTCGAGTTTTACGGCAAAGCTGGCTCCGTCCTCGGACTTATACCCGGTCTCGAGAGAACCATTCTCATCCAGTTCTGCCCGTTTTTTGTCGTCGATGACCTCGTCGACAAAACGCGCGACCAGTTCGTGATTGAGCGCGGGCATGGATAACTGGCTGGCCTGGCCAGCTCGCCGCAAGATCGGCACCTGGCCCGATGACACCACCAGGAGATCGGCGGCCCGCACCCCCATGAGCCTCAGAAGTGAATCAACAGCTGCCATGGAGCCAGCTTAATGCATGGCCGGTGCCATGTTGTGCGGGACATGTTCGCAGCCCTACATGGCCTGGGCCCTCTTTCAGGCGCCTCGTGCCGCTGAATGGACTGGCGGCGAGCAGATCTGGTTATCCCTGTTCTCGTGCAGACATTCGACTCTCGCCCGGCAGTTTGTCCCTGTCGATGTCGCGCAGGCGCGGGTTGTTGTGGTCGCGAGGTGACAGAATGGGGGCCCTGTGCGGCCAGGGGATGGCCAGATCCGGGTCGTCCCAGGCAATGCCGAGCTCGTCTGTGCCGTCGTAATAGTTGGTCACGTAATAGATGAGAAGCACGTCGTCGTGGGCATAAAAGCCGTGCGCCACGCCGCGCGGGATATAAACCCCGCCGCCAGCAGTCACATCGAAACGCTCCACGCGGCGCTTTTGAGCTGGCCGGATATCGGCCAGAGCAACTGTCACGTGGCCGCGCAGAACCAACCACAGGTCGTCCTGCCTGAGGTGATAGTGCATTCCACGCAGTACATTGGGCCGGCTGACGCTGGCATTTCCCTGCACGAACGCCGGTGCGCCGGCAAACCAGCTCTGCCGAAATGTCTCGCAAAAACTGCCCCGATCGTCGGCAATGGTGTCCAGAACCCGCAGCTCGACATCGGGAATGGCACTCGAAAAGCGGCCCGACAGCGGGTCCGTTACACCGGCGTTGCCCTTGCTGGGGAAATGATCGATCATGACACTGTTTCCGAAACACGCTGGTAGGATGGGCCCCCGGCCTGCCGCGGTAGCTTCGTGTCGTCTCGACGAGATGGGTCGGGATGAACCATGCTGGCGATGAAGCGCGAAAAAATAGCCGCCGAGTCCCAGCGTTCGAACTCTTCGGCCACCCGCCGGGCGCTCTCGAAATAGTCGTCCGTGTCCAGTATGGCGCGCACACTGGCCCGCACCGCGTCGGCGCGCAAGCCCTGGGCCCTGAGCCGGATACCGGCACCGCGCTCTTCGATCGCGGTCATGGCCAGGTGCTGGTCCAGGTTGGACGCGATGCCCAAAACCGGCGTTGCGGCTCGCAACGCCTGGTACCCTGTCGTGCTGCCGCCATTGGAAATGACCAGCGATGCTCGCTCGCTGGCCAGGTGGCCGGGCACAAACTCGGCCGCCTGGACAGTTTCGGGCAGGCTGCCGAGATCAGTCCGACCCGCCGTGGCCACCGCAACCGATACCGGCAGTTCGGCCAGTGCCTCCAGTACCACGGACAGAGCCGAAACATTGCCCGATGAGCCCATGGTGACGTAGACCCGCGGCCTTGCCTCCCGACCGTTTGCGCTGTTTTCGCTCCACTGGCTCCACCACCGGGGTAGCGGCACATCCGGCGACCAAAGGACCGGTCCGATGTAGCGATGTGAGTCGGGCAAATCCTCGATCGGCGCCAGCGCCGGGACATCCGGATAAAGAGTGTGATCGCCGTGAGTGAGTACCTCGAGCAAACTGCCCAGTTTTGTCAAGCCGAATTCTTTGCGCAACGCATTGATCGGCCGGGCAAAATGCTCAAATACCTTGGGTATGGCAATGGGGAAATAACGCGTTGCCATCTCCTCGCCGACCACGTTGATAATGGGATGATCGGGCAGCGGAAACGAGTCGCGCACCGCGTGTGGACTCCAGTACGCGTTGATCAGAGTGGCCAGTGAAACTCCGCATGCAGCCGCACTCACCGACAGCGACAGGCGAAAGTCACCAACGATCAGATCGGGCTTGATGGCCTCGATGAGCGCGATCTCCTGGCGAATGTATTTGCGCAGGGTCCGCTTGTCGTACAGGCGCTTGCCCCGGGCCAGCGCTTTGTGCACAACCTCGCGATCGACTGTATGGATCGTGTGACGGTTGAATTCATTGGGCTTGAACACCAGCTCGTCAAAATAACGACAGGCAAAATGGATCTCGTGCTGACTCGGCTTCAAGCTGCGAGCCAGGACGACCAGGCGGACCACCTGGGCCAGAGTGACATCTTCAGAAACGAATAGAATGCGCATGATCGGCCTTTTCGAACCGCGGTCAGCCAGGTTGAGACAATGACTGGCGATTGATGACGATTACTCGGCGAGCGGTAAGAACACTTTGGTACGCCAGCCGGACGAATCGGGTTGCACGATCGGATTGGTCAGGAATACTTCCCACGGAGCACCCGATGCTCGCCGGCCAGCTCGCTCGGCCCACTGGCGCAGCGCCTCGTGGGCCAGCGGCAGTTCTCGATAGTGCCCGACGTGAAGCGTGGCAATGGCCGGTCCGGCGGGCAGCGCAGTCGATTCGATGTCGTCACTGCCCGGACCGGGCTTGACCACGGGGATACCGGCCGCAAAGTCGATGCGCTGCTCGCTGCGCTCGTAGTAGCGCACAAACGGCGGGCCGGCCAGTTCGAGCCCGCTCGCCACCGCGTGGCCAATGAGGCGTGGAATCGCCCCACTCAGCTCTGTTTCCAGCTCGGTCGGCGCACTCTGGCCGCGAATGACCAGGGCCGGTTGCTCGGTGAGGAGCAACTCCTCGACCTGGTAGGCACTGCCGGCCAACGCCGGCTCGACCGTGTCGTCGGGAGAGATGGCGGCCGGGCCAATCGGCGAATCCGGCGAAACCACAGCGTGCCCGCCGGGTTGGGCCGGGCCGCCGCACGAACCCAACGGCAATGCGATGAGGCAGAATATAGCAACACGCTGCATGGTTACTCTCGAAGTCGATGGTTGACAGTCAGGCAACTGTGCCGAGCGGGCCAGGGCCTCTTTTGCGGTCATAGATGCGCCAGGGTCTCGGCCACGCCGGGATAGCCGAGGAAATAACAACACCACCAGCCGAGCATCATGATGCCGTGGCCGACAAAGATGAACACGTGGCTCCACATCTCGACCCGGTCGGCATGGTCACTCACGTAGCGACGCCAGTGAAAGATCTCGTCGACCAGGCTGTAGACAAACGACAGCACAGTGAACACCATGGCCGGAATGACTGCGGCGCGACAACTGTAGGCGAGGCAGAGCAGAACGACGCTGCTGACCCCGCAAAAAATGGTGATGTGATGGACCAGTGCTTCGCCGCCGGCCAGAACCTCTTTGTACACCGTGCGGTGACCGATGGTATCGATCGCGATGGCAATGCTGAATACCGCTGCCCCGACCGGAACCAGCCACGCCTCGGGTGGAAAACTGGCTCCATTGACATGGCCGAGGAGCAGAAACCCTCCGGTCGAAACCACCAGACCGAACATGGTTCCCACCCACAGACAATAGATCCACCAGTCTCGACGGTTGAATTCGCCGATGCGGCCGACATAGGTGATGAATTCAGAGTGGAAGGACATTTTCGGGAAACCTGATTTTGTGGGCGGGAATGGCCGTCTGTCGCCCTCCCAGCAGACGACGGCGAATGCGCCGCGGAATCTCGCCCAGCGACGCCAGCCCGGCCCGAGCCAGCAAGAGCAGCTTGACCCAGCCGGGCACGATGGCCCGGCCGCGGGTGACGTCGTATTGATTTCTGGCGATACGCGCGCCGATCGCCGAATAGATACAGCGAGCGGCGCGGACCGCGAAAGCGCAACGCCACGGCAGCGCGATGAGGCCGCGATCACCCGAGGCGTAATAGCGGTCGGCCTCGGCAAGCAGCCAGCGCACAGCGCGCGCCATGGCCGGCCGAACCTCATCGGGAAATTCTTGGCCGATCTTTGTGGCCAGATTGCTGGCGCCATGATCGGATAACAGATCATCGGGCAGGTAGAGCCGGCCCAATGTCCAATCCTCCACCACGTCGCGGCAGATATTGGTCAGCTGCATGGCAATGCCCATATGCGCGGCGTTTTTCAGCGCGCTCTGGTCAGACAATCGCATGACGTGAGACATCATGAGTCCGACCGTGCCGGCGACGCGAAAGCAGTAGAGTAGCAATGTGTCCAGGCTGTCATAGAGCGTACCGCGGACATCCATTTCCATTCCGGCCAAGAGCTCTTCGGGGTACTCGCGGGGGATGCGGCATTGCTCGACCACGGCGGCAAACGCAGCCAGTGTGATATCCGACGGCTGCGAACCGCTATAGACCATGTCGAGTTCGGCACGAATACGGGCCAGAGCGGCCGGTTGCTCGCCCGGAGCGACCCCGTCCACCGCATCGTCGGCGCGCCGGCACCAGGTGTAGACCACCGCTGCATGGTCGCGACACGCGGGCGGAAATACACGCGAGGCCAGGGCAAAGCTCTTCGAGTGTTCGGCGATGGTCGCGCGGCAGCGACGGATGGCCTCGCTGCGCCATGTCGCCCGCCCGGGCGCTGAAATCGTCTGGTCATGCGATCCGGTCACCCGGCAAAGTCCTCGACAATGATATTGGCCGTTGCTTTGGCCGAATTTACCACCCCGGGCACCCCCGCGCCAGGATGGGTTCCGGCGCCGACCAGATACAGACCCGGAATGCGAGGATCGCGGTTGTGGGGCCGAAAATAGGCGCTCTGGGTCAGAGTGGGCGCGCACGAAAAGGCCGTTCCCAGGTGCGAACGCAGGGTGCCAGCAAAATGGGTCGGGTCGATCCAGTGTTTGGTGACCACGTGGTGGCGAAGATCGGGCAACACAGCCTCGAGCGAGGCCAGGATACGCTCGGCATACTCGGGGCCAACTCGTTGCCAGTCGATGGGCGCATGGCCCAGGTGGGGCACCGGCGACAGGACGTAAAACGAGCCACAGCCTGCGGGGGCGAGCGAGGGATCGGTGTGTGTGGGCGCGTGCAGATACAGGCTAAAATCGTCGGCAAGACCAGAACCAGCAAAAATATCGTCGAGCAGGCCCTTGTAGCGCGGCCCGAAGATCACTGTGTGGTGGACAACCTCGTCGCGGTACGGTCGGTCCGTGCCGAAGTAGAGGACAAAGAGCGACATCGACCAGTCGAGCTTGTCGAGGCGTTTGACCACGCGCCGGGAACCCGGCACATCGCGAAACAGCTTGTTGTAGGTGTGGTAGATATCGGCATTGGATACCACGAGGTCAAACCAGTCTGTTGCCGCGCCCGGACTGGTTATGTGGTGGGTTACTCGCGGTCCGTTGTGCCTGGGCTCGACTCGCTCAACCGGGGTGGATAAACGCACCCGGCCGCCCAGTTCTTCGAATAGCTGGACCAGGGCGCGGACCAGGGCGCCGGTACCCCCGATGGGAAAGAAAACGCCCCATTTGCGCTCCAGGTAGTGGATCAGGGTATAGATCGCACTGGTCGAAAACGGATTGCCGCCGACCAAGAGCGAGTGAAAGCTCAAAACCTGACGGAGTTTTTCGTCTTTCACGAACCGGCTGACCTGGCCGTAGACCGAGCGATCAGCGCGCAGGCGCATCAGCTCGGGCGCGACCTTGATCATATCCCAAAAGCGCAGGAACGGCGTGTGGGCCAGTTCGGTATAGCCGGCGTCAAAGACCTGCCGCGAGTACTCGACAAAGCGCTCGTACCCCTCCACATCACCTGGATTGCGCTGGCGGATCTGTTCGACCATGGCCCGACCATCACCGACATAATCGAAGCTGTCGCGGTCGGACCAGATCAGCCGGTAGAACGGGGTGACCGGCACCAGCTTGACGTAGTCGTCCATGCGCCGCCCGGCCACGGTAAAGAGCTCCTCGATGCAATGTGGTGCGGTGATCACCGTGGGGCCACCGTCGAACGTGAAACCGTCTTTCTCGTAGACGTAGGCCCGGCCACCCGGCTTGTCCCGCGCTTCGTAGATCGTGGTCTCGAACCCGGCTGCCTGCAGCCGAATGGCGACCGCCAGTCCGCCGAACCCGCTGCCGATCACTGCGGCCCGGCCCATGGCCGGGCGTGCAGCTGTGTCATCAGCATTGCGATCGGATGGACCAGCTCGCTCACTCGGCTGGACAGGAACTTCGGTAAACGACAGTGGCTCAGCCATAGCTCACCTCCAATCGGTTGATTTCGCGCTCCAGCTCGGCCAGAGCGATCGATCTCGATTCGACTCGATAGCCGGCTTTTTGGCCGGCTTGGCGACCGCGTTTGCCGTTGTCCCGACCGGCCGCGAGCGGTTCCATGCTCCGGCGCAGTTCGGCGAACGCAGTCGAAAGATGTCGGTGCACCCGATCCCGGCCGAGGTCAGCCACGATGCGGGCCATCTCGTCGGCGAGCTGGCCCGCATCGTCGGCCGGGTGGGATGAACCATTCGTACCTGCGCGACCGTCGCGCAGTTGTTTCTCTGGCCGTCGTGCCTGCGCTGTGTCGCCGTGGGTCGATTCGGCCAGCTCGCGGGTGCGTTTTTGCAGGCGCGAGAACGTGCCGGTCTCGGTGTATTCGGCCAGCCACGCCCATGGCCAGGTGAGCCGGGCCAGGCGCACGTCTTCCAAGCCTTTTTGCCGCCGCGATGGGGCGACCAGGCCGCCGAGGTCGTCGAGCATCTGCAGCCCGACACCGAGCTGGTAACCGGCCCGGGCCAGTGCCTCGCATTGCTCCAGGGGTGCCTGGCAGGCCACAGCGCCGAGCCACGCAGCGAACTCCATGAGGGCACCGGTCTTGAGCCCGGTGGCCATGGCTACAGTTTCGGCCACGTCGGCTCGGTCGAGATCGCATACCCGCGTGGAAAGATCCAGCGCCTGGCCCTGATGGCAATACAACATCGTCGACACGGCGCGGCGCTGTACCGTGGTCGCGACCCGGTCGGGCAGGCCGCGGGTCATCAGTTGCAGCGACCAGAAATACAGCCAGTTGCCGGTATTGAGCGCCAGCGGCGTACCGTAAAGATGGTGCAACGCCGGTCGTCCACGCCGGGTTTCGGACTGATCCTGAATATCGTCCACGATGAGCGAACCGGCGTGGAGAACTTCGACAGCCAAGGGCAGTTCAGCGGGTAACTGACCCGGCTCACCCCCGGCCAGCGCCCAGGCATGGCGGACCAACCGGCCGCGAAATCCCTTGCTCGGACGGCCGAGGAATTCGCGCACGGGCGCCAATAACGCCTGTTCACAGAGATGGTCGAGCACCGGCGATTGGCCGTGTGGCTGTTCGAGGTGGCTCGATGGCGCGTTCGAGCCCGTGTTTCGCCCGGGCCGCGCAGTCGAAGTGCGACCGGCAAGCCCGCTCGCCCTGCCTCGCCCGAAATCGCGCTCGAGCAGGGCGATGAGCGCTGCGTCGCGCTGCAGTGGCTGACGTTGGCTCATCGGGTACCTCGCTGGGCCGGCGCCAGGGGAGACGAAAGGGCCTTTCTGATCGATAAACCCCGGGGCGGCAGGCCCATGAGGATGCGCAGGCGATCGCCACGGGTGAGCGCAAGGGCGTAAAAACGCCGTATCGTGGCCTCGGGAAGCCGGTAGAACCGTTTGAATACGTTGTAGCGCTGGTCGGGCGGAAACCAGCCGAACATCATCTTGTTGAGCTTGTAGCAATACGAGGCCTGGCGATTCTGTTCTGCAACCAGTTCGAGAAATCCGGCGCCGATCAGTTCGTCCGGCGTGGTGCTCGATACATGGTCGGCCAGCCTGACCGCGACGGGAAATGAATACCCGGTGGCCGGATGAAACCACCCGCCGCGGTAGCCAGCGACCATTGGACCGTCCGGGGCCGGCAGTTCCACCTGCCCTTGCCACGGCATGGGCAGGATCCCGGTCTCCTCCCGGGCGATGCCGCTGACCCGTAGACCCATTTGTTCCGCATACCCGGTGACGTTGTGGCGCAACTGATCGTTAGCCAATGAAGGGGTGTCAGAGAAATGGGTCTCCTCGATCAACACCCGGTCTCGGGCCAGCGGCAAGACGTAAAAAAAGCGATAGCCATCCTCTCCTTGCTCGACTGTGGCATCCATGATGACTGGCCGGGCCAGCTCGTGGCCGGCAGCGAGGATGAACTCGCAGCCGAGAAATTTCTGATAGCCGGTCGTGCCAGCCGGATAACTGGCGCGAGGTCCGCGGGCATCGATCACTGCACGGCCGCGGAGCTGACGACCATCGGCCAAAAAAACCTCCCGGCCGGCCAGATCCTTCACCTCGCAATGCAAGAACAGCGAACATCCCGGCCTTTCAGACAATCGCTCGGTAACTACCCGGTGCAGACGCTCGCAGGTCACCGCCGCATACGGCGTGTCGAGCACGCGCCCGAGCCCGGGAAAGCGAATCTCGTATCCCGGCCAGCGGTGCGCGATCAGCGGATCCACGAATGTGCCTGCCCGCTCGCTCACGTCGTCCGAGTGAAAGCACCAGATATGGTTTCCGCCCAGTACCCCGCGACGCTCGACCAGGGCCAGACGTACCTCTGGTCGCCGGACCAGTAGCGCCATGGCAATGAGACTGTTTTGTAGACCCCCGCCGACCAGGATGTAGTCGAACAGATGATCGTTACCCTGTGATCCCGCTGGTGAACTCACGCCTGCTTCCACCCATGCCAGCTTCTCAACAGGGCGGTTGACCGCAGACCTGGCCCGCATTGTCGGGTCAGGTGCCTAGCGCAAGAAGCGCGTGAGGCGCAAGAAGTGCGTAAATAGACAAATACGGCTGACGGATCCATAGTCTCCCCTCTTGATACGACTAATTCGACCAGTCGTTTTAGTCGATACCACGTAGCAGGCCTTGACGCAATCCGAGATTGCGTCCAAAGATTCTATCGAGTGAGGATTACACTACTTCTACCTGTTACAGCAATCGTATATGGGAACTTTTCTTGCTCGAATTTCATCGAGCGGCAGGCCATGAAGACGACTGTATCGCTCATCGAGCGCAGCAAAGCGGCCATGCAGCAAGAGTCGGATTACGAACTTGCCCGGGCTGCGGTACCCAGCGGGATCAAGACGCTGGAAGGTTTCTACGTCGGGTTTCCCGAAAACGTCCGACTTCGGGCGCTTCTGGCCGAAGCGGTTTGTCAGTACGGCGCGGGATTCTTGCAGGATGACTGGGAGGCGGCAGTGCTGGACGGCGATGGTGAGCAGGCAAATCGGGTGCGCGCCAGCGCGCGGCGCATACTGGCCCGGTGCATCAATTACGGACTGCTGCTGCTCGACCCGATGTGGGCCGAGGCGTTGTGGGACGACCCTCCATCACTGGCCCGACTGGTCGCCGGGGCGGGTCGCGACGAGGTTGCGGGCATGTTTTGGGTCGGGCTCGGACTGGCCTCTCTGGCTGGCATGGATCCCGAAAATCCGGTGCTCGCTGCCCGATTGACCCTGGCCGAGGGTTTGCTCTTGCGCGTGGCCGAACTCGACAGCGGATTTTCCGACGGCCTGGCCGATATGTCGCTGGGTATCTTGTACAGTGCACGCAGCGCGGCAGTGGGCGGAAATCCGGCTCAGGGCAAGCGCCATTTTGCTCGCGCTCGCCGCATCACGGGGGGCAAATCGCTGATGGTCGAGGTCATGTACGCTCGCTACTACGCGGTCACCACACGTGATCGCGCGCTCTTTCGCGACGCTTTGATGCGGGTTTTGCGCACGCCGCCATCCATATGGCCAGAAAATCGGCTGTCCAACGAAATGGCCCAGCGCAAGGCGCGGAGATATCTCGCCCACGAACGCCGATGGTTCTAACCCGCATTGCAAAGGGCCGTCCGGAAACACAGTTATCTGCCGCCAGCGAGCGGAAGGCACCACACAAGTAGCACTGCGCGCCCGGTCCATGCAGCGGTGCGGATCCAGTTGCCCGCGACCAGCGCTCGGACAGAGCCGAAAGAGCGGCGTTGCATGAGCTGCTCACCGGCGTGGCGGTACCGAGTGCAGTTCAGCTCTGGCCGAGCAGCCGCCGCGCTGTTCGCATGTCGGCAGTGTCGAGGCCTTCGGTGAACTCCGAAGTCACCGAGCGGAGCTGCTGTTCGGCCTGCTCTGCCCCGGAGGTGATACGGAACAGGCTGATCGCGGCGCGCAACCCCAGGGTCTTGCCGCCCTGATCGTGGGCGACTTCGAGCGCGTCCCGAAGGTATGTCGCGGCTGCCTCGACATCGTGTGGATTTCTGGCCAGAGTGAGTTCACCGCGGACGCGCAATACTTCGGGCTCGTAGTAGTGCTCGTCGTTACGCGTGATCATCTCCTCGCTCTTGATCAGCTCGTTGGCACAGTCGTCGAGCTGTCCGTGCGCGAGGTAGGCGTTGGCCAGCAATGTGTAGAACATGGTCGTGCCCGCCTGAGCACCGGTCTTGCACCATCTGTCGATGCCCTTCTTGAGGGTGGCGATCCCCTCTTCCAGCCGACCCATTCCGACGATTGCCCAGCCGTGTTGGATCAGGCTATGGGCGTTCCACAAAAGCAGGTCCTTGGCGACGGCCAGGTCCCCTGCCTGTCGCGTCACCTCGAACGCGGCCGAGAAATCGCCGCGTTGGTTGCACACCATCCCGAGATAGCTGCGGGCGAATGCGATGTTGATCGGTTGCCCGAGTTCGAGTGCGATCGCCTCGGCATTGCGGGCCGTGGTCAGGGCGAGGTCGAGCTCGCCTAGCAGGGCTAGCGACCAGGCGACGTACAGGTGAGACGCCATACCCGGGTCGTGTCCGTACTCGTGGCTCAGCCTGGCGTCCCGGGCAATTTCGTAGTGGTTTGCCGCCTTGCGCGAGTGGTCGCGCCCCGCTGCCAGCTCGCCGCTCAACAAGAGCGCCGTCCCGAGCGCGCGGTGGGCGAGCAGAAGTTTGGTCCGTTCGAGGGACAGCTCGGCCACTTCGAGCAGGCGAGCGCCGAGTGCGCGCGCCTCGGGCAGCGCTCCCCGGACCAGCTTGAACTCCCACAGCCCGTGCAGCGACGCAAACAAACTGGAGTGGTCGCCTGCCACCTGGCACAGCGTTTGCGCGCGCGAGTAGACCTTCTGGATCTCGGGGTGGGCGTAGCCCTTGACCGCCATCAGCGCAGGCCCCAGTGCGTTGAGCAGGTCGAACTCGCGCTGGCTGCGCCGCTGGCTCTTGGGCAGCCCGTTCAGCAGCTCGAGCGCGTGGCGCAGGTGGTGAATCGCCTCGACCAGCGCCGAGCGCCTGACCGCGAGCTTGCTGGCGCGCTCCAGGTGAACGATCGCGGTCGCAGGGTGACCGGCGCGTTCGTAGTGATAGGCCAGCCGCTCCGGTTCCACGGCCCTGCCGCTGTCCTCCAGCGCCCGGGCCACCCGAAGGTGGTGCGCGCTGCGGGTCTGTCGCGTCATCGACTCATACACGGTCTGCTGGAGCAAGGCGTGGCTGAACACGAACTGCCCCTGCTCGTGGCCGTCGGTGTGCGCGAGCAGTCCGGACTCGACCAGCCGGCTCAGGCAGCCGGCCAGCTGGAGCTTTTCGTACTGTGAGACGGCCCGTATCAGCTCGGCGTCGAAGTCGCGCCCGATCGCCGAGCCCAGCCGCGCGATATACTGCTGCTCGGGCGACAGGCGGTCTACCCGGGCGAGCAGCAGGTTGGCCAGGGTGGCGGGCACCGACGCCTCGTTCAGTTCGATCACGCCGCTTGCCCTGGTACTGTGCCGCTCGGTCCCGAACAGCTGGCGGGCGAACTCCTCGACGTAGAGCGGGATGCCCTCGGTCCGCGCGAACAGCGTGCGTATCTGCTCTTCGGGCAGTGTGCGACGGCCGGCGAGGAATTTCGCGAACGCCTCCACATCGCGGTAGTTCAGCCGGCCCAGCTGGGTGTGATGGACGTGCGGCCCGCTCGGCCAGTGGGGAGAAAACCCGGGTCGAAACGTCAAGAGGACCAGGACCGGGGTGTCTGCCACCCGCGCGAACAGAGCGCTGAGGAAATCGAGGGTCGATGGGTCGATCCAGTGCAGATCTTCGACGACCAGCAGCAATGGACGCTTGCTGGCCATCCGCCCCAGCATGACGACCAGCGATTCGATGAGCGTTTGCTTTTTGTCGGCGCGCGGCAGCTTTGCCCGCTGGTAACGGTCGGGGAGCTCTACCGCCAGCAGTGAGGCATAGAGCGGCATGTGGCGGTCCAGGTCCAGATCGAGCGACTGCAGCGAACGCTCCATGTGGTGAATCTTTTCCGTGTCAGAGTTTTCATCGCGAATGGTCATGAATCGCCGGAGCAGCCCCAAAATTGGGTAGAACGCGCTGTTGGCGTGTTGCTGCCAGCACTGCAGCGCGATGTCGAGGCATTCCGAGGTCCGCACGTGGCTCACGATCTGCCGCACCAACCTCGACTTGCCAATCCCGGCCTCGCCGCTGATCATGGCGACCTGGCCCCGGCCGGCGCAGGCTCTCAGCCACAGGTCCAGGTGTTCGGCGATCTCGTGGTCACGGCCGACGAGCGGGGCCAGCGCCGCGTCAGCAGCGCGGTTGAAGCGCATCTGTACCTCGACCGGCCGGAGGACCCGGTGGATGGCGCCACCGGTTGGCGGCCACGGATGGCGCATGGCTGGCGCGTCGACTTTCTGCGTCGCGAACAACCCGCGCACCAATCGATGTGTGTTGCCGCAGATCAAGATGTCGCCCGGCCTGGCCTGATCGCGCAAAACCGACACGGCGTCCGGCGCGTTGCCGCGCAGCACCGGCCACCCGGGCGACATCCCCGAGAACGGATCTGTATCGACCAGAACCCGGTCGGTGTGCAGGCCGACCTGAATTGCCGATTTGACGCCGAACTGGCGGCCCAGCTCGACTGCCGTGTCGCGGAGCTCCAGCGCGGCCTGTACCGCGTACTGAGCATCGTCCTCGTCGGCCCGGGGATAGCCAAAGCAAGCCACCATGCGACTGCCCACCGCGGCCACCAGCGTGCCGCCGCCCCGCTTGAGGACGTTGTCGACGCTGTAATGGAAGCTGCGAGACAGTTGCCCGGTGGTTTCGAAGTCGAGCTCGCCGCCGGTGATCCGCAGCTGGCACGCCAAAAGGGTCAGCTGGCGCTGTGCCGACTGCTGTCCGAGCTCGGCCGGACGCGACTCAGCGACATCGCGCTGCATCCGGGTGAGCGTCTCCAGAAGCTCGGTCGCGGACTGTATCCGCACGTCGACTGATTTGGCCAGCATGCGCTCGATCAGCTGTGCGGCGACTTCGGGGGCGTCCGGCAGCGCACCTGCGGTGAGCGGCATGGGCTCCGGCGACAGCACCATGTCGCGAACCTCGGCGACCGACAGTCCGGCAAATGGCAGCTTGCCGACCAGCATGTTGTAGAAGAGCATACCCACGGCCCATATGTCGGTCCGCTCGTCGGGCGCCTGATTCCCCCACTGTTCCGGCGACATGAACGCTGGCGTGCCGGCCCGCTCGAACGTCAGCGCGTTCATATACTCGGTCATGAACGTGTTGCCCAGGTTGGCGAACTGCTCGACCCGGTAGACCAGGCCAAAGTCGAGCAGCTTGATACTGCCGTCGTGCAGGACGATGATGTTGCCGGGCTTGAGATCGCGGTGGATCAGGCCGTTGTGATGGGCGTGCACCAACCCCTCGACGATCCGGCGCGCGATGTCGAGCGCCCGCTCGTACGGGATCGGGCCGCGTGCGATCTCGGCCTTGAGGGTGTGGCCGCGCAGGAACTCCATCACCAGGAACGGCAGTCCGCGCCACATGCCGATGTCATAAATCTGTACGATATTGCGGTGATTGAGCTTGGCGATGGCGCGGGCCTCGTTTTTTAGCAACGCGATTATCTGGTCGGCCGGCCGCGGCGCCCTCGGCATGATGATCTTCACCGCAGTGTAGCGGCTGAGCTCCCCGTCGAGCGCCTTGAACACGCGCCCCATGGCACCGGATCCGAGCGTTTCGACGAGCTGAAATCGGTTGTCCTTGCCCAGCCGGTCGCCCACGCTGGGCTGCCAGCTCTCATCCCCATCGCGCGCCAGGGCCGACTGCTCGCTCGGGCGCGGGCTCGCGCTCGACGCAGTGGGTGTGTCATCCTCGAAGTCACTGACCAGCTGGCTGGCCAGGGTGGGAAGAACTTCGGTTTCTTTTGACTCCTGATTGCGCACGGACCCGAATAGTCTACAAATAGATGGAATGCTGAAAATAGATAACTGAAATAGTATAATGGTATTTACAGTTTTTGTGGGCCGAAGAAACCGAAGTTGCGTTTCTCACCAGTTGAAACAGCCAACCCGGGTCGGTATCGGCCACTGCCGGGTCCGCGCGTATTCGGCCCCCGTGATCCCCCGTGCAAGCACACTCAAGCTCTCGTTATAAAAGGCAAAACGAGCGGTGCCGGGGCGGTCGTGCAGGGACCGGTGTCCGGCCGGAGTGAACTGATCAGAAATTCGGACGTCGAGCATCACAGCGGTGGATGCTCTCTCGGGAGCACCTCGCATCTGCCACCGTCGAGTGATGGATTCAAGAAACCACGAGCATCACGTCATCTCGGAGGATTGCGGCGGAGCCTCACCAATCCCTGATTCGACCAGAGCCTCGACAGCCGTGCTATGCCCGGGATTGGCATCGAGCGCCCGGCGGAAACACTGTCTGGCCTCGTGTGGGCGATTGTCACCCAGGTAGGCCAGGCCCAGCTGGGTCCAGGCTCGGTAGTGGCTGGGCACCTGGAAACATGCCTCCTCCAGCACGGCGATGGCCGGGCCGTAGCGGTGGGCCCGCATATGCGTCTTTGCACGGAACACCAGTTCGTCGACATGGGCCACCGACTCGACCCTTGCCTCGGGGTGCTCGAGGTGGGCGATACGCCGGTACTCGGCAACAAAACCGAGAGCCAATTCGCGCCGCTCTGCCGGGTCCCCACTGGCACCATCATCGCCGCCAACATCGACCGACCCGGTCACTGCGAGATAATCCATCAAGGCGAGATAACAGCTCCCCGCTCGTCCCTCGGCATGTGCGATCGCTGCAATGTTCCAGTGGTGGCTCCCATTGTCTGGCTGAAGCCAGATGGCGCGATTCAGCTGTTTTTTTGCCCCGGCCACGTCGTCGATGACGAGAAGACAACGGGCAAAGGCCGCGCGCGCATCGGCGTTGTCGGGATCCCTCGCCAACAGGAATTCGAAGAGCGGCCGGGCACGCCTGGCTTTGCCCACGGCGAGCAGAGACAGTGCTCGGTCCAGAAGGTAACCGGACTCCTCTGGAGAACAGTCGTGCAGGGCGAACTCGCCGGAACCGAAATCAGCCGGACGACTCGGCACCCCCGCCTGCTGCCGATTCGTGCCGGCGACGCCCCGACTGAGGTGAACTCCCGAGATCACAGCGTATTGGTCGTAGATGCCGAGAAGGTCGCGGCCGAGATAAAACGCTCCGGGCAATGCAAAGCGCCGCTCGAGCGTATTTCTCGCCGCGTGGATGACCAGAGCACGGACGTCTTTGGCGCTGTGGGGGACCAGGCGATACCCCTGCTGCCGGATCGGTGCCAGGATTTCGCGGTCGACTGCGCGTGGTCCCAGTTCATCCCGGTACAGCCCGTCGACCAGTATTGTCTCTTCCAGCTTTATATCCTCCCGCCTTGCGTCTGGCGGATTCACCGGTAGATTTGTGTCCAGTTTTGTGTCGCTGCAGATGAGCAAGCTCAGCACTCGATGGCCCGCGGCGTTTGCGACTCGACGCGTCGCAATGACCACAGTTTGTCCACTCGGATGGTCTCCGACATAGGCCGTGGCCACGCACTGACCTCCCGGCAGCGGCGTCTTCACATGCCGCCCGATATGGGCGCGAAGTGCTGCGCGGATGCGTTTGAGCTGGCCGCGAGCGGTCTCGTCGACATCAGTGCGCAACAGCAGCTCGTCGATCAGCACCAGCGTACGGGCCGGGTCGCGGATGCCGAGGGCATCCACGACCGCCGGTATCTCTCCACAGGAGAGCCGATTTACCAGGAAATGACCGGCCAATGCGATCCCGGCGGCCGAATTCCACAGCTCTGCCAGCTCGGCGAGCATCGAATCTCGATAGATGCGCGCTTCCTTTGCAGAAGGTCCGTCGACTCCATCGGCGAGGTGATCGGGCCCGTGGACGATCGTCGTCGGCTCCGATGCACAATCGGCCCTATGGGCACCCGAGCGGTGCTGGATGTCGGCCAGTGCTGATCGCGCCCGCGCTGCTGCTAGCGAGGACGAACTCTCGGCCAGCTTGCCGAGCGCCGCCACAACCCGGTCGCGAACCGCCTTTACGCCGCTCAAGTGGCGCAAGATGATACCGGCCCACTGCACACGCGGATCCGGATCTGCGACCCTCGACTCTGCTACTCGACCCGTCTCGAACCCGCGAGATGCCGCAGAAGACGGCCCCGTGGTATCTCGCCCATGCTTGGCAAGCTCTCGAATACACAAGGGAATCGCTGTGGCGCCGAGATTGTCGGCAAGGTCGAGCGCGGCTTGCCTGTGCACGCTGTCGAGCGACTCCACCACGTCGAAACTATGGGCAAGCATTCGCAACTCCATGAAAGAAGGTACCCCGACAGGACTTCTGCTGCCCATTTCATCGCTCATTAAACCGCCATACACTATATGTATGGCATATTCGTGTCAACGATGACTTCGAAGCTATCGTCGGTCAGGTCGCTGACTCGTGGTCGGACCTCGCGGGTGGCCGGGTGGAGTGCATCGGCAGGGGGGGCCTTGCTCGACAGGTGGTCTTGCTCGACAGATGGCCGATCGGGGTTACGCTGCAGCCGATGCGATCGAGCGAGATCTTCTCCGCACGGAATGAGCCGGGCGCAGTGTGCTGCGCCATAAACGAGAGCGGTGCATGTTACCCGCAACGATTGTCGGTTTGCCTGCAGCATTTCCCATTGCGGCGAGGAGACTGTCGATGACAGACCCGGTGTGCGGAATGACTGTCACGGACACAGAGCATACGTACGTCCGTGACGGCCGCGAGTATTGGTTTTGCAGCGACCACTGCGTGGCCAAATTTCGAGCCGATCCAGATCGCTTCAGTACGGCCGGGGCCGGTGCGTTGCCCGAGCCGAGCCAGGGCGCGGAGAAGCGCGGTCGAGATGCCGGGCCGGGGGTGAGGTATATCTGTCCGATGGATGCCGAGGTCGAGCGCGACGGCCCGGCGAGCTGCCCCAAATGCGGCATGGCCCTCGAACCCATGCTCGCGCCGGTGCCGCGCGCGACGACCGAATGGACCTGTCCCATGCACCCGGAGGTGGTCAGCGACGAGCCGGCAAGCTGTCCTACCTGCGGCATGGCTCTCGAGCCGCGTACGGTCACTCTGGATGCCGACGAGGCCAACCCCGAACTGGCCGACATGAGCCGGCGACTCCTGTTTGCAGCGTTTTTTACGGTGCCTCTCGTGGTTGTGTCCATGGTCGATATGATCCCGGGGGCTCCGATCTCACGGCTGGTATCGTCGCGCTGGCGGGTGCTCATCGAGGCCGCATTGGCCACGCCGGTGTGTCTGTTCTCGGCCTGGCCCTTTTTTGTCCGCGCGGTGCAATCGGTGCGCTTGCGCAGTCTCAACATGTTTACTCTGATCGGGCTGGGCGTGAGCGTCGGGTACCTGTACAGCATGGTGGCAGCCCTCGTGCCGGGGTGGTTTCCCGACTCGTTCCGCGGCGAGTCGGGTGGGGTCGCGGTCTATTTCGAAGCCTCGGCCGTGATTGTCACGCTCATTTTGCTCGGTCAGGTTGTCGAGCTCAGGGCTCGCAGTCGCACTGGCGCAGCCCTCAAGCAACTGCTCGGCCTGGCTCCGACCACTGCGCGTCGGATCGAACGGGACGGCCGCGAACGCGACGTTTCTCTCGACGCGATCCGGCCGGGTGACCGCTTGCGGGTCCGTCCCGGCGAAAAAATCCCGGTTGATGGCGAGGTGGTCGACGGTACCAGCAGCGTCGACGAATCCATGGTCACCGGCGAACCGATTCCAGTGGTCAAACAGCCCGGCGATCAGGTCATCGGTGCCACGGTCAACGGTACTGGCTCGCTGATCATGCGCGCCGAGAACGTCGGCGCCGAGACCTTGCTCGCCCGCATCGTCTCCATGGTGGCCGAAGCGCAGCGCAGCCGCGCTCCGATTCAAAAACTGGCCGATATCGTGGCCGGTTATTTTGTACCCACCGTGGTTTTTGCCGCCGTGCTCGCCTTTGCACTGTGGGCCACCATCGGCCCCGAACCGCGCATGTCCCACGCGCTGATCAACGCAGTGGCCGTACTCATCATCGCCTGTCCGTGCGCCCTCGGTCTCGCCACGCCCATGGCGATCATGGTCGCCACGGGCACAAGCGCCACCCTGGGTGTGCTGTTCAAAAATGCCGAAGCGATCGAGCTCATGCACCGAGTGGATATGCTGGTAGTGGACAAGACAGGAACACTGACTACAGGCAAGCCCGAGCTGGTCTCGGTCGAAGCCACGGCCGAGATTGCCCGAGACCAGTTGCTCGGCCTCGCCGCCAGTCTCGAGCAGGGCAGCGAGCATCCGCTGGCAGCGGCGATCGTCAAGGGCGCCCACGACAAAAACGTCGAGCTGATGGAGGTCAGTGCCTTCGAATCGCTGCCCGGGAAAGGCGTCGTGGGAACGGTCGCCGGCCGGGCCGTGGCGCTGGGCAACCTGGCGCTGATGAGCGAGCTCGGCGTTGATCTCGATGAGCTGGGCGAATTCCTTCGGCGCGCCGACGACCTGCGCCGCGCCGGGCAGACCGCGATGTTCGTCTGCGTGGACGGCCGGCCCAGCGGCCTTCTCGCAGTTGCCGATCCAATCAAGGAGAGCGCGGCTGAGGCCATTCCCGCCCTGATCGAGGAGGGGGTCGACGTCGTCATGCTCACTGGTGACAGTCGCACGACCGCCGACGCCGTGGCCGAGCAACTGGGCATCGGTGAGGTCGTAGCCGAGGTTCTTCCCGATCAGAAAGCGGCTGTTGTCGACCGGCTGCGATCGCAGGGCAAGGTGGTTGCCATGGCCGGCGACGGTATCAACGACGCCCCGGCACTGGCTCGTGCCCAGGTCGGCATTGCCATGGGTACAGGCACCGACGTCGCCATGGAAAGTGCCGGGGTCACGCTGGTCAAAGGCGATTTGCACGGCATCGTGCGCGCTCGCCGCCTCAGCCGGGCGACCATGAAAACGATCAAACAGAATCTATTTCTGGCTTTTGTTTACAACTCCCTCGGCGTCCCCATCGCCGCGGGAGCCCTCTATCCCGTCTTCGGCTTGCTACTCAGCCCGATGATCGCTGCCGCAGCCATGAGCCTGAGCTCGATTTCGGTGATCGGTAACTCGCTCAGGTTGCGCCGGGCAGCACTCTAAACAGAAACCGGCCGCGCACGTTCACACTGGATCCTTCCAAGGTGACGTGTGCAATAGAGCCGAAGATCGAACCTCTGATGCATTGTTTGTGACCCATACAACGCTATAGAGGACCAACTGATTGGACAGGTAGGCATCCGAAGTGGACAGAGTCCCTTGTCGTGTGGCAATGCAAGGTTGTGCGGGAGAGCATCGGCGCGTAGAGTGTGCATGCTCGGGAATGGCATCGTTCGTTGCTCGTGCTCCGTGCACGTTGGTGGCACATTCGAGCGCACCTGCCACTTGCCGGACCTGAACCGAGCGATATTTGGCCATGACAGACCAGCTGCACTGACATTTTTCGGCTAGCAGCTGCTGTCAATCAGTATCTGCGGAGGAGACCTTTGCCCAAAAAGAGTAAGAACCAGATGACCGAGAAGAAACTCGCCGCTTCATTTTCTCGCTGGCTCAAGGGGCAGCGAGAACGAGCCGGACTTTCGTACCGGCAACTGGCGGCGAAGACCCCGTTCCCCTCGTCTACGCTACACGCGTGGGAAGAAGGTGGACGCATCCCCAATCTGTGGTCGTTCGTTGCACTGTGCCGCGCGCTGGGCCGGAATCCCGGCTTTGCATTGAACCAGATCCTCGACTCCAAACGATGAACAGGCTCGACCGGTAATGGCCCGGTCACGGTTTGATATGTCTTGTGAACGGCAGTGGCTTTACTGCGCCGAGCAGCCTCGGATGAGCGGTGTGCCGCAAAAGACCCCGCAACCGGGAATGCGAGACGGAGCAGAACCATCGAATGTCCGGCGGCTGGGCCGCTCCGCTCGGTAAGACTCCCTTGGGGGCGCCGAAGGGCCCGGCAAGAATGTCCGGGGTGATACTGCGAATGAAGTACTGGCGCCTGCGTTCACAACCTCGGTCTGGAACCAGGCAACGCTTGCCCGCAGTCTGGTACGGCAAATCGGTGAGTGTAAAGAGAATCGAGTAACGTATTCGGGGTGGGATCAGCGGCGCCTTCGGCGGCGCGCAGGTCGCGGCGCAACAGCGGCAGTCTCGAGTTCCTCGAGATACTCCAGCATCTTCATCATCGTGTTGCGCGTATCTGCATGGGGCTCGTTATTGATGGCCCGCCCCATGGTGAGGCGCAATTCGGCCCGCAGTTCCGATTCGATAAGCCGGTATGTACGCAACGCCTCTTCTGCATCATATGTCGCTAAATCGGCCTCACAACCTGTGGCGGCAATCCACACCGCGGCCAATGCTGCTGCTCGTCGCCCTGGAGCCGATGATGCAAACTCCTTGACCGTCGTCCGCAGACGCTGTCGGACGACGGGAATCGGTGGCAGTGCGACGAGACCATCGTTATCGTCGTCATGTCGACGTAGGACAGGTCGAGTCATCGCTTTATCTATTCCTCTTTCAAAAAGATGGAGTTTGGAAATAACGGCCAAATACTGAGGGTATCCGCCGTTAGGGGCTGTGACCTTGCCTTATCTGGACACCATTTGCGAGAGAAAACTGAGGTTTTTCGAAAATTGAAAAAATTCAGTATCACTGGAGCTCCTACTGACATCGGGAGCATCGCGGAGCTGGCACCGGGCTGCCATTTTTTTCTCAAAAATTTCATTAATGACTGTATTTATTGAATAATCCTGAGGTCTCGCGATGGCGATTTGGCTCTGTAAAAGCGCCCCCGCACAGACAATGCGTGCTCTGTGAATCTACTTCGTCAGAGTCGTGTCGCGAGAAATGCGTACAGCTCGGGACCGTAGGCGAGATCCTCTTACTGCGATTGGGTAGCGGGGTAGAGCGTGCGCGATGCCAGTTTCAGTCGGCAACACGCCGGTCGAGAAAGTCCATGACCTTCTGGCCGACTTGCTCGGGCCGCTCGATCGGCGTGGTATGGGTTCCATTATCCACCGTGAGCAGTTCGGCGTTGGGAATGGTGCGATGCATCTCCACGCTCAACCACGGTGGGGTGAAGCCGTCGCGACTTC
This sequence comes from Pseudomonadota bacterium, assembly GCA_022360315.1. Classification (GTDB taxonomy): domain Bacteria; phylum Myxococcota_A; class Polyangia; order Haliangiales; family Haliangiaceae; genus JAKSDA01. The sequence continues at coordinate 35,241 of JAKSDA010000035.1, forward strand.
CGGCCACGATGAGCACGGGAACATCGATCTCGGGCAGGAGATCGCGTGCCGAGTGACGGTTGGCTGCACTGAGCATATCGAGAAAAAGTTCCAGATCGACTCGCGATATGCCGCGGAGATAGGGCATGAAATCGCTTTGCTTGAGGAGTTTGGCATTGACTTCCAGAAGGGTCGCCACCAAATAGCTGGCTCGTGTCGGCAAGATCGCCCGGGACAGGCGATTGAACAACCATGGTGCCCGCGCGACCACATTGCGCAGGCGTGGCAGCAAGGCTTCGAGCCGGTCGCTATCGTGGACGGTTTTCAGCGGATGCGCTGGTGAGCCGCACATCAAGACCATGGCGCTGACTCGCTCGCGGTGCCGGCGATAGGTTTCGAGAGAAACCTGGACTCCCATCGAATGGCCGATGAGAACGGCCCGTTCCACCCGGCACTCGTCAAGGACGCTGGCGAGATCGTCGGCCAGATCTGGGATGGTCAACCGCTCGCGGTCTCGCGGTGAGGGAGTGCGCCCGTGTCCACGGTAGTGCCAGTGGACGATTCGGTAACTCGATGCGAGATCTCGGCGGAGATATTTCCATGCGAACCCATCGCATCCAATACCGTCGCAGAGTGCAACCGTGCGGAGCGATGGAGAGCCATTTTCCGATCGGTTCGCAGTAGATGTAGAGGTGGCGTCGCTCCCGCCAGATGAGTGGACAGGAGTCTGAGGAGGGAGTCTGTCGCCCTGGTCGGAACGCAGCTTCGGTGCCGAAACACAGAAAAAAATGGGCGTGCCATCTGCATTCGAGATCGCGTACCCATCCTGCTGCGAAGACGTCATGGCGACCGTCTCCGTTGATTGTTTCCCGGCTTGCTGAGCTTGATCTGCCGACCCCCGGCCATTTGAGTCTTGCTCTGTGACCTGTTGGCGAGGAGGCAAGGATGACCGACCGAGAGTCGTCGAGGAGGTCAGCTACTGACCTCCTTGGAATCCTCAGCACCGGGAAACTCGTTGACCGATGGGTATTTCATGATCTCCTTTCGGGCGATTTTCCAGGCTTTCTGCACGATCCAAGACAGAGAGCGATCCTGCCGGGCCGCCTCCTCTTGGATCTCTTTGAGCATCTCTTCAGGAAAGTACAGAGACTGTTTGCGCTTGTCCGAACCAGCCATACTACGCTCATTCTCGGTACTTCACTTACACAGTGTCAAGGCGTCGGACTCTGTAGTGCATCATTCAGCGCAAAGCTTATTCGAGATCGCCGAAATCTCGTCGCGGTTTATACTTGAATTCCTCGGCGAACCTGCCTATGATCCGCCGCTTCGCAATTTCGGCATAGAAGGGAGATGCCGTGGCCAAACCACTGACCAAAAAAGAATTGAAGAAATTTCGGGATCTTCTGGAGGAAAAGCGGAACGCTGTGCTGGAGCGGGCACGCAAGACGCTTTCGGAGGATATGACCCTGGATCCAGATGATCTCCCCGACGAGATGGATTTGGCGTCGAGTGAGTACTATCAGTCCTTTGAGTTCCGTCTGCGGGGACGAGAGAAGAGCCATCTGGCCAAGTTGAACCTGGCCTTGAGAAAAATCGACGACGGAACTTTCGGGATCTGTGAGGTCTGTGAGGAGCCCATCGGCAAGAAGCGACTCGAGGCGAGACCGGAGACCGGTCTCTGCATCCAGTGCAAGGAGAATCAGGAGCGCGATGAAAAAGCCTTCGGCTGAGTAACTTGTTGCCCTCCTTCTCTCTCCAACCGAAAGAAACTCGAAGGCAACCTCGAATCGATCGCGTAACGGCCGCCCGGGGAATGGCGGTCCAGCGTTCGTCGCCTGTCGGCTTTCCACGTCTCTCTGCGCTTTCTGCGCCGAGGGGATCGAACGCCGCCCTGCCTCGGCTTGGGTTATTTCCGCCGAGGCCAACGTAAGTTTCTACAATCTCATGAGTAAAGGACAACAGCCATGGCCGAGTCGGACACATCGCGGAGGCGGTTTCTCAGCATAGCTACCACGGCCATCGGCGGTGTTATCGGGGCTGTGCTGACCGTACCGCTCATCCGGTACGTATTTTTTCCGGTCGGTCGCCGCATCGTTTCCGACACTGCCGATGCCATCGACGTTCTCGATGAAAAGGCTTTGAAACCGGGTGCATCGCCCACTCGGGTCGAGATCACTGCCAGCGGTGTTCGCAACGCATGGGGGGTGGCCGACGACGTGGCGCTCGGTGCAGCGTGGGTGCGAAAGACCGAGAGTGGCGAGCTCCACGCTCTATCGTCTGTGTGCCCTCATCTCGGCTGCGCCATCGACTACGAGCCCGCGCGGAGTGTCTACACCTGCCCGTGTCACAAGAGCGCGTTCCAGATCGACGGCAAGAAGATCAGTGGTCCCGCCAAGCGCGGCCTCGATCGCCTCGATGCCACGGTCGAAGAAGGCCGGGTCAAGGTCACCTGGCGGCGTTTTCGTCCCGATGTTTCCGAGGACGAGAAAGAGATCGAATCATGAAGAGGCTGCTCGACTGGCTCGATGAGCGCAGCGGCTACCGTCGTGTGGTCGCTCAGGCGCTCGACGAGGACGTTGTGGGCGGCGCTTCGTTTGCCTATGTTTTTGGTTCGGTGCTGACATTCATTCTGCTCCTGCAGTTCACGACTGGCGTATTCCTCGCCATGTATTACAGCCCGTCTGCGACCGATGCCTGGGCTTCGGTCGCATACATCCAGGACACCGTGACCATGGGCTGGTTCGTTCGCGGACTTCACTCCTACGGCGCCTCGGCCATGGTCATCGTGGCCGGGTTACACCTCCTGCAAACCGCGATCTACGGCGCCTACAAAGCGCCGCGAGAGCTCAACTGGATCACTGGCGTACTCATGCTCGGTCTCATCCTGGCCTTTGCATTGACCGGGTATCTCTTGCCCTGGGATCAGACCGGCTACTGGGCGACCAAGGTCGCCACCGGGATTGCCGGGACCAGTCCAGTCATCGGCGACCAGCTCCAGCAGGTCGCCCAGGCTGGCAACGAGTACGGCAATCTCACCCTGACCCGGTTTTTTGCCATTCACGTGTTCATCCTGCCAGCCCTTCTGATCGGGCTGGTGGTCGTGCACATCGCGTTGTTTCGCAGGCACGGCGTGACCCCCAAATGGGGACGCTCCAAGGAGGCTCTGGACAGCTCTACCCAGCCGTTTTGGCCCGATCAGATGTTCAGAGACATAGTCGCCATGGCCGTCGTATTCGCCATCTTGGTCGGGGTCAATGTCTATAGCGGCGGCGTCAAGCTGGACGGGCCCGCCGATCCGGCGTCGAACTTCGATGCCCGGCCCGAGTGGTACTTCCGGGCCCTGTTTCAGGTCCTCAAGTATTTCGAGGGCGCCATGGAGCACGTCGTGGCGCTGGGCACGCCGGTCGTGGTCGGCGGGGTCCTTCTCGGTCTGCCCTTTGCCGATCGTGGCGCCGATCGCAATCCGCGCGGCCGTCTTCCGTTCATTGCGGTGATCGCTGTGGGCGCCACCCTGGTCGGCGTGTTGACCGTGCTTTCGTTCCGTGAAGATGCCGCCGACGAAAGGCTACAAAAACGTCTGACCGAGGCCCATGAGCAGTCGGTCAAGGCGCGAGCACTGGCCAAGGAACACGGTGTACCTCCGGCGGGTGGCAGGGCGGTATTTGCCACCGAGCCGTATTATCGGGCCAGAAACCTGTGGGCAGAGCACTGTCAAAGCTGTCACCAGGGCGATGAACGCAAGGGCCCCGAGATCACCTACGGCTACAATTCCCGGTCCTGGATCCGCGATTTCTTGAAAGATCCCTCGGGTCAACGCTTCTTTGGTGTGACCGAGATCAACGAAATGGAACCAGTCGAGCTCACCGGGGTCGAGTTGGATGCCGTTGTTGAGTTTGTCTACGGACAGACCGGCGCGGACGATGTCAATGGAGAACTTGCCGCCAAGGGAAAGCAGCTGTTCGAGGACAACTGCACCGACTGCCACTCGAGTTTCGAGTCGGAAGAGGTCGATATATCGGGTGATCCGAGTGAGTGGGCTGCGCCGGATCTGCGCCGGCGGGGCTCGGTGGACATGCTGGCGTCATTCATTCGCGACGCCGGCAAGCTGCCCTATTTTGGCGACAAGAACGAGATGCCTGTATTTGACCGCAGCAAGCTCAGCGAGAACGATCGGTACCTTTTGGCCGAGTATCTGGTGTGGTTGCGCAGTGCCGCGCCCGAGCCCCGGGACGCCCAGGCCGCTCAGACGACGACCAGGTGATCCAGGCGTCGGGCCGATCGGCCATGGCGAGACTGTTTCGGCTGCGAGCAGACGAGCCGGGCGCTCGAATAGCCGGCTGCCCGGCCGCTGTGCTCCGCATGAGCGTTGCTTCGCACGCATCAGTGTGAGCGCGGGCACGGGCCGGGCTGTACACAGTTCACGTCTTGTGAGGTCAACTGCGCGAAATTGCCGTACATTGACACTGGCAGGGGGACAAATGCAGAATGCTTCATTGATTGATTCTCGGCCGCCGTCGTCCAACGAACACGAGTAGGTAGTTGGGTACGATTTACCAAATAAGGAGACTTGCTGTTATGAAGCAGAACTGGCGTCGAATTGCGATCGCGCTCGGTTTTGTCAGTGGCCTTGCCATGTTGGCTTCCGGGTGTGTTGTTCGAGCTTCTGGGGCTGTTCGGGCGAGACCGGTCTATGTCGTTGACGTTCCACCGCCCCAGCCGAGATATGTACGAGTTACGGCACGCCCGGGCCAGATCTGGATCCGAGGCCATTATCAGTACGTGACCGGACGATGGGTGTGGCGGCCAGGTCGGTGGGAAAATGCCCGCGCCGGCTACCGCTGGGAGCCAGGCCGCTGGGAGCGGCGTGGCAATCGCTGGCACTGGGTCGACGGTACGTGGGTCCGGGCCACTGTGAGAGTGCGCGATCATCGCCGTGCAGCGCCTCCGCCTCCACCTCCACCTCCGAGGCGGGTGGTCCGAGATCACCGCCGAGTGCCGGCGTATCCGACCACGGCACCGCCACCGCCTCGATCCGAGCGTCCCGGTGCTCGGCCGGGGTATGTATTCATCCGCGGTCACTGGGAGTGGCGGCGGGGACGCTGGGTATGGAAAGCCGGTCACTGGAAGCGAGTGCGCAGCGGTTTCCGGTGGGTGCCAGGCCACTGGGAGAACCGTGGCGACCGTTATGTATGGGTTGCGGGTCATTGGGAAAAGGCTGTGCGAGTGCGTGATCATCGACGCAAGAGAAGGCCGAACGAGCGGGTTCCGACCCGGCGCAGCGACGGTTACTGACCCGTGCGCATGCGGCAGAGCGCGCGTACGTACATAGATGACTGCAGCGGTTTCCCGGCGGTCTGGCCAGTGATACGTTGTTGTCCCGGCTGCTGAGCAGCGGGGATTTCCTTTCGGCAGGAGACCGAATGCGGCAACGGATTGCGACCATCGCGACGTGTTCTTGGCTGTGGCTGGTGGCCATCGTGCCCACTGCACTGGCCCAGCGCGCTGCGCAGGGGACGCGGGCAGACATTCAGGCGCTCGAGAAAGACATCGACGAGTTGCGCGCAAAAGCCGTGCAGGTACCGACCATTGCGACGGCTGTCGAAGAATTGAGTGCGCGTTTGGTTGCTCTGGAACGGCAACTGGCCGAGCGAGAGCGCGAACAGAATGCCATTCCCGATGCGATTACCCGGTTGGATGGGGTCGAGGAGCAGGTTGCGAAACTCGCCATCGACGTCGAGGCGATCACGGCTCGGCTGGCCGACATCGAGCAGCCGTGGTCACCTGAGGCCAGCGGTGGCGCTGCCGGGGTGAGCTACCGGGACGGTTTTCGCTGGACCACGGCGGATGGCAAGCACGCCGTCACACTGGGGGGCTACATGCAGATCCGCTATCAATTGCGGGTTTCTGATGGCGACATCGAGGAGGCGACGTTGCGCCTGCGCCGGGCGCGACTGGGTATTTCCGGTCATGTCGGTTCCGAGCGGGTTGGATACAAGTTGCTCTTATCAGCGCTCGACGACCGAGCCGCTCTCGATGCCTACGTGCAATATGCGGTGCGCGGCGACCTCTTTCTGCGGGTGGGCCAGTACAAGACTCGATTTACCCGCGGTTTCATCACTTCGAGCACGCGTCTCGCCTTTGTCGAGAGGTCGCGAGTTATCGAGGGGTACCGCTACGGCCGCGACATCCAGGTTGGCCTGCGCGGCACCCTGGCTGGCCAGCGTTTCGGCTACCATGCCGGGCTGGGCAACGGCAGCGGGCCCAATGCGCGCAACGACAACCTGGATGTCGACGCCAATGTGCGGCTCGACGCGGTTGTCATGGGGCCGCGCTTCGAGTATGGCCAGGGCGATATGCGGCGCACTGGCCGGCCCAGTCTGATGCTCGGAGCCGGTGTGGTCTATGACGTCGTGGCCATGCCCGACCAGATTGCCGGTGTGGACGGCCCGATCAACACCGACGTCGACAGCGACGGCGATCGCGACAACGTGCGGGTTTTGAGTGCCAGTGTCGATGCGGTTTTTCGCTATCGCGGCTGGCAGGCTGCCATTGAGGGAGTGCTGCGCAACGAGTCCTTTGGCACCATCCTGGAGCATCCCGACAACGGCCCACTGCTCGCCGCCATTGGCGAGCGCGACCGTCGCATATACATGGGCGCGGTCGGCCAGCTCACCGTGCTGTTGCCGTGGCAAGTGCGGGTCGGCGCTCGTGCTGGCTACTCGCGTCAGCCGTTTTTGGGTGTGGGCGGCGCCTCGAGCGAGATCCCATCGGGTGACCATGTCCTTGAGGCCGACGGCATGGTCCAGCTTTACGACCGCCGCGGTGTTCGCTGGTTGGGATTGCAGTACAGCTTTCAACACCGCGATGACGATGGCGGCGATCATCACCAGATGGTGCTCGAAGCCCAGCTCAAATTATAAATGGCCAGGAAAGTATTATGACGTGCTACTGCGGAAGCGAACGACCGTACGAGGAATGCTGCAGTCCTTTTTTGCATGGAGAAGCCAAGCCCGACACTGCCGAGGCTCTCATGCGCGCGCGTTACACCGCGTATGCGGTGCAAAACATCGATTACGTGGCTGCCACCAACGATCCCGACACCGCCGATCCGATGGACCGGGAAAGTGCGGCCAAATGGTCGCGCGACTCTGAATGGGATGGTCTGGACATCGTTGCCACCGCCAAGGGGGGGCCGGATGACGACGAGGGAGAAGTCGAGTTTATCGCGCATTACACGATCAACGGCCAGGGCATGGAGCACCATGAGCGGGCGACGTTTCGCCGCATCGACGGCGATTGGTTCTACATGGATGGCACCATGATTAAGCCCAAGCCGGCGCGGCGCGAATCGCCCAAGATCGGACGCAACGAGCCGTGTCCGTGCGGCAGCGGCAAGAAGTACAAAAAGTGTCACGGCCGCTGAACGCGGCCAGATGTCTCGGGTGCGCGCGTGATCGTTCGCGATGTCCTTCGGGCCATGCGCTAGTTCAACACCGCCGGGCCGTGCGGTGGCGATCGGTCCCGTCTCGGGTCGACACCAAGACCGGTCAGTCGCCGCCATCACGCAGTGCGAATATGCTGCTCGATGACCTTGCTGATGGTCTGGCGCAGCCATTGATTGGCCGGCTCGAGGTCGGTGTCGCGGTGCCAGAACAGGCGTATATCGAGCGGCGGAATGGCGATGGGCAGGGGGAAAAGGGTCAGCGGCAAATGCTCGGCCAGAACCGCGGCGTGAGAGCGGGGCATGGTCACAACCATATCGGTCGCAGCGACCACCTGGCATGCGGCCAGATAATGCTGGCAACGAAGCACGATGGTACGGGCCAGCGCAATTTTGTCGAGCTCGAGGTCGACCAGCTCGGGGCCCTCGGCAATCAAAGTGACCAGTACATGGCGGGCAGCCACATACTCCTCGATGGTGCAACTCGTGGCCATGCGGGGATGGCCCCTGCGTACAACCACGGCCAGAGGCTCGAGACAGACGCGCTGGTGGCAGATATGGTCGCCCACCGGGCCGCCCACATCGACGACCAGGTCCAGACGACCGGCAGTGAGCGCACTCTCCACCGCGTCCGTGGCCACCCGCTGGCTCGAAATCCGAATGCCCGGGGCCCGCTCGGCCAGATCGGCCATCAGGGCAGGGAAGGCGAGCGATTCGAGAGCGTCGCGAAAACCCAGGCGAAACTCGCACTCGGCACGCTCGGGCTCAAACGTCCGGGCTGCTCGCACCGCGTCTCGCAATAGCCGCAAGGCACGCTGCACCGTGGCCAGCATGGTCCGCGCCATCGGGGTCGGCACCATGGTGTTGCCCCGACGCACAAAGAGCGGATCAGCCAGAGTCTCACGCAGCCGGGCCAGGGCATGGCTTACCGCCGGCTGGCTCACATGCAGCACACGAGCTGCATGGCTGACGCTGCGATGGCGATAAACCTCGTCGAACACCACGAAAAGGTTCAAATCAATATCTGGTTTCGCTTCGCTCATGGTTGATCATCACATGAATTCATTTGATTTATCGCCCGACAACACGCCAAGGTGTGTCGGTGGCAGCACCGGGCCGGCGCTGCGCCAATCACGGAGTCGACCACAGGCGCGGCAGTAGATCTGGCGCCAGGTGCAGCCGAACTGCGATCTGCCACCGCCAAATTTCCTGGAGTGACCCACGATGAATGTGAAAAAACAACTCGATCAGGCGACCCTGGGCAGCGATACCTCGGCTGTGGCCTTGCCCCCCACGTTCGATTCCACGGCCGAAGCGCGCCAATACATCAAGCAGCGAGTGGCAGCAGCTTATCGCATCTTCGCACATTTTGGTTTTGACGACGGATTGGCCGGGCACATCACCGCGCGCGATCCACAACACCGTGACCGATTCTGGGTCAATCCCGTTGGCCTGTACTTCGGAAAAATGCGTGCCAGTGATCTGCTTTGCGTCGATCACGACGGCCAGATCGTAGAGGGTCGCGGATTGGTCAACCGGGCCGCGTTTGCCATTCATTCACGCATCCACGCGGCCCGCCCGGATGTCACGGCGATTGCCCATGCCCATACTCGTTTTGGCCGGGCATTTTCGGTCCTTGGTCGGCCACTCGCGCCGATCACTCAGGACGCATGCGTGTTCTACGAAAATCACGCCATCTATCGCACATTTTCCGGAGTGGTCGAGGATGTCGCCGAAGGCGATGCCATTGCCCAGGCCCTTGGCAACAACGCCGCGGCCATCCTGCAAAACCACGGCACGCTCACGGTTGGCACCTCGGTAGACGCCGCTGCAGCACTTTTCGTCTCTCTCGAGCGGTGCTGCGAAACCCAGCTGCTCGCCGAGGCAGCCGGAACCATCACCGCGATCCCGCACGATATCGCGACCAAAACACGTCAGTTCAACGGCTCGGAGCTGGTCCTGTGGGGCAACTTTCAACCCCTTTACCAGATGATCCTGGACCGCGACCCGAGCTTTCTCGACTGATGACGAGGTCAGATCAGGGCAGCGAGATGCGGAAAAGCTGCTGTCCGAGCAGGACAAAGGAATCGTTTTTCAGCTCGCGCTCGCCCTTGACCTTGATGAATGTCCCGTTGGAGCTGCCCAGATCGCTGAGGATCACACGGCCTTCCTGGCTCGAGAGTCGAGCGTGCAGGGCCGAGACATAACCGTCGTCGGGGAAATTGATCTCTCCGCGCTCGCGACCCAGCGTGACACTGTCGCCCAGTAAAGGATAAGCGGAACCGTCGATGTCCTTGCCGATGATCACGGTCAGCTTGCCCCAATAACCAGGGTTTGGGCTGCCCATAACCTCGGTGCCATCCTCGAGTGGCTCCGGCGGATCGATGGAGTCATAGCGCAAGAGTTCTTGTCCGATGCGAATCACTTGACCGGGCTCGACTTCCTCCTCCTCGGTCATCTTGACAAATACTCCGTTGAGACTGTCGAGATCGCGGATCACTGCGCTCTTGCCGTTGATCACCAGAGCAGCATGAGTCGGCGATAAATAGCCGTCATTTTCGAAAATGCCGCCGTGATTGCGGCCGATCTTGTTTTCACCCTCGACAAGGTCGTGAATACCGCCTTCATTGCCGTCCGGGCGAATCAGCGTCATGTATGCAGCCGGCCGCGTCTGCGACAATGGCTGTGACTGATGACTCGCGCTCACAGCCGGTCCTGGCGAAACCTCGGGCATCCTGGTGCCGCAGACGCCACAGAATTTGAATTCGACCGGAACCATGGCACTGCAACTGGGACAATTGCGCGGTCCAGCTGTGACCGGACCCGTCGGCGCGCCCGGTCCACCGGCTTGCGTCATGGGCCGGCCTGCAGTGCGTTCCGCATTGATTGGCTTGGGAAGTGCGATGTTGGCAGGCTCGGAAGACTTCCAGATGTGATCCTGCGTCGGCGCCCGAAGGTTGGCTGGATTGTGTTGAATCTCAGTCGGCTCTTCGGTCAACGGGGAGCTGGCCGACGTGCTGGCATTGGGAACTCCCGGGGGTGGACCGGCCGGGGGTGGACCGGCCGGCGGTGGGCCTGCCGGAGCAGTACCACTGGCCGGAGCCTGAACAGCCTGAGCTGGACCGACCGACGCCAGACCCGCTGGAGCCGGACTGACCGGAGCTGGACCGACCGGAGCTGGACCGACCGGAGCTGGACCGACCGGAGCTTGACCTGCTGATGGCATGCCCGGTAGGGGAGCCACTCCCTGTGGTGGATTCGGGAACGGACTGACATCGGCTACCGGTGAGCCGCCCGGTGGAGTCGGCGACCGTTGGACCTCGGCCATCATGGTCTTAATCATTCCCACGTCGCCGCTCGTACTCTTGGCCGCCCCTGTCAATTCCGCACCGCAGCCGAGACAGAACTTGTAGTGGTCCTGATTCTCTTTACCGCAGCGATGACAAACAATCATGTCGTGTGCCCCCGAGGAAACGTTGGTGCACGGGATCTTACACGATCTCGACGCGCAAGAGCTGCTGACCCATGAACACATAATCGCCGTGCTGCAACACGTGTTCTCCATTGATCCGCTGGAACGTACCGTTTTTCGAGTCGAGATCGGTGAGTGTCAACTGGTTGCCTTCCAGCGATACCTGAGCGTGCTGGCCAGAGATGAATGGGTCGTCTGGAAAATTGATGTCGTTGCCCTCTCTGCCGATGTTCACCGCCGGCTTGCGAGCATGATAAACCATACCTGACGCACCGCCGAGCAGCGCTTGCACGATGCGAAAATGGGTCGGGTGAGGGGGACTGGCGAAGAAATACGTTCCGTCTGCCATGGCCTCGGGACCCTGGTTTTTGGGCGGGGATCGCACCTCCAACACTTGCTCGCCGACCAGAAAACGATCGCTGAATCGGATTTGCACCGAGCTGCGAATGCGTATGTAAACCCCGTTGGTCGAGTTTTCATCCCGGACGATGAGATTGCCTGAGTTGTAGTAAAAGTTGGCGTGGAGCGGAGAGATAAACGAATCGTCTCCGAACAGGATGGGCGTGTCGGAACGTCCAACCAGGTGTTCATCGCCGGCCAAGGTAAAGGAGACCCCGTCCATCCCGTCCCCCTTGATGACCACCAGCTTGGCCCGAGCCCCCTGCATTGCCCCAAAGAACATTGTGCTGCGGCCACTTTGATTCTGTCCAGCATTGACCGCCACGGGCGCCGATGAGTCGGCCGCTGACCCTTCGTCGCCGGTCCCGGCATCAATAGGCGAACCGCAGTGACCACAGTATGTATGACCATAGACCACATCAGATCTGCACGTTGGGCAGGTGACGTAGCGAGGTTCGGTGTGGGGGATTCCCAGCCGGGTCAAACCGTCTTCAAACGTCGTTGGTGCGGCGCTCGGCATATCAAGGGACAGACTGTCACCGCACCGCGAGCAGGACTTTGCGCCCATCTTGTTGAAGGTGCTGCACGAATCGCAGACCAGACCGACGTCCATTCCACGCAGCAGTGTACCTGAAAGTGGCAGGCAAACGTTGGAAAGCAGTTAGTTTTTTGTCCTGCGGAGCAGTTCTCGTGCAGCCTTGACAAGACCGGGATCGCCACCCGATCGGGCGAGGTGGCGCAATTGATTGACGGCTTTGTGACCTCCGATGGCGCCGAGACTCCGAATCGCGGCCAGCTGCACGGCCCGGTCGGTATCGGTAGAGGCCGCGATCAGGGCCTCTACCGCACTCTGGCGTTGCAGGCGTCCGAGCGCGACAACCGCGCCCTCGCGGACGTACGCGTAAGGGTCTCGCGTCGCTTCGATGAGAGCGGCTTCGGGGGCATACTTGCCGAAACGACCGAGAATTTCGGCAGCCTCGAGTCGAGCTTGCCACCTGTCGCTGTGGAGTTGGTTGGCCACTGCTCGAGCCAGTTCGGGGCCGTGTTTGCCATACAGGCGCACATGATTTGCGGCGGCCCGCATGGCCGCGAGCCTGACCAGACCGCGTTGCTCGTCGATGCTGCGCAACAGGGTGGTCACAGTATCGGAAACATCGATCTTGGCGAGTACCGAGAGAGTCAGGGCGCGCACTTTGGAGTCGCGGTGGTCGACCAATCTGGCCAGCTGGGGACTGATCTCCCGAGCGATCTGGTCGAGGGCTTGCAGCAAGCGCTTTTTTCGTGTTGCCGAGAGGCGCGATAGGTCGGCAGTCAGAGGACCCAGGCTGAGGTGATCGGCGTGGCCATCGAGATTCTCGAGAACCCGCAGCACCATGTCTCGATGTCGGGCCAGGGCCGAGCGCAGGCCACGCGCGAGCTCGGCCTCGTGCCCGATGACGATGGTCGGTGCTGGCCACGCTGCGTCGAGCTGGCCCGGGAGGTTCTTTACCGCGGCCATGGCATCGTACTTGCTGCGCTTTCTCGGGTAACGGCTGAAATCGATGGCGGGCCGTGAGGCCGGCTTTCCAGCGACCGTGTGGTCGAGGGCCCAGCCGACCATCTCGCGTACCCTCTCGTGGCGGCTGAAGTACGCGCCCAGCAAGACAGAAGTGGCGCGGCGCTGTCCCAGTCGGCCAAGCGACCAGGCGGCCAGGCGCTGGGCCTCGTCATTGCCGCGCGACAGGGTTTCGAGAAGGACAGCGGCTGCACCGGGCTCGCCGATGTAACCCAGGGTGAATGCGCAGGCTGCTCGTGCGATGTCGCTGTGTTTGCGATTGGCCACAAGTGCGATCACCGCGGCGATGGCCTGTCTGTTGCCGCGCAATCCGGCGACCTGGGCCAGGCCCATGCAGCCCAGGGTCTGCACCGAGGCACTGCTGTCGGCGAGCGCTGCGATGAGAGCGGCCACGGCATCGCGATGGCCGGTTCGGCCCAGGGCGAAGATGGCTGCCTCTCGCATGGTCTTGTCCGAGTGTCGGCTCAGATCGACCAGTGAATCGATGGTACGCGGGTCGCCGAGCCGTCCGGCGGCGATCAGTGCGTCGACACGGACTTCCCAGTCCAGGACCGGTATAAGAGTGCCGATCCCGCGGCGCCGGGTTTCGGGTGTTGCGCTCGGTTTCTTGGCCAGGCGGACCAGCGGGGCCGCTGCGCCCTTGTTGCCGAGATAGCCGAGCACGTCCACGGCAATGCGCTGCTGAGTGGGGTCTTTCTCGTCGCTCAGAGCTTCGAGCAGCGGTTTGAGCCCGTGGGCTCCAACCCGGTCGAGCTCGACGCGCGCAGCTTTGCGAGTTTGCGCATCGCCTCGGCGCCACGAACGGACCAGCTCGGGCACGTAGTCGTTGTAGAGCTGGACCAGGATTCGCCGATAGATCGGCTTGTGGTTGAAGGTGAACGCGAGTGGGGCTAGCACTCGTTCCAGGCCGCCCAGTGAGCCCAGCATTTTCTCCAGGGCGATCGCCTCGTCGCCCGCCTTGCGCAGGATCTCGTCGTCAGTGGCGCGGCGAAGAACGTCTCGATACAGTGCAGAAGCGCGCTGAGGTACATCTACATAGAGACGAGCCAGGGCGAAATAGACCCGGAAGTTGCGCTTATCGAGCTCGATGGCTTTTTCGTAGGCAGCGATGGCCTTGTCGAATTCCTGCATCTCGACGTAGCGCTCGGCCAGACGTTGGTGAGCGATTGGATCGTTGGGGCTACTCGCCACCGCCTTGCTGATCCATTCGATGGCTTCCTCGTCGCGCCGTTGGTCGGTCTTGATCTCCGCGATTTCGGTGTAGTACTCGCGTCTTCGGGCCGGTGCCAGTTCGGCCAGGCGTTTGAGCAGAGCCACTGCCTGGTCGTATTGGTGCTCGCGTTTGTACACTTTGACGAGCTGCTGCATGGCTTCGAGATCGTTGGCGTCGATGGCCAGAAGCCTCTCGAGTACGCGGCGGGCTTTGCTGTAGCGGCGCTCGCGCAGGTGGGCTTCGACCAGAAAATAGCCCGCCTCGACGTCGGCGGGTGTGGCGCGGAAGGCCAGCTGCCACGAGCGTATTCGGCGATATAACCGATTTCCCCGGGCACGCTTGAGCAGATTGACGACCCGGCGCCGAGCTTCGCGCCGGGTCGGCTTGTTGGCGTCGGTTTTCGGGGTTAGGGCGAGAACTCGTTCCCAGTCGGCGACAGCAAGATCGTAGTTGCGCCGGCGTTCGTGCACGCTGGCCCGTCCCTTGTAATGGTCTGGGTTATTGGCCTCGAGCTTGATGGCGTTTCGGTACATGGCGAGTGCCTCGCCCAGCATGTCGTGTTCGGCGTAGACCTCGCCGAGCCGCGCGTAATTCGTGGCGGTTTTTTGCGAGAGGATCTTTTTCCACACCGCCACGGCCTTGTTTTTCTCGTTGCGCTGAAACCACTGCTCGCCCAGGTTGACCAGGTGCGAGATATCGCTCGGCTCGATGCGGGTCAACCGGACGTGCGCCTTGAGGGCCAGGTCTGTTTTGCCCCAGCGGGTGTAGAGGCCGGCTATCGCGGCGTGCACGCCCGCATCGCTGGGAAAACGGCGTTCCATTTTGGCCAGTAGAGCCAGGGCTTTCCTGTCCTTGCCGCGACGCCAGTAGCGCTCGGCGAGTTCGAGTTGAAATCTCGGCTCGCCCGGGGCCACGCGAATCACGATCTCGTATTGCTTGACCGCGTCGTCCTCCCGGCCGCTGTTCTCCAGCAGCGCGATGAGCCGACGTTGGGTATCGAGCTCGTAGGGGGCTTTCGCGGTCGCCTTGCGATACGCGTTGATCGCGTTCTCCTGGCTGCCTGTTTCCTCGTAGAGCCGGGCCAGGACGTCCCACTCCAGATGGCCGCGCCGGCGCTGTGGCCAGGCGTTTTCGCAGTAGGCGACCAGTTCGTTGAGCGCCTGACGGCGGCGGTAGATATCGATGATTCGAGAGAGCAGTTCCTTGCGCAGGTAATAGCTCTTGCCCACCTTGGCCGTGGCCTGGCGGTAGACGCGGATCGCCTCTTCCTCGTTGCCGGCGGCCTCGTAGGCGGCACCGATTCGAGTGATGACCTCGACCTGTCGGGCCGGATCGGCCTTGAGCCGGACCGCGGCCCGCTTGAATACGGAGATCGCTGCCTCGTGCCTGCCGTGTTGGGCCAGCGCGTCGCCGAGTTCGACATAGGCCTGGAAGTTTTTGGGGTCCAGGGCGATGAATTGCTCGTAGTACGTGGCCACCGCGTCGATCGTGCCGTCGCTGAGAGCCAGCTCGATCAGTGCGCGCAAGGCTTGTTTTTTGAGCTTTTTCCCCGGCCTTCCGGCGAGGACGAGGCGGTACGCAGAGCCGGCCTGGGCGGGTTTTCCCGAACTGCGATAGAGATCGCCCAAGGCCAGCTGCACCGCTGGACTGTTGGGCCGGAGCGACGATGCGCGCTCGTAGTAGTGCAATGCCCGGTCTCGATCTCCTCGGTTCATATGGAGATGACCGAGGACCACGGCAGTCGAGAAATCGCCCGGTGTCCGGTCCAGCGCTCGTTTGTACTCGCGAACCAAAAGGTCCACAGAACGGTGGCGTTTGTAAAGGCGGAGCAGTTTGCGCAGCGCCGATTGATCGGCCGGGTTGCGCTTGAGGATGCGTTTGTAGCGGGCAATGACCTTGCGGTCGAACGGATCACGCCGGACTGTCCAGTCGTCCTGCGCCAGGCTCGACTCGATCATCGGCGGAGCACACAACAGGCAGGCGACCACAACGAACGCTGAAAATGGACGCATTCGGGCTGATTTCCTGTAGGTAACCGCCGGTCGTCCCAGCGGGCAATGCGAAGCGGAGTTCATACCGAGTGGAGCGGCCGGCCGGCCGGCAACCATTGGGTAAGTATACCGCCCGAGTGCAGCGCGCGCTTTTGGCTTTTTTGGCGGCCCCCCCCGTGTGGGTTCACGCCATCTGAGCGATGATGGAGCCGAGCCGGGAGCGTCGAGTCTCGATGCAGAAGTCGTGCAGCAGGCGTGCGTGAGCCACGGCCATGGCGGTGAATCGAATCCCTCGACTGATGGCAAAGGCATCGCGCTCCTCACGACAGATCTCACCGCGTGCCCAGATCGACTCCCCGGTGCCGGGCAACTCGAACTCGAGGCTGACCGAATTGGGCATTGCCCGCCGGCCGGGGATTCGATGGATCGAACCGGCCGGAAACGCAGTGCGCAAGCTGAGACCGGTTTCACTGATTCCGGTAGTGAGCCCACGGTAGCGACGCTCACAAATGTACTGGTCGAGATACATCTCCACAGGTACCCGAAAGCGCAGGCGACGGTCGCGAGAGAGCATACATCCTCCTGGTGAAGCGAGTATGCAAATGTATGACACAAGGCGGCTGCGCCCAACTTTTCGCGCCAGTCACTCTGAGATAGGCTCGCTGTGATGATCCGGGCCTACCCCTGGGACAGGTTACCGCAGGTACGCGGTCGTGATTTGCCGCGATTGCGGGCAGCGTCTCGCTTCGCGGTCGGCAAACTATTGCCGAGGCATCGTTCGATCCTCGGCGATGTCGAGATAACGACTGGCATTCCGCGGATCGTCGGGAGTGGCGACGAGATGTTGCCGCTCGCCGACCCGACCGCGGTCACGCTGGCTCTGCTCAGTTCCTCGACAATACTGGCCACGGTCACGGTGCCCGGCTCTCTTGTCCGGCGGTTGGCCTGGTATGTCATAGACGAGGGCCGGCAGAGTGCCCGGTCGGGGGACAGCTTCGATCGGGCTGTCGGGGAAATCTGTGCACCCCGGCCGACCACCTGGGTCGAGCGAGGTATTCTGGCCTTTGCGGCCTGTGCGCTGCTCGATACGCGGTTTCCCGGGGTCGCAGTGGAGGTTCTCGACCGGGCGAACAATCCTCTGTGCGAGGGAGCTTCACCGGTCGCAGTACCGCTCTCGGTTGCAGTTGCCGGATCGACGCACTGGTCGATCCTGATCATTGCCGAGTCGACTCGTATCTGTGCCCCGATGGCGGCCCCCTGCACCGGGCACTGGGCCGGGCGCGCATTTCGGATCGACGGCATCTCGGTGCAGATGGATGTACTCGTCGGGTCGGGGCGAGTTCCGTTCGACGAACTGGCCGGGCTGCGCAGCCGCGACGTGTTGGTCCTGCACAGCACCGGCAGCGGCGCTTTGTTGGCGGTTGGTCGCGGTGCAGTGCCGGTGTCGTTGGACCGCGACACCGGTCGAGTTATTGTCCGTGGCACGTATGAGCGAGGTGCGCCGATGAACGAGATGACTGCCGAGGATATTGTGGTCGAAGTGTCGTGCCGCGTGGGCACGGTGTCGCTGAGCGTCAGGCGGGTTCTCGAACTCGCCCCTGGCCAGGTTTTGCGCCTCGACCGGCCGCTCGGCGGCCCGGTCGATATCGTGTGCGGCAGTCAGCTGATCGGACGAGGCGAACTCGTCGATGTGGACGGAGAGATCGGCGTGAGAGTGCTGTCACTTACAGGATCTCCCTGATCTCGCTGTCGGACTCATGCTGCGAGCTGGCCTTTTTCGCGCAGAACTTCGAGAAACAGATTCACATACCGCTGAGCTGCGGTCTGCCAGGAAAGATCCATCTCGATGGCTCGTCCGGTCAGCGCGGACGTGCTGCCCGGCCTGGCGTACACTCGCAGCGCTCGATCCACGGCGGCGACCAGGTGCTCGCCATCGCCGGGCTCGAAGAGGAATCCGCTGCCAGTGGCGGTGACGCTGTCGAATTCGACCAGGGTATCGGCGAAAGTGCCGCTTCGCGGGGCAATGGGAACGGCGCCGTAGTGCATGCAGTAGAGCTCGCTGAGAGTGCCGGGCCCGGGCGGAGGGGCGAACAGGGCAAAGTCGGCCGCTGCCATGAGGGTATGCTCGAAAGTGCGGGCATCGTGCGGATCGTCCGGGGTTCGAATTGCAATGCGCGTCGAGCTCTGATTGGCCAGACGGTCCAGACCGCGCAAAGTCTCATGGTCCCGTTGTCGGTTGGCCAGGACCACGAGCTCGATATTGCGCTGAGATAGCTCGGTGGCAGCTGTGTAGGTCAGACTGGTCGGGTCCACGGGGCCGACCAGAGCGATCAGGGGTAGGCGGGGGGTGACTCTCAGTCCCAGCTGACGCTGGAGAGTTTCTTTGTGGCGGGCCTTATGACCTGCCGGATCGGCGAGAAAATCGGCAGCCACGCTGCTATCTCGACGGGGATTCCACTCGAGAGAATCGATTCCCGGGGTAACTCCGCGCACGCGCTGGGCCACGGGGCCGACCAGCGCGCCGGCCCGATGGCTGTCGGGAGCCTCGCGCAGGGCCTGCGCCCAGTGAGAGGAAGGCACCATGACAAGGTCGGAATGACCGAGTGTTTCGACCAACTGGGCAGACTCTTCGAACCTGCGCAGCGCAAAGACCAGAGCGGCCGGCCGGGCTCCTTGCTCGCCGGCTGGCGGTGACGGCAGTCCCTCCGCTGGCTCTGGTAACGGCATTCTCTCTGTTGGTTCTGTGGTTGCGAATGCGGTCAGCACTCCCTCACCGCCGTGGCTGGCCAGAACCACGTTCGGCGGATCGTCGCGCTGATCGATGAGGGCGTGCACCGCCCTGCAGAAAGTCTCGTCGGCAGTCTCACCCGGGGTAACTCCTGTCTGATCGATCTCATCGGGTACCTGGATGGCGATGACCTCGACGCGGCCGCCGGGTGTTGCGCCTTCGTAAATCGTGACTTCTCGATCGGGATCAGACAGAACGAGCGGAGTCAGGCGGCGGGCCAGACCCATGGAATCGGGATCGGTCATCGCCCGGCCCGGTACCATGAGGGTGACATCCAGTCCCAGTTGGGCCATTTCCTGCGACAGGAAACGGCTCTCTCTGGCCAGTGCACTGTCTCCGGTAAAGGGAGACAGCTCGGCCGTGACATAGAGAACGCGGAGTAGTTTCATCAGGCTCAACAGGCAAAGTTGACGGGCAAAGTTGACAGGCAAAGATCGCAGACAAAAGATCGATAGACAACGCTACAAGCGCCCCAAGGTACCAGGCTCGGCGGACAAAGACATCTTTTCGTCCCGCCAACGACTATTGACACTCAGGAGTATCATGCCGGTCTACGAATATCGATGCAGAGCGTGCGGTGGAGAGTTCGAGTATCAGCAGCGGATGAGCGAGGATCCCAAGACCGAATGCGAAAAATGCGGTGGTGATCTCGAGCGGCTCATCTCACTGTCCTCATTTCACCTCAAGGGAAATGGCTGGTACAAAGACCTGTATTCGTCGGCCAAGCCCGACAAGGACAGTTCAGCGCAAGATAGCTCGGCAACAAGCGCGGAGTCCAAGACCTCGAGCGAGGGCAAGGAATCGGGCAGCTCGGCTTCGCAGTCCGAGAGTGCGAGCACGAGCAAAACGTCGGATGGCTCGGGCTCGGGAAGCGACTCTTCGTCTTCGTCTTCGTCTTCGTCTTCGTCCGGTTCCGCCAAGAACAACACGGCGGCTTGATGCCGGCCGATCGTGTGTGGGCGATTTTTCGGGGCAAAGTTCGTGCATTGCCGTGATTACAACCCAGGCTTGAATGTTTAGAATCGCCGCGTGACTGCGAAAATCCTGGACGGTAAAGCACTGGCTGCAGCGATCAGAAACGAGCTGGCGGGGGAGGTCGAGTCTCTGGTTGGCAAGGGCGTGACCCCCGGCCTTGCGGTCGTTCTGGTGGGCGACGATCCAGCGTCCGCCATCTATGTGCGAAACAAGGGCCGGGCGGCCGAAAAACTCGGTGTAACTGCTGAAATACACCGCCTGCCCGGTGATACCACGCAGTCCGAAGTACTCGCCCTGGTCGACCGACTCAACCGCGACTCCGCGGTCGATGGCTTCATCGTTCAGGTTCCCTTGCCCGAACAGATCGATCCCATTGTCGTGCAGGACGCCATTTCTCCGGCCAAGGATGTCGACGGTTTTACCCCCGAGAACATCGGCCTGCTCGCCCAGGGCAGACCTCGCTTTGTCGCAGCAACTCCGCTGGGCTGTATGCGTCTTGTGGCCGAGAGCGGTGTCGAACTGGCCGGCAAGAATGCCGTTGTCGTAGGCCGGTCGAACATCGTGGGCAAGCCCATGGCCATGTTGCTCACCAATGCCCACGCCACCGTGACTGTGTGCCACTCGCGGACCCAAAACCTCGGCGGCGTGGTGGGCAGTGCTGACGTGGTGATCGCTGCAGTGGGTCGCGCCGAAATGATCCGCGGCGAGTGGATCAAGCCGGGTGCCGTGGTCATTGATGTGGGGATCAATCGCACTGCCGAGGGCAAGCTGGTCGGCGATGTCGAATTCGCCGCAGCAGTCGAAAGGGCCGGTGCCATCACACCGGTGCCCGGTGGAGTTGGGCCCATGACCATTGTCAGCCTGCTGGCCAATACTGTGGTTGCGGCCCAGCTGCGGGCCAAACCTTCTGGATGAGGTGTGGCAGCTGGTTCAGCGCACCGCCATGGGACGTCCGAGTGCGCGTACCAGCGCGGTTTGAAATGCGACGAACGAAGGCGGGTTATCGACCACTTCATCGGCGCCAGCCTCGACGGCTTGCTGGTGTGCTACACGGGTTGATGCCACCGCGACCACGGGAACCGGCCGAGCCCGATTCTTGGCCTGATGAACGAAGTCGAAGGCAAACGGCGCGCTGGCCATGACGATGGCCACATCTACGTCATTGGCGAGCGCCTGGCCGGCGCTGGCGACATTGTGGGCAATGGTGATATCGGCGGTCGACACCACTCCGCGGATCATACGGATGATCAGTGTTGTCTCATCCGTGCCCGGCGATACGACCACAGTGCGCACGCCCTGGAATTCGCTGACCAGACGATCGATGACCGAGCCCAAAACATCGTCCATGTTCTTGAACTCGATGCCCAGGCCTTGCGGCGGGCTTCCCGGTTCGCCCCGATGTTCGCGGCGCTGCCAGGCTACCCGGCCTTCGAGCCGGATCGTCCCCGCGCCCGGGACCGAGAACTGCAAGGCGACTGGCGCACCTACGGAGAGTTTGTGCGATGTCTTGAGAAAGATGCCACCTCGGGACAGATTGACCGAATAGGCGATCAAAAAGGACGAGGCGGTTCGAAACTCCACTTCGACCACATACGGGATCCGCTGGTGCCGGCGTGATTCCATCGACGTCAGTATCACGCGTGGTAACCATCGGGCCAAGTCTTGTGGCGTTGCGCCGTGACCTCAGCTGATCTTGCCCACGGTTACGCTGGCGCGGATGCGAGGTGACTGTGCGCGGCCCGACCGTCTTGCACCGGGGCTGTCATTCTTGGGCGAGGCCCGGCATGGCCGGACTGCCGGCCGCCTCGGCTGTTGGCCTCGCAGCCGAAACGCTTCGTCGGTTGCACAATGAGATGCGTTTTTGTTCAATCGAGCAATCGATCGAGCAATCTGTCGAGGTCGTCCAGGTCGAAGTAGCGGATCTCGACCCGTCCTCCGTTGCCGCTGCCCCGCTTGTCTTCGGTGATCTGCACTTTGGCGCCGAGCGACTTGGTCAGCCGCTCTTCCAGATCGCGAACCGAGGCGCTTTTTTGGACCTGTTGCGACTTGGGCGCACTTTTTTGGGTACGTTTGCGTACCATGTCCTCGGTGGCCCGCACAGACAGAGACCGCTTCTCCACGTTGCGTGCCATCGTCTCGATTTCGGCCTCGCTATCGAGCCCGAGCAAGGCCCGGGCGTGTCCCATGTTCAACTCTCCGTCTTCGACCATGCGGCGGACTGTTTTCGGCAGTCGCAAAAGACGCAGACTGTTGGTGATGGTGCTGCGCTCCTTGCCGACCCGCTCGGCGACCTTCTCCTGGGTGTAGCCGAACTCGTCGACCAGGCGGCGGAACGCCTCGGCTTCTTCGATTGCGTTGAGATCGGAGCGCTGCAGGTTTTCCACCAGGGCGCGTTCGAACGCCTCCTTGGGGGCGACTTCCTGCACGACCACCGGGACATCGTGAAAACCGGCCCGCTGCGCCGCGCGCCAGCGCCGTTCGCCAGCGATGAGATAGTAGCCACCCTCGGCTCGAGTGCGCACGATGAGCGGCTGGATGACGCCGTGTGCTCGGATCGATTGCGCGAGCTCATCGAGCTCGGCTTCCTCGAATCGTTTGCGCGGTTGATCGGGATTGGGGTAAACGTCCTCGATCGGGGCCTCGAAGTAGATGCGCCGCGCTGGTTGGGCATTGCCAGAAGCTGCATCCTGCCCCCCGGTCGCACCATCTACGGCGCGCGCATCTGGCGGCGCGGCCGAGCCGGTTGCCGGAAGAAGAGCCGAGAGTCCCCGGCCGAGGCGCCGTTTCGGTGGATTGCTCATAATGCAGTGTCGACAGCGGCGACCGCGCCGGCAGCGACAGCCGCCGGAGGCGCCGGACGGATCTGGCGCTGCAAGAACTCATCGGCCAGGTTTAGATAGCTCTGCGTGCCGACGCAGCGAAGGTCGTAGAGCAGGACCGGCTTGCCGTGCGAGGGCGCCTCGCTCACGCGGATATTGCGCGGGATTACGGTCTTGAACACGATGCCAGCCATGTGCTCCTCGACCTCGCCGCGCACCTGGCTGGCCAGGTTGGTCCGCGGATCGTACATGCAAAACAAAATACCCTCGACCGAGAGGCCGGGATTAAACGCCTGCCGGACCTGCTCGATGGTGGTGAGCAGGGCCGATAGTCCCTCGAGTGCAAAGTACTCGGCCTGCATGGGAACCAGGACCGCGTGGGCCGCAACCAGCGCGTTCAGGGTCAAGATACCCAGCGATGGCGGACAGTCGATCACAATGTAGTCGAACCGTCCGGTCACCTCGGTCAATGCGTTGGCGAGAAAACGCTCTCGACCCCGAGAGCCGATGAGCTCGATCTCGGCACCAACCAGATCGGTCGTCGCCGGGACCAGAAAAAGCTCCGTGATCCCGGTCGGCCTCACGCAGTCGGTAAATGCCACGTCGCCGATCAATGCATCGTAGATCGATAACTCGATGCGATTCTTCGGGTATCCCACCCCCGAGGACGCATTGCCCTGGGGATCGAAGTCGACGAGCAACACATGCTGACCTCGGCTGGCCAGCGAAGCCGACAGGTTGATGGCCGTGGTGGTCTTGCCCACGCCACCTTTCTGGTTCGCGATTGCAATGATCCGCGCCATGTTGACGTTGAGTAGCATGACCCCCTGACGCGCAACAGCCCCAAAGCGCCAAGAATTCAAATGATATCAAATAATATCAGGATGTTGAGACGAATCTGAGGAAAAAATTTGGCTGCGGGGAGGCGGCCGATCAATTGTGTACTCAAATGTAGGTATAGGTAGGTTAATTGGGCAATCGCGCCCCGAATCAACCTCCCGAGAAATCAACCCGAGAAGAACCAACCCAATGATGTGAGGCCACGACTGATGACAGCATTCCCACGAGTCTATCGTTCATTTTCCGAGTTTCAGCGTGAGGAGTTGCGCAAGCTCGACTCGCTGCGCACCACGGTGGACGACATGATGGAGGAGCAATTTGCCGAGGAGATCGGGCTATTTGACGAGCGGAAGCGGAAACGGCGCCGGCGTAATTCTGCCGGAGGCTGAGCGACAATTCATGCGCGATGCGAGCGCGCTCGTCCGTCGGCAGGTCAAGCGCTGCGGCGAGAACACGTGAGTTCCGACAGTGGATTGCTGCTTCTGCGTGAGGTAGCCGAGCGTGCTGGGCTTCTGGAGGCGTTTGCGGCTTGCTTCCAAGATTGTCGCTTTCGACATCTGTCTGCGAGCCATTCAGCTGCGAAACCGAGCCCGAATCCGGACCGCGCTCCGAAGCGCGATAATCGAGGGGCCAAGGCGTCGATGACAAGGACAAGAATACCCCGGAGCAACAACAGGGAAGCGAGATGAACACGAACATTTCGATGAAAGGGCTCGCCAGTGTCGAGCATGCGCAGCCAGACAGCTTCTTTGCGTCCTATGCTGCCACTAAGCCGGTGCCGACGCCGATCAAGGCGGGCGATCGCCTGCGGCTGCAGCTGGAGGTCTCGGATGAGGCGTGGCTCTACGCGGTCGGGGCGTTCCGCCAAGCGGAATACTGGAAGATGGGACAGTGGAGGCCCGGTGAGGGCGCCGAGGGAGGCATCCGGACTCCCTGGCCGGCGGGTCATATCCTGACCGCAGAGCAGGCGCGGATGAACACCATGTTCGTCATCGCCTCGTCACAAAAGCTGGACTGGGTCGAGAATTTGACCAACAAGGATTGCAGCGCGCTAGTCGGCCAGATGCCTCCAGATCCGCCCAAGAACGAGTGCGATCATCTCTACGGCCTGTTCTGGAAGGTCCCCAGCCGCGTCCGCGGCCGCGTGCCCCCTCCCGTGGAGTATTTCACGACCGCGGACGGGACCCGATTGCCCGCCATTGTCGCCTCCCAAAGCGGCGCACCGTACACCGCGGTGGAGTGGCTCTTCAAGCCGCGCTGACCCGGAGCTGAAGAGCTGATGGCAGCAACTGTCTGGCCGTCAGATTGTACCGGCACTGATCAGCTCAGCATTGAGATAGCAGGAGGGACTCGGCGCATGACTCGAATACGCGATCTCATTAGGCGAGATATCGGGGTCAAGGTCGAAGGCGTGGTCAAGGTGTTCGATCGCGCCTCACTGGCCAGCGAAATCCGAGAATATGTTGTCACCGACTCCATCGAGCGTGAGCTGGCCAGTATCCTGGATACGTTCACCAAGTCGAGCGATGTCTTGCGCCGTGGCGGCAAGGGTCGCGACGCCATGGGCATATGGGTGTCGGGCTTTTTTGGCTCAGGCAAATCGCATTTCGCCAAGGTTCTCGGTCATCTCCTGCAGGACGAGACCTTGAACCCCGGATCCTCCAGCGCCGGTGAGCGTTGCATCGAAGTATTCAGCCGACATCTGTCCGAAACTCCTCGGGGCAAGAACGTGCGCCGACGTTTGCAAGAGGTCTCGCATACCACGCGGGTCCGCACGATCGCATTCGAGATCAACAGCCGTAAGTCCCTCACGAACCCCAACTCGGTCGGAGAGATCGTCCTGTCCGAGTTCTATCGGAGTCTCGGCTTGTCCGAGAATCTCACGATTGCCCGCTTCGAGCGACAGCTCATCAAGCGCGGTCTCTACGAACGCCTTACCGAGGTATATCGGAATACATTCGGCACGCGGTGGGACAGCGATCAGGGTCGCGATGACTGGACCACGGTTCGCGCACGGCTCGCCAGGATTTTGCCAGAGGTCGATCCCGGTGAATATCCGGATGCCAAGACTGCCAAACGGGCACTCAGCGATCTCTTCACCATGGAGACGATCACCGCCGAGAGTATCGCAGACGAGCTGATCGCGTGGACCGATGCGCAGCCGACCGATGGCGGCAAGGTTCAGCACTTGGTGTTCGTCATCGACGAGATGGGCGCGTTCATCAGCGATTCCACCGACAAGATCAGCGAGCTCAATAGCCTGGCAGAAATGCTCGGCAACAAGGGCAAGGGCAAGGTGTGGCTCATCGTCACCAGCCAGCAAGATCTGGAGCGAGTCGTCGATCGCACCAGTTTTCAACCCGCGCTGGTCGGACGACTGAATGCTCGCTTCGATCTCAGGCCGCACCTCATCTCCGATCAAATCGACAAGGTCGTATGCGAACGGATTCTCAAGAAACACCCATCGGAGGAGAAGGCTCTCAGCCAACTCTATCGCGAACGCGAAGGTCACATTGCCACGCTCTCCGACATCAAGGCCGGCCGCCACCTGGGTACGTCGACGGAACGCGCCTTCATCGACTGCTACCCGTTCCTGCCCCATCAGATTCGGCTGGCCCAGGACATCCTTGAGTCATTATCCGGCTTCCGCGTGTCCGGACGAGTTCGCTCGATGATCTCTGTGATCATGGACTCCCTCCAGGAAGTTGCCGATCGCGAAATAGGTACCGTCGTTGGCTTCGATCAGATCTTCCGCGCAGTCGAAGGCGATCTCGAATCTCAGGAGTACCTCGGTGCATCTGGCGTGCGCGCGATCCATGAGGCGGATAAACACGTGCCAGGCCCACCGATCGCGCCATCGCGCGTACTCGGTGTCTTGTGGCTGATCCAGCAAATCACCTGGGTCCCGCGGGTGCCCGAGACCTTGGCCAAGCTGCTGGTTCATGATCTTTCTACTGATCTACCAGCCCTTCGCGAGCAAGTGACCGAGACATTACAGTTGCTGCAAAATCCCGGGCTGCTGCAAGATCCTGGTGCCGATCGTAAAATCGGCGTTTACGTATCTCTGGACGAGGCTACAGGGGAGTGGAAGTATCTCAACGAGCGCGAGCGCACCATCGAGCAAGCGATCCAGGACATGGTCCGCCCAGGTGGCCCGCGCAGTATCAGCCTCGCTACCGTGCGCCGCAGGTCACAGGAGATGTGCAAGATCGATGTGCTCAGCAAAAAGAAGCTGGCCAGTTTCACAGTCGGCCACGGCAAGACCGATTTGCCGTTTGCCTTTTCCGTGACCCTGGACGGCGAGACCATCGACAGCAGTGCCGAGCTCGAAGTCCGGTTCTTCAGCCCACTGGCGCCAGGCAGAATGCGAGAACAAGCCGAGATCCGCCGGCACAATCAAGCCAGTGGTGCCAAGGGCAAGGTCGTGTGGTGGATCGCGCAGACGTCCAAGAAGCTGGAAAGCCGACTGAAACGGTACGAGGCGCTGGTCAAGGTCACCAGCGACAAGCGTTTCACCGCAGACCGATGCAAGGATACCCGTGACGCCCTGGCCGAGAAACGCAAAGAGCGCGACGATCTGCGTGGCGCTCTCTGCCGCGATATCGAACGCCAGTTCTTACACGGAACGCTGTACTACGGCAGGCAGCAGGTCGATCTCGACGGCTCGGCCAATCTACTCCAACCCCTGAGTGCTGCCCTCACATCGGTCATTCCCAATATCTATCCCCGCTTTGCCATCGCCGATCGCCACGTTGATCTGGCCAAGCAGCTCAAGGCTTTGTTCAATCCGGCTACCAAATCGCTACACGAGGTCGCCCCTGATCTCGATCTCTTCGACACCCAGGGCAGCTTGCAGCGAGAATCCGCTCTGGTTGGCCAGGTTCTGGAAGTGATTCGCGATCTGACCGACGAAGGGGACGATGCCACCGGTGCGGTACTCCTCGATGCCAGAGACCGGCGCGGATTCCGCGGATTCGCCAGACCGCCATTCGGCTGGCCTGGACAGCTGGTCAGGCTGGTCGTGGCGGCGTGCTTTCGCGGCGGCGCCGTGTACCTCGAACGCCAGAGCGCAGGGGGGGTCACTCCCATCTATGGCTTTGCGGGAAGCACAGACCTATTCAAGATCACAGCGTTCAAGAGATTGTACATCCGCGAGGCAGGCGTCGGCCCCACCATCGACCAGCTCAAACAGGCCAATCGTGCACTCATCGCCATGGGCGTGACCGGCACAGCCGAGTCGAGCAACGCGATCGCCGACGCCGTGCGCAAGCTGGGCCGGGAATTGCGCGACAACCTTCAGAGGGCGAGGTTGCGTGACCAGCAGGGCGTGCCGATCAGCCAGCACATCCTCCAGGCCGAGCCCACGCTCACCGAAGCCATGACCGTGCACGATCCCGGACGCGCTGTACTTGCCTTCCTGGACGCCGAGCCTCAGTGGCGTGAGCTGCACAAAGCCCTCGAAGCCCTGCACGCATTCTTGGACGACAATCGGCAAGACCAGCTGGCAGCCGCGCGCCAGCTCATGGACCTGGCCGAGCATCATCCCCTGCCCGAGAGCGATCCCAATGCGGCTGCATTTGCACAGGCGTGCAACGATATGCAGACCTTCATCGAGCAGCGTACAGTGGTCGAGCGCTGGCGCGATATGCGGACTAGCATCGAGCAGGCGTTCAACGCCTATCGCAGGGCCTACGAGCAAGCCTACGACGGCGTGCGCGAGCAAGCCGATGGCGTTCGAGCCGCCATCGAGCAAGGCGCGGCCTACGCCGCGGCACCCGCCGGGGATCGCGATGCCGTGGTCGAAGGACTCTTCGGTCCGAACCGGGCCTGTCACTATCCGGCAGTGCAGGTATCCTCACTGTATGCACTCCTCGATGCCGCCCGGCGCCGTAGCCTTACCCAGCTCGAGCAAGCTCGTGTGGCCTTGCCTGCATACCGGGCACAAGTGGAAGCTGAACTTCACACGCTGATCCAGCCAGAGGATCCCGCCGAGAAACGTTTCACCTGGCGGGCGAGCACACTCGTAGGCCGGCGATTTACCACCGAGGACCAGGTCGAAAAGCTGGCTGAGGAACTCAAGGCCAGGATTCGCGACGGCTTTGTGGTAGTCGTGGAGTAGTACGAGGCAACGGTGACCGAGACCACCACCACATCCGAAAACGAGCCGGTCACCGCTGCGGCTGGGCTCACCGACGCGCACAAAAAAGCGGTCCGGGACTGGGTGCCCAAGCTGCGCGAGCTACTCGAAGACGAGTTTGCAGCCCAGCTCGACCGCCTGGGCCTGCAGCCTGATGGCAAGCACACGCCGCTGGGGGACATGCGTCTGTCGGACGAGGCAAAGACCACGCGCAATCGGGTCCAGGCACTGCTCGCCCGCGATGCACGGATCGAAGGCAGCCCACAACGCAGATACGACAACGTCAAGCGCGAGCTCGCCTACACCTTGCTCAACCGCCTGGTCGGGCTCAAGGCAATGGAAGCACGCAAGCTCCTGTACCTGCCGCCGCCCAGGCCACCCGGCAAGCCGTCCGACGAGTCGGCAGAAGCCGAGCAGACCGAGGTGCTCACGCCGGTACCCGGACAGGCGTACTCGCGTTATTTACGCGACCTGCGAAAAGCTGGCGGCAGCCGCTACAAATACCAGGACGACGCGGAAGAAACGCTGTGGCGCGATGGGCTCACCGCAGCGTTCCGTCATCTCACCCACGAGATCCACATTGTCTTCGATCCAGATGACGAGTACGCCTGCCTGTGGCCGACATTCGGTACATTGCACAAGGTCATCGAGCTCATCAACAATGCGGTGCCCCCCGGGGCGTATCGCGCTCGCGATTTTCTCGGCTGGGTGTATCAGTTCTTCAACCGAGCCGAGAAAAAGCGAATACGCGAAGAGACCCAGGGAAGCCCGCGCTCGTCCCACGAGCTGGCGGTGATCAATCAGTTCTACACTCCCTCGTGGGTGGTCAAGGCGCTGGTTGATAATACGCTGGGACGCCTGTGGATCCAGATGCATCCAGACTCGGCTCTGGCTCCCAAAGAACCACCACCGCTTGCCGAGGACCGGGATCCCTCGGCTCCGCCCGTGGCCGATTATCTGGTCCCGCGCACGGCCGAGAAGCTGCGCTACCAGCACTGGGGCGACGACGACCAGCTACATCGATTCAAGCGGGCACGCGATATCACGCTCCTCGATCCCGCGTGCGGTACCATGCATTTTGGCCAGTATGCTTTCGGCTTGTTCCACCGCATGTATGTCGACGAGATCGAGCACGCTGGACAAGATGGCTGGCCGGCCGAGCCATCGATCGCGGACGAGCGCGATATTCCAGCGGCCATTGTCGAGAACAATCTCTTCGGGATCGATATCGATCCCCGCGCCGTCCAGATCGCGGCGCTCTCGCTCATGCTCACCGCCAAGGAGGCCGCACTCGAACACGGACATTCACCGCACGAGGTCATCATCCGGCGCGCGAATCTGGTGGTGGCCAATGCCGTGAAGCTGGAACAAGCCCAGGTCCGCAGCCTGGTGAAACGGGTTCTCGACAGTCAGCGCCGGGAGCAACCGCGGGATACAGCGGAAGAAGAAGCCCGGCGTCACCTGGCAGAGCGGGTATTCCAGGCTTTGTGGGACAACCTGGACAACGTGAGCGAGCTGGGCAGCCTGGTCGTGGTCCATGAGCAGCTGAACAACGCACTCGATGACTGGGTGCAAGAGCGTGCCCGCGCCAAGCGGCTCACCGGAATCATCCGACGACAACGCAGATCCTCAAACGCCGACCAGTTCGTACTGCAGCGCAAAATTCTCGAACGCGAAGCCCGGAACATCCAGGACGAGCTTCTGGCCACCATCGAAGAAGCGTCGGCCGCCCGACATACTGAGCCAGCGGATCGCCTGTTCGCTCAGGATACAGCCCATGGCCTGGCCCTGGTGCGAGTCCTGAGCCGAGGTTTCGACGTGGTGGTTATGAATCCACCGTATGGCGCATTCTTGCCCGGGGTCAAGAAACTGGTCAAGGCTGCATACCCCTTGACCTACAACGATATCTACGCGGCCTTTATCGACCGTGCCACACGTTTGGTCGAGCGCGAAGGCTATGTAGGCGCCCTGGTCTCGCGCACATTCTTCAACCTCACCACATTCTCCAAACTGCGCACCGAGATCCTGCTCAAGCGCAATCCGCTCGTGGCCTTGCTCGACCTGGGCTTCGGCATTCTCGATGACGCTACCGTGGAAGCGGCTGCCATCGTGCTGCGTGGAGGTGCCCTGTGACAGACCGGCACAAAGGCGATGGTCCCACCAAGTGGCCTGTGGCCGAATGGCAGGAGCGAATGCGCGATCGCTGGGAGGCCGAACATGGGCGCTAAGAAGCGGCCACGAGTGAACATCGGCAAGATCCTGGGTCGACCACATCTTCGCCGAGAGTTGATGATCTCGACGCTGCGCGCCACGCAGGCGCGCGAGGGCATCGACACCACCTACGAGCAGACCGAGCATGCGTCTTCCGCAGTGACCGAGGGCGAGAGTGCGTCCTTCTTCGACCTCGAGCGGTTTCGCGGCAGTAACAAAAAGCCCGATCAGCGCGAGAACATGTTTGTGCGGGCGCTGCGCAGCGATGCGGAACGCGTACGTTTCGATGTGGCATGTCGTGACTTTGCGACCATCGATGGTGCTCCGCTGGCATATCGTAGAGTGGGGCTCGTGGCGCACATCTTTCGCGATGCACCAGCTCTTGACCCCATAGTAGGCGACGCCAAACTCGGTGCGCATACGTCTGAGGACGAACGGTTGGTACGGCACTGGTGGGAAATAGGTCCCCGCTCATCGCACCAGACTCGTACCTATGTACCGTTTGCGAAAGGAGGACCGTTTTCGAGATTCTATTGCGACGTCTATCTGCGGGTAGCATGGGATGCAACACGAAAATCGTTCCACAATTGGTTTGGGCGCACGGGAAGGCCACAACAGCGACCAGAGGCCCTTGATTACTATTTCAAAGCCGGCCTCACTTGGCCACGGCGCACCCAACGCGGCTTCAATTTGCGTGTCATGCCATCGGGTTGTATCTTTGCCGACAAAGGCCCAGCTCTCTTTCTCGCGCGCGAGAGCGACACCTGGTTTCTGCTCGGTCTGGCCAACACCACCGCCGCCGAATACCTGCTGCGCGGCCTGATGTCATTCGGGTCCTGGGAAGTTGGCGTGATCAAGCGCCTGCCCATTCCCAAACCGAAAAAAGACCAACATGCGCGCATCTCCGAGATCGCCGAGGCCATCCACGACGCCAAGGCATCCTGGGACGAAGGCAACCAGATATCCACTCGCTTTCGCCTTCCCTGGCTCCTGCGCGATGACCTCATCACTACTACTGCCGCCATCCCCACACGCCTGGAGCAACTGGCCACCTACGAAGCCAACCGCGAGGCTCGCATCCAGACCTTGTACGCCGGGCTCGACGACCTGGCCTACGAGCTCTACAAGATTGCCAACAAGACG
The DNA here is from genome assembly GCA_022360315.1 of Pseudomonadota bacterium. Lineage (GTDB taxonomy): Bacteria > Myxococcota_A > Polyangia > Haliangiales > Haliangiaceae > JAKSDA01. The sequence goes on from JAKSDA010000035.1 coordinate 67,204, forward strand.
CGGACCATCATCGAGCAAACACTGGGTGCCAGGCCGCCTGAGATCCTATGGCCGCAGATGGAGAACAAATCGCTCGCGCAAAAGCGCATGGAGCATGTGTTTCGCCTGCTCTCTTACGTGGTTGCCCTGGTCGTGGCCGACGACGAAGACGGCATCGTTCCCTTCTCGCCTGTCGCGGGCCAGACCAGCCTGCTCGACCGCGTGCACGGCAAGCTGGCAGCGCTCTTTCCGGGCCAGGATCCCAACCAAGTCGAGATCGACACCACCAACGAGCTCAAGAACAGCGTCAAGGGCTATCGTCGGAGCAAGAGTATCGCCGAGTGGCTGGACAGCGTGTTCTTCGAGTATCACGTATCACTGTACAAGCGCCGGCCCATCCTCTGGCACATCGCGTCCGCCCAGGGCCCCGCCACCTGCGCGTTCGCCGCGCTCGTGGACTATCACAAATTCGACAGCAACCGCATGGGCAAGCTGTGCGCCCATTACGTGCGCGACGCCATGGAAAGCGCGCGCCGTGAGTCCGCCCTGGCGCTCAAGGAAGAGCGCACCGACGACCGCCTGGACTGGCAGGCCCGCTTCGAGGAGATCCAGGCACTCGATGAGGCGCTGCGCCGTATCCGGGAAGGCCATATCGGGGCTGAGCCCGAGGGCCCCGGCGATTTGCGCATCCTCACTCCCTGGAAGTCGGGCGACGAGAGGTCCCAGGGCTGGGATCCCGACCTCGACGACGGCGTCAAGGTGAATATCCGACCTCTGATAGCAGCAGGCGTTTTGCGTTCGAACAAGGGGCTGTCGTGATCATCCCGGCGCTCGCGGGCCAGGGCGGCCACAATGCCGAATGCTATGCACGTGGGAGATGTACTCAGTCTTCCTGTCCAGTCGGTATCGAGGTCGAACCCATCTTGCCCGCGTTCTTCAGCAAGAGCTGACCGGTCTTGACCGCGTTCTTGGTCGCGTTGGCATGAGCGAAGCGAAATGAGGGCCCAACCCGCTCGATCAGTCGGCGCAGCGCCGGATTCTGAATCTTTACGAGCTCCGATGGCGAGCCGTCGGCGTTGTAGCGATAACCGAGGGTGAAGCGACGCCCGTCAGTGGTCACGACCTCGCTCGTTACCCGGCCGCGCAGGCCGTAGGCGGTTCACGCAATCCGCCGCCAGATCCCGTCAAGAAACCGGCTTGATCGCGACAATTTGCTCCCTAGTCACCAAGGTCGGACGGATTCGCTGCTGCGCCAGTCACAGCTCGCTGCTGTGGCCGGTCCATGGAGAGCTGTCAATGGCGCCCCGCATGGCCGTTCCAACCGGCTGGAACTCACTGCACTTTCTTATGGCTCGATATTTGCCTTTTGACCTGGTGTATCGATCGTGCACGGTCGGTCCGGCGACGTTGGACCACGTGCAGGGTGGTGAACCATGAAACAATTGACTGTTCTGTGTACGACTCTGATTCTCGTGGCTGGCTTTGGTAGTCAGGCATTGGCCGAGATGGTCGGCGCGTATGTTATCAAGGACAAAAAGTTTGCTCAGAAATCTGCCCATAACGGCATTGAGCGAGCGCTGGCCAACCTGAGCGTTTTCATCCGCGGCAAGGTCCGCGACCGGCTGCGCGCCCAGCAGAGAGTGTGCTTGCGAGTCGATATCGCGCTGGTCGGCGAAGACGTCGAGATCGCCTGCCGGACGAACGGACGCAAGGCTCGTTCCGCGGCTTCTGGCACGGTCCGGACGATCCAGATCGGCAACGGCAAGTCCGCCCTGCTCTCGCACAAGGTCGCGAGTTCGTCCATTGTGCAGACCTTGCAACAAGGAAAGACCAGGCGCACGGCGACCTATCGCCTGGGCGCGGACGGCAAGACAATGACCGTCGACATCGAGCTGGCCAGCGACAAGCTCGATACACCGGTGCGCTATCGGCTGGTCTACAGCCGCCGGTAACTGGCATCGCCGGCGATTGTTCGTTACTTGGCCGCGGTGTTGTTGCCTTTGGTCGCGCGGTCGATCGAGTCGTCGAGTGCAACTAGCGGCGCGAGTGGGACGGTTTGGCAACTGGGGTGGTGGCGGAAAGTGGTTTTGTTTCGGTTGCTTGCCTCGAAGTTTTCGGTTTCTCAAAACCGGAGAACTCGGCTCTCTTCCTTATTGGCTATATCGTTGCTCGAGGGAGCTGTCTCTGTGATAGCTTCATTCCCGGATACCCTGCTAGGTGTCGCTGGCCAATGGTTGCAGCACCTCGTTGATACGTCTCAGGACGGTGTTGGAATCGGCATACCCGGTGGTGACCCAGTGATGGACGCCACCGGCTTCGAGAATCAAGGAGGGAAACTGATTCGCGTTGAGCGATCGTCGCAGCTGAAAACCCTCCTGCAGCAGAGTTTCCACTGCTTCCGAGCGCAGATCCTCGGCGAATTTCCTCTGATCCAATCCCAGTTCCGAGGCCAGTTCCAGAAGGGTGGAGACATCGGACGGATTCCTCGCCTCCTGATAGTAGGCGTGCTGGATCGCTTCGAACATTGCGCGTTCCGCCGCCTTTCCCTGGAGGGATGCAGCGATCACGGCCCTGCAAGCCGGATACGTGCTCCTCCTTGGTTTGCATTTGTCCCAAAAATCCCAGTTGAATGCGGCGCCGGTTTTCTGGGCCACTTTGTCCCACTGACCCTTGACGTAGGCCTGCGTTTCCGCCGGCATCGGTTCGTCTGAATCGCGTGCTAATCCCCCCATTACGTATTGAATGTCCACGGAGTCGCCCACCTTATCCCGCACGGTGTCGAGAGTCGGTTTGTATCCCCAACACCACGAACACATCGGATCGGCAACATAGATAAGCTTCGGCATACACGTTCTCGGAGGTTGTTCGAGTGATCGTAACGGATATGTTCGAGGACGCGAAGTCTTTAGGCGTGCGCGTTGCGCCCGCTTCTTGGTCCTCCTGGACGTCCTCGGCCCTGTCGTTGTCAGTGCAACCAGCCGAAACGGAAGCATTTTTTCCACTGCCCGCACCGTTGTTGAGGTGTCTCGTCTGTGCTGCGAGTGGTTGCCTGTAAGGCCCCGGATCGCAGTTGCCATGGATGCAGGTGCCGAGGAGAAGCAACGGCAGTGCTAGCGCCATGAACGCCTTTCCTCATTGTTCCAAACGAGCCGCGCCCCTGCGTGTGGCTTCGATAATCGCGCCTACTTCAAGCGGTCGATCAGCATTGAGATCTTCTCGGATACAAGCATGGCGCCTGCATCGTAGTTGGACATGACGGCCACAGTGAAGCCCGAATCCAGATACATATCGAGATTGGCGCTGATCCCGGCGAACCCGCCGTCGTGACCAACGATACGGTTCCCAGGACCACCGCGATGGCCAAACCCGAATCCGTACTCAGGCGATTGCAACTTGGGTTTGGCGTTCAACGCCATATCGGTATGGGTGGGATTCAGCAGCGTGTGCGAGCGCAGCGCGATGTCGAATTTGAGCAGGTCTTCGACCGTCGAGAAGCCACCGCCCGCGGGTCCACCTTTGACGACGTGCTTGAACAAATTGTTCGTCCAACCGGTTTTTGTAGACACATCGCGCGAATAGCCGATCGCCAGGTTGGTCACAGGCTGATCCATGTCATAGCAATCGGTGTTGGTCATGCCCGCGGGTCCGGTGATGTGGCGCCGAATGTAGTCGTGATAATTCATACCGCTGGCATTTTCAATGACCACGCCCGCGAGGAGCATGCCAGTGTTGCTGTAGTGCCAGTCGGTGCCGGGCTCAAACGCCAGAGTGCTTTTGCGAACGATGGGTTTGTAGTCATTGATGTCGCGGAGCCGCAACCGCGCTGTGTTCTCGAACTCGTCGGTGAAGAAGGTGCCCAGTCCTGATGTGTGGGTGAGCAAGTGCTTCACTTTGATCTTGCTGGCCATGTCGCTTGCCAGCCAGTCGGTCGACACATACTTGCTGATGGGGTCGTCCAGTGAGAGTTTGCCCCGCTCGGCCAGCTGGACGGCGGCCACGCCGGTGAACATTTTGTTCATCGAGCCCAGGTTGAACTTGGTATCAACGCGATTCGGCACGTTGAACCGCTTGCTGGCCAGGCCAAACGCTTGCTTGAACCAGATCTGGCCATCCCTGGCGACCAGCACAGTGCCGGAAAACATGTCCGCGGATGCCAGCTTGCCGAGCAACGATCGCAGCTCTTCGACCAGCTCAGTCCTGGTGAGCGGACCGGAGCTCGGTCGTTTTTCCGGCGGCCACGCCAACGCCAGGTGGGTCCCGCGAATGAGGTGCGGTGGCTCCGGATCGACGTCGAGCACCAAATCGTGCCAACTGCCAGTCGCGCGGGATTTGACGATCGCAACAGTCACATGTCCTGCCGTGCGTTGCGCGTTCTGCCGGATACTGTGGAACTCGAACCCTCCCGACCGATTGTACATCATCTGGAACGCTTGGATGTGCATGTCCATCGGCACGAAGTCGCGAAACTCCTTGGAGAATGCGGATTCGACAAACGCGCGCGTCACGTCGGGATTGTTGGCATTGATGCCATCGATCAGTCCGCGAATACGCGCGCCGACCGGCGTATTGGGGATTGCCTCGGCCGGAAGATCGCCTGCTGGGCTGGTTTCGTGCCACCTGCTGAGGTTTGCTGCGGTGCCTCTGTCTGCTGCACCCGCTGGGCCCACCGGTCTCTTGCTACTGCACGCAATGGCTGTCGCCATTGCGATCACGGCGATCCATGGAAGAATCGAACGGTAGATGAATGCCATGTCTGCTCCTTGCGATCGCAATCGCCATGGTCATGGTGATAACGGGAACGATGAACGCCTTTGGATCGGACACTAGACGTTGCGCATAATGTAGCTTCATGCTCGACACGTGTCGACACTGCTCTTGGAAGCTCTTCGTGCCATCCTCGACTGACCGTCTATTCAGAAGGACTGCGTCTGCCGAGCGATCTGGAGCTTGGTTTTGATGCTTAGGTCGAGTAGGCACGGGAGTTACCTCCCGTGCCCCTCTCAGATCCGTACTAGGAGATTTCCACCATACGGCTCCTCCGCTGAGAGAGCCTCATGGACGTACGCCCCAAATTTGCACTCGGACCGTTGGCTTGGGTAGTGGAAACGCCTTCAAATACTGTCCGAATCCCTTCCATGTCAGACGCTTGCGTTGACTTCTACGACACAACCACTTGAACCAGAGCCTCACTCCTTGGGTTTGGAGTTTCTTGAGGCTGGCCGTGTTTCCGTTGACGCCGAAGTAATTGTTGTGGCCGTTCAAGCGCCTCGTGAGCGCGGCGTGTTGTACCTTTCGTGGCAAGTGTCGGTGGCGCCGGCACCATTCACCCAGGGCACCAATGGCCCTGCGGAGACTCGCCTTTCGTGTCTTCATCGTCATGGTCCACCCTCCCCTTCGGGTACGATGCCAGTACATCGTAAACCCCAGCAAATCGAAGGTGTCCGCGTTGCCCAGCTTCTTCTCCCCTTTCTTCGGCCGATTGAAGGGGACCAGTCGGGTCTTTTCTGGGTGTAACGTCAGCCCATAACTCGCCATCCGTTCCTGCAGCCACTCCATCACCTTTTCTGCGTCCTCTTGGCTGCAACAACCGATGACAAAGTCATCTGCGTATCGTATCAACCGCGCGTGGCCGGTTAGTTCTGGCAGCACTTCTCGCTCGAACCACTGGTCCAACACATAGTGCAGATACACGTTACCTAGAGCACCAAACAGGTTGAATCGTTAGTCATGCTGCCAGTTGCGTTGGATGGTCTCGAGATTTTGGACAGCAGCAGCGCGTCGCAAATCGTACGTATTCCTGCGAACGCCAATGTAACGGGCACGTGGTCCTTTGCG